>JBLMZM010000028.1:0-4059 GCA_050258815.1 Ignavibacteriales bacterium
TTTCAGTGGAATACCAGAGGTCTGTTCCGGAAATCTTATTCATTGAAACAGAAGTAGACCAGCCATTCATATCTCCCGAGATATCGGCAGAAATGGCTTTCCCCCTGTAGACAAAGCAGCAGAAAGAATCCTGCTCTACAAAAGGCATTACAGGATTTGCCGTCATGAAGCTGTCTATAAAAGCCGGTTTATCTTTCGTGGATAAACTATTCACACGGTCAAGAAAAGCCTGAAACTTTGGACCGGTGGCTTGTTTTACAAGGTTTACGCCCTTTGTAACTCCCCCGTCTTCTTTTACGAGCCAGAAATACTTGCCGGAGCGTGATTTGGTAATCCCATTATATGAGCCTGCAGAAGCCTGGTGGACTTTAATCCATGAAGTTCCTCCGTCAGAAGATCCGTAAACAATATTACCAGTCCCGCTGGCAAACCACTGGCTATCAGAACCAGCAACAAAAGCAATGCTGCCTATTCCCGGCGAGTAACTCTTCCAGGAAAGCCCATTGTCGGTTGATTTTAGAAAAATAGCCGTATCCCCGGCAATTACTCCGGTCTTTGAATTGTTGAATGCAACTGAAAATGAATTTGTCACTGGAATTTGCACCCGGGTCCAACTTCTGCCCAAATCTGCCGAATGATAAATTCGTGACGAACTGGTTCCAAAAAACAAATCATTCCCGGTTACAGAGAGTGAATTAATATACCCAATCTCAGCTCCTGTCTGAGGCAGAAACATACCCGTAGAGTCCCAGGTGGCACCGCCGTCACTTGTTTTCCAGAGGGACCATCTTCCGCCCACTGGATCTCCCAGCATAAAGCCGCCTGGAGAAGTAAGCCATATGGCATCTATAAAACCTCCCTGCTGCAAAAATACCTGTGCCCAGTTCAGTCCTCCGTCTGTTGTACGGTAGACCATTGTTGTACCGCCTTTTGCATCTTTTAATGTAGTTGTGCATACAGCCGTCTTACCATCAAGTGCAAAGATGCTGTATATATCTCCATTTACAATTTTATTGCCGTCAGCCCTTTGCCACGTTTGTCCGCCATCAGTGGTTTTTATAATTGTTCCCTTTTCACCCGCGGCCCAGCAGAGGCTATCGTTGACTGCCGAAACGCTCCAGAGCCTGACATTTACACCTGTAGTTAAATCCTTCCATTGTGCATGAAGCAGCATGCCTGAAATGAGGGCAATAAAAAATATATTAAACACTAATTTCATACTTGCCTCCTTGTATAAATATACTTTCCAAATACTTATGCTCACCTGGCACTTAGCATCTCCTTGACACGCGGGCGCATTATCGCCAGCCCTACGCTATTCTCGTTACTGTTGAGTATTTTGTCCAGGCATGCGCGTGCTTTTTCATTATCCCCCTTTTTCTGATATGCCTGCGCAGTATAATACAGGTTCTCGGGAGCAGTGGTAAAGCCGCCCGATAAATATTTGAGTGCCCCGTCATAATTTCCCTCGTTCAGGCAGAGCATACCCATTACCGTGTTGAAGTATTTGTCAATGTCTCCCCCTTTTTCATCGGCCATCGTCTTTTCGGATATTTCAAGCTGCATGCGGGCTTCTTTCAGGTTACCTTTCTTAACCATTATATAACTTTTATCCAGATTCAACCATTCGTTGCGCAGCCTCTTATCCGCTTCAGGCACCTGATAATTATTCAGGAAATCATTGGCCACATTATTTTGTTTTAGCGCCTCGTCTGTTTTACCGGTTTCAGAGAGTATAAAGGATATCCTGCTTGCTGCAGTTGAGGCCTCGAAATAATTGCTATCCGAAATTGCAAGCCGGATATACCTGTCCATAGCTTTCAGGGCATTTTCTGTATTGCCTTCATACAAATATGATATTGCTTCATTATAGAGAGCATCATACTTGTCGCTCCTTCTTTTCGAATTACTGAACAGTTTCATGTAACACTCTCTGGCTTTATCATATTCACCCATAAAAATGTAGTTATTCCCCACCCCGATTAGTGAAGAATAGAAGGCTGGATCGATTGAAAGGGCTTTCTGGTACTGCGCTATAGATTCATCATATTTACCCTGACTCAGAAGCAATTCGGCATAAGAGTCATATGGATTAGGACTATTTGGCTGAAGTTCAATATACCTTTTTAAAGCTTTTTCGGCTTCCTGATCTTTTTTCTGTTTGAAATATGCATATCCCAGGACGTTGAATGCAGGAGCAAAACCGGGGTCGAGACGCACAGACTTTTCCAGATATTCAACGGCCTTTGACATTTCACCATCAAAGTAGTACGAAGAACCAATTTCATATTGTATGCGCCTGTCATTTGGAAAAGTGGAATCGAGTTTATTCCTTAGTTGAATGTAGTCCTGCATTGGTCCAAAAATATAAGCGTTCTGATATCTGATCCACAGCGATTCGCCTTCCGAAACATTATCAGCAAGCTCCATTGCTTTCTGCTGGTGTAGCTTCGCTTTGTCAGGGTCTCCAATCTCTCTTAGCACCTTGGCTAAAAGCAGGTGTGCCAGGGCAAAGTTTTCATCCAGTGATATTGCTTTTCCGAGCACAGGGATTGCCTCTTCCAACTTTAATTCGTCAATCAGCTTTTGTGCCTCAAGATATAATTCTTTTGCTTCAATAGAACTGCTCGTAACCTGCAATTCTTTTTTCCCAATTGACTTCAGCAGCTGATCATAAGTTACTGCCGGATCCATCAGCATTTTAACCTTAAAATCCATCTTTTGAGCATTGATGTATATAGCCGGCACAAGCGCCAGTAGAAATGATAAAACAGCTAACCTTTTCATAAGAACCAACCTTTCTTTGATTTTCATTTTTCCATATAAACTAATCCTAATTTGTTACTTTATTGAATTATTAAAAAAACACACTGCCGTTAGTCAGAGACACTGGAGTTCCATATGTCTATGTGCAGCTTCCAGCTGCCATCCTCGTGTTTCCAGACTACCAGATACTTCCCTTTATCGGCTATGGTGTTTTCATCACCATTCTGCTTTGTATTAAGTATGTACTTGCCGGTTTCAATCGCAATGTTTTCCTTCAGGATTAAATATAGCGTTTCGAGCTGTACTTCTTTTATTCCCATGTTCATTGCCCCCTGCCAGAACGTCCGGATTTCTGCAGGCCCGCATATTTCATCATTATTAGGCGGCATCAGCCTGGCTGACTTTGTATATAGTCCTGCTACTTTTCCTGAATCCTGCTGCGAAAAATATTCCATGAATTTCCTGTTTTCACTCCTTATTACCATTTCTATATTCTCCATTTTTACTTCTCCCTATTTTTTACTTATGCTATAATTAGTCTATTTATAATTCAGATTGGGTCAGCACCCATCCGGTCTGTTCGGAGGCCAGGCAGTCGTTGAACATTTTTATAAATTCATCTCCTTTTTCCTTGCCGTACTCTTTTACCAATAATTTTTCTATCGAGTAGTCACCTCCCTTTACTACAGGATCCATGATGAAAACGTAAGTGTAGGTGCCGTCCTTTTCTTTTTCCGTCGGGTGCAGCACACGCGTCTGATCAAACAACTGCTGGTCAGCTTTGGATAGCCTTCTGGATGCCGGCCAGAATATCTCATGTATAAATTTTTCAAACTGCTGACGTTTGTCAGGCTTGATATGATTTAACAGAACCCATACTGTTTCATTTTCCTTTGCACGTGTAGCCGCTGCATTTTTTTTCCCTTTTAATGCTCCCGGGAAAGATATTCCCGTAATTATGAATGTTACCATTACGACTATGATCATTTTGCGCTTCATATAATCCTCCTTTATTCGCCACATAAATTATTTTGTGAGTGTTCTTATTTGATTGAAAAATAAAGATGAGCACTCCTCCCGGCAATCACGCAAATGCGTGGTTTTATTAAATATTTTATTACCGGATAACGTATATGCGTGATGGCATTGTAATTTTCCCTTTTGTAGATTATAGTTAAAGCGGAGGGTAAAAAGATGAACATTATTAATAATAAGACCTCGGACAACAGAAAAAAAATCTGGATAATTGAGGACAACAAACTCTTCAGGGATAATCTGAAGCTTTTAATCGAT
>JBLMZM010000029.1:0-3727 GCA_050258815.1 Ignavibacteriales bacterium
CCTGCCGGATCGGATCTATAGCCCCTGTATTTACGTTGCCAGCCTGCAGGCAGACAATAGTGGGACCTTTAATTTCAGGTATTGAGTCGGGACGTATGCGCCCCTGCCTGTCAACCGGCACCTTAACAACACGGCTGCGTCCGAGGCCCAGCATGCCAAGCGACTTGAACACCGTGGGATGAGCCTCTGCGCCTAGTATAACATTTACCGGGGGAGCTCCGAAGAGTCCGTCAGCCTCAACATTCCAGCCGGCTTTTGCAAGCACTGAATGACGGGCAGCGGCCAGTGCAGTGAAATTGGCAACCGTTGTACCTGTAACAAAAGCTCCGGCACATTCCTGCGGCAGGACTAAAACATCCAGCAGCCAGTTTAATGCTACCTGTTCAATTGCGCAGGCTGCAGGACTTATATTATACAGACCGCTGTTCTGATCCCAGGCCGCAGCCAGCCAGTTTGCCGCCAGGGCAGCTGGAAGAGAACCTCCTATTACAAAACCGAAATAACGCCGCCCCGCCATAGCAGTTGTTGCAGGTGAGCCAAAATCATCCATCTGCTGCAGAACGGTTTCGGGATTTACAGGTTTATCCGGAAATGGTATGTTAAAAGCAGCAAGCCTCGCAATTTCATCATTACCCGGTGCAACCTTGCGCTTATCTAATCCTTCAAGATATCTTATTGACCGCTCCGCAGCCTTTTCCAGCAGCTCTCTCATTTTATTCCTCCCGTTTATATTCAAATGTCAGCCAGAATGCCAATTTGTTGTTAAGTACATAAAATAAATATTTATTCATTATCATCAAACTCTTCTGATAAGCAGTTTATATTCTGTCATGGCACGCGGGAAAGAGTCCGCTAAATTCTGCCAGGGATGCGGGAACAGCCCACCTAATTGTTGCCACCTGGATTATTGCCGTCAATATAAAATCTCCCAAAGATAAATGCAACCGTTTCACCTGTAATGCATTCAGGCGCCTGGCTCAATATGCCGGCATTAACAAGTACTAAAAATATCCCTGTTTATTATTATGTTATGGAAGAATTTATTCATATATTTGTACCAGACTTCCGATGAGCCCGCTTCAATTGCGGAAATTCCGGAAGTGTTGTATTGGTTGCTTCAATCTTATTGAATATGTGATTAGTTACCGCCGTAATTTTTTGAATCGATTCACTTCCATTATGAGATTAATTCTCAACTGCCTGCTTGCTTCGGTTTATTTCCCGGTTTTGTAAATCTCTTGTTCAGGGCTAAGTAGTATTTGAACCATTGGTTATCATGACAAATTATCATTAAAGAAGAAAAAGAAGTTAAATGAATACAACAGGAATCATGCATTCTGATAGTGCTGGTTCATTTTATAATTATTATATCAGCATTTACAAATTTAGAAAAGGAAAACCAGTTGATGTCATTTGACAACTTAAACCTCATTGAACCTATTAAAAAAGCCCTCAAAACCGAAGGATATACAGCTCCGACACCAATTCAGGAACAGGCAATCCCCGTAATACTAAGCAGAAAAGATCTGATGGGATGTGCACAGACGGGTACGGGAAAGACCGCAGCCTTTGTAATCCCGATCTTACAGCTGCTTCATGCAGACAGACAGCCCGGGCAGGACAAAAAAACAATAAAATCTTTGATACTTACTCCTACCAGGGAACTGGCAATTCAGATAGGGGAAAGAATATCAGCCTATGGCAGGCACACAGGCCTGCGCAGCACGGTTATCTTTGGCGGAGTGTCACAGAAGCCGCAGACTGATGCCCTGAGGTATGGCGTTGACATTCTTGTAGCTACACCTGGCCGCCTGCTTGACCTTGTAAACCAGAAATTTGTCAATTTGCAGCACGTAAAGCTGTTCGTCCTTGATGAAGCCGACCGTATGCTGGATATGGGATTCATTCACGATGTAAATAAAATCATTGCAAAACTGCCTTCACGCAGGCAGAACATGTTCTTCTCGGCAACTATGCCCCCTGAAATTAAAAAGCTGAGCGGCAGTATACTGACAGACCCGGCTTTCGTAGCTGTTAATCCCGTGTCATCTACTGTGGACATAATCAGGCAGGAAATATATTTTGTCGACAAGGAAAATAAAAAGTCATTACTCATTCACCTGCTGCAGGGCAGCTCAATCAATACAGCCCTCGTCTTTACCAGAACAAAGCATGGTGCAGATAAGGTAGTAAAGGATCTTGTAAGAGCAGGAATCATTGCCGAGGCAATTCACGGAAATAAATCCCAGACAGCCAGACAGCGCGCTTTGTCGAATTTCAAGTCGAAGTCGACCCGGGTGCTCGTGGCAACCGACATCGCAGCAAGGGGAATTGACATTGATGACCTTTCACACGTAATCAATTTCGAAATGTCCAACGTGCCCGAAACCTATGTGCACCGCATTGGCCGTACAGGTAGAGCCGGCTCCAAGGGTGTTGCGATTTCATTTTGTGACAGGGAGGAAAGGGAATACCTGAAAGGCATAAACAAGCTCATTTCAAAGGCTATCCCGGTTGTTAATGACCATCCATTTATGATGTCTGCCAATAACCCTGTACAGAGCCAGGAAATCAGTAAGCCGTCACCTGCTTTAAGAACGGCTCCTGCACGCAAGCGTTCAGACTGGGGCAGAAATAAATGGTCGGGCAGTCATGCAAAAAAAATGGCGCCAAAGTTTTAACTCAATATTTACTCACGATACCAGTCAGGGATAACTTCCTGGCTGGTATTCTGGTTCTCACCATCTGAGATTCTCATTCCCTTAGTTCCTCATTAAAAATCAACTATTTTTCATTATATTGCATTCCGGTTCCAGACTATTTCAGTTATTACCTATCCACAGGAACATAAGGAATAAAATATATGATAGCCAGAATTCTACTTCTATTCTTTCTCAGTTCGGGTATATTATTCAGCCAGACCTATCCGGATCAGTTCTACAATTTCGAAAAGGACAGTCTGGTAAAAAAGATCACAACCATGAGCGGCATACAGGCCGGCAGTGACGGTAAAAGCATTGTTCTCTCAGACGGGGCTCTCAGCGGATACGCAGAGTTCCAGCCGGACTCATCTGCTTATCCCTTCAACCAGGGGCTGCCTTCATGGAACGGGCGGGTGCCTAATGACAACAGCAGCTTCAGGGTTCTCATGCGGTTTTATACAAATGGCTGGTCGCCATGGCTGACAGCAGGATACTGGAAAGCGCAGATATGGTCATCCTATGGAACGACGAGCTATGCCGGCGGAAGAGTAAACATTGACGAAATTGAAATGAATTCTTATTGCAGCAAGTGGCAGTTCAGGGTTGAAATGATGAGGACCAGCGCCAGCCAGCCCTCGCCCAAAGTGCAGAAACTGAGCTTCTTTGTCAGTGACACAAAAACTACAACAAATTACAATCTGGCCGCAATAGTTAACGACAAGCCTGCATCTGTATTTATTCCTACACAGCATTTTTATCAGTATGCCCTGGATCCTGAAATTGGAGGCAGCATATGTTCTCCAACCTCGGTATCAATGGTTATTCGCAGCTATAATATCAAGGTAGACCCGCTGCAGTTTGCCAGGGATAATTATGATAACTACTTCGGGCAATTCGGTTTATGGCCCCGTGTTGTGCAGCATGCAGCCGAGTTCGGCTTAAAAGGCGCTGTAACACGATATCGCACATGGAGCGAGGCCCGCAAGGTACTGGCTGCAGGCGGCCGCGTGGTAATGTCGGTGGGT
>JBLMZM010000030.1:0-8158 GCA_050258815.1 Ignavibacteriales bacterium
TGAGGAATATGGTTTCCGGAGAGGAAAATGTCTACACACTGGTTTTCCCTTTTGATGCCGATCTGTCCCAAAACAGATTGTCCATACTTGCTCCCGAAGGAGTAGCTATAATCGGATGCAAGACCGGGGAGGAAATTGAACTCGATCAGCCCGCGGAAATGGCAAAAATCAAAATAGAGGAGATTCTGTATCAGCCTGAAGCTCAGGGCAACTACTATATTTAGCCCAGCACTTTTTTGCGCGGCCGCCATTAGCCGTGGCCGCAATGTTCCGGGAGACAGTATTTTTTGGACTGTGCCCTTCTTATTTACATTTCAATATAATTTGTATATGTTGCCTCATCATTGTTTTACAAACCTTGTCATTAACTCATCTTTCACCATCAGGGTGTTTGTATGTAAGATGGAGTCTCTCAGTAAATGATACGATATCTGATCCTCGGGATCACTTTTGCATTTGCTGCCGCTGTGCAGCCGGGACCTCTGCAGACATATTATATTTCACAGACGATTGCCCGGGGCTGGCGTAGGACGCTCCCTGCGGTTTTTGCTCCCCTGCTTAGCGATGGTCCCATTATTATTCTGGTGCTGCTCTTGCTGACCAGTTTGCCTCATATGTTCCTGAACCTGCTGCAGGTTGCTGGCGGAATATTTCTGCTATATGTTGCATATAATACATTTTTATCCTGGAAGAACTATAACGAAAATGATTCTGTGCCCGATAGCAATAAACAGCAGACACTCATGAAGGCTACAATGGTTAACCTCCTTAACCCAAATGCATATATAGGATGGAGCCTTGTAATGGGCCCCCTGCTCATTAAAGGATGGCATGAGAACCCGGTTTATGGAATAATGCTGCTGGTGAGCTTTTATTCCACCATGATCATATGCTCAGCTATAATAATTCTGGTATTTGCTTCAACAAGAAAGCTGGGAGGCCACCTCAATAGATTTCTGATAGCGTTGTCAGTAGCTGCATTAGCCGCTTTTGGCATCTATGACCTGTGGGCCGGCCTTGCAGATGCTATAAAGCCATAAACTCATATCCACACACTACTCCTGAACTAAATAAAAAAAATTAAAAATATTTCAGCTCCAACTATAAATATAGTTGACAAACTATATTTATAGTTATATATTTACTACGGAGATTAAACAAAGGAACCACGAATGAAATCCAGGGAAATGACGAAAGCTGAAGAACAGATAATGCAGGTTCTGTGGGAACTGGGAAAAGGATTCGTAAATGACATAATTGCCAGACTCCCTGACCCTAAACCCGCATATACAACGGTTTCCACCATCGTCCGCACGCTTGAGAAGAAAGGATTTGCCGGACATAATGCATTCGGGAACACACATGAATACTATCCCCTCATATCAAAGGATAAGTACACAAAAGAATACATGAAGGGATTCATAAAAAAATACTTTTCCAATTCCTTTGCTGATATGGTTTCCTTTTTCAGCAGGAATGATGAGATTGACGTCAGTGAGATGGAAGAGATAATGAAAATAATGGAAAAGGAAATCCGAACTAAAAAAAGAGGCTGAAAATGACCCAGCTCCAGTTGTTTTTACTCAAGTCTTCCTTATGCATGGTGCTTTTCTATTTTTCCTATCTTATTGTTTTAAGAAAGGAAACTTCTTTTGCCTGGAACCGGGCATACCTTCTTTTTGTTGCAATTTTCTCGGTTACTGCTCCTCTTATGAGTTATGCGCTGCCTGAACCCGTTTACGGTCAAAAGCTTGTTGTTTACCTGAATCCTGTATTTCTAAACAATAAACCTCAGCAGGTTACAACAGAATCATCAGCTGCTCCGGACATATTTCTCATGATCTATATCGGCGCAGTTCTCATTATGTCCCTGCGCTTTATCTTCAGAATTAGCCAGATATTCATGCTGGCCTTTAAAAATGAGAAAAGGTATGTCGGCAAATCTAAAATTGTTATTATGCCGGACAGCCATTCCCCATTCTCTTTTTTCAGAACTATCTTTATTCCCAGAGAAAGACTCTCAGATCCCATTTTATGTAAATTGATGGCTCATGAGCAGGCACACATAAGAATGCTTCATTCAGTTGACCTTATCATATATGAATTAATAATGATAATTCAGTGGTTTAACCCTGTAGTCTGGATGCTGAAAAAGGAACTTGTAGCCCAGCACGAGTTCTCAGCCGATATGGATGTAATTGATTCAGGCGTTGGCCGCAGTGAATACAGGGAAACACTGTTCAACTATGCCATGTGCCCTGGAGGTAATTCAGTTACCAATAACTTCCACTCTCTTCTTGCAAGAAGGATAAAAATGCTTACATTCCAAAGATCAGACATAATTGGTAAGACAAAAGTCCTGTTCTGCATCCCGCTGCCGGTCATGATATTGTTCCTGCTGGGAGCCTCAAAAGCTGAAAACTTTATTCCCGCAACGGGCTCTGCTCTCATTCAGACAATAGATCATAATACGATATCACCAGATACCGCTAAACAGCTTAAGATACAAAATGATAAAACAAATCAACCACAAAAAAGCCCAGTTTCCGAAAAGTTACAATCCGGTGAAATCCCTGCTGAAAAAAAGGGCATAACTGAAACGGCCCGGGATTCATCGTCCTTAAACCGCCTGGCATCTTTTCCCGGAGGATGGGATAAATTTGAGGAATATCTGCAAAAGAATTTACCATTACCGGCTTCAGGAAAATACAGGATGGCCCGCGTCGTTTTTGTCATTAAAACTGACGGCTCGGTCACTGCAAAAATGGAAATCGGGCTTGATCCCGAATCCGACAAGAAAATATTGCGTGTCATTGACAATATGCCCAAATGGAACCCTAGTATAAAAAACGGGAGTCCTACTGAAACAACAATTCACTTCCCTATCAGAATAGAATAAATAATAACCTCGGGTTTCCGGAATTTTAGCACCATTTTTTGGTGACGGGAATCCCATGCTCTTTCAAAAAGTGTTCATTCAGTATTAACAATATTTTCCACAAGACAGAGGTATAAAATGAAAACCATCACGCTCGTCATTTTGTTCAACCTTGTTCTCTTTTACAATTCCTTTTCGCAAAACCATACCCACCTGCCCAATGATGCAATTAAAAGTGTATGGCACTATCCAAACGTACCAGAATCTTCCATCGCGCCTTACGAAAAAGATACGCTTCTGCCTGCAGTATGCTCCCCACTACCGCCGGAAAGTGAAAGGACATTCGGGAATATCAGGGGTATGGGATGTGATAAGGATGATAACCTTTATGTCTGGGACGACGGTTACTCGGCTCTGCTGAAATTTTCACCCGATGGAAAGCTGTTATGGCGGAAGAAATATGCCAGGGGTAAAGATGAGGGGGCGTTTATTAATGTAGGACCTGCATTCGCAGTCTCAGGCAAAGGTTATGTGTGCCTTGGGGACAAGGGTAACAAAACAGTAAGCATCCTGGACAATAATGGCAGCTACATGCGCAGATTCGACGTAAATATGTGGCCTGCCACCATAACATTCGGCGACGATGAAACAATCTATATTGCGGGATTCGAGATGTCCTACAGCGGGAATATAATTCATCACTACACACTTTCCGGTGATAAAATCAACTCCTTCTGTGAAAGAAAGGAAACTTCACCTGCTGTAGCCATGTCCGGGAATTCAGGCAGGTTATTAAAGGGTGAAAACGGCAATATCTATTACGCCCATTTCTATCCGTACCTCGTGGAAGAATATTCTAAAGATGGAGTATTACTATCCTCCATTAAGAAAGAATCTGCTGAATTTCAACCACCGCAGTGGACTATAAGGGAAGGATCAAGGATAATGGAAAGCAGGGCTGGATTGAAAGGCCTGACATTTATTGATAAAAATTATTTGTCAGTTGTTGTTTTCAGGAAAGTCTCAGAGAATGACTGGACAATAGACTTATATGACACAACAGCCAGACAAAAGGCCTCGCTTTCCAATAAGGATTTCCCAAAGGATTTTCTTTTCAGATACTGGGCAGCAGATTCTAAAGGAAATGTATATTTTGATCAGGATACAAAACCGGAGCCTGTAATTATAAAATACAATATTAATGTGAAAAGCTTATTCCAATAATATGCAGTAATAAAGCTTATTCATTACTTCCGGGAGACAATTTTAACATCACTTTGGTCTCCCGGCAAGTAAATTTTATGACCGTTATTCAAGACTGAATATTTCATTTGCTTCGGCCTTGTGCGTCAGGAGAAGCTTCGTTTTATTGAGACCATGATTATCCAGCACATTAAGCGCGCTCATTCTGGCCAGGGCAGATGTATTGCATTGCTGGCTGATATGAGCCAGTATCACGGCCTCCGGTTTTTTATCCGATTGCACTACCACTTTTGAAAGCAGTTCAGCACATTGCATATTTGATAGATGCCCTATCTCCTTTATCCGCTGCTTCAGATACTGTGGACGGCCTGAATTTTCCAGCATTTCAATATCATGGTTAGATTCCACAACAATAACATCAGAGTCAATGAACCTCCCGATGATCTCATCATGGTAATATCCGATATCTGTGGCAAGAGTAACCTTCTTTACCCCTGAGCTAAGTTCCTTCAATATGTTAAAACCAAAGCACCCTCCGGTGGAATCATGCGGCACTTCAAAACTTTTAATCCTGAACTTACCAAGAGTTATCTCTTCTTCAGTGAATGTCCTTACCAGACCCGGGTTATGCCCGTTACCCATTACAACATATTTATGAACTAAATCCCGTCTGATCCTTTCGTGGCAATATACAGGTACTTTTGCCCTGTTCAACACTTTCATCATGGCTTTATTTACGTGGTCACCATGCGTATGAGTAATAATTACACCCGACAGATATCCAATACCCAGACTCAGCAGGTCCAGTTGGTTCAATATATATTTAGGAGTAAAACCACAGTCAACCATTACTGCGCTGCTGTTATCCCAGATCAGCGTGCAATTCCCGGCGCTGGAGCTGCCTAGCACCCTTATATTCAATCTCATTCAGTTTTTCCGTATACGAAAGCAGTTATATATTAATTTCGAAATCCAAGGGCTTAAAATAGTAAATTAATATGATATTTTTCCAATGCCCATTTATTTTTCCACAAAACGACACTAATTCCTATGAAGCCGGTGGCATTTTACTGTTTTTTATACTATTTTCCTTTTGATTCCGGACTGTGCGTTATGCCCGGATGTGATATCCTGTTGTTTGATAATGCTGTTTGATTTTTTCTTTGCGTAATTATTTCAGTTCAAAGCGTTTTTAGGCTGTTTCTGATCTAAATAAAAGAAAATTTAACATTTATAGGCATTATAGTGGATACGCCAATAATCTTCATTTGCAATGATGAGGAAATTCATACTTCCCTGCATCCCTCCATGCCCCTGCTAGATTTTCTTAGAAAAGAGATTAACCTGACTGGCACCAGGGAAGGCTGCCGCGAAGGTGATTGCGGCGCCTGCACAATATTACTAGGAGATTTGAATAACGATAAAGTAGTTTATAGTTCCGTTAATTCCTGTCTGCTGCCGCTTGGAGCCATAAACGGGAAACACGTGGTCACGATTGAAGGTTTAAACAGTAACGGCCTTTCCCCTCTGCAGCAGGCTATTATTGATGAAGGAGCAGTTCAATGCGGCTTCTGTACCCCAGGAATAATTGTTTCTTTTACGGGCTACCTGCTTTCAAATTATTCATATTCTGCTGAGGAGGCAATAAATCATATTGCCGGGAATATCTGCCGGTGTACCGGTTATGCCTCCATTAAAAGGGCAGCGGCAAAAGTTATTAATGCCATGGAGGGAGTAAAAGAATCCACTAACCACCTGGAATTCCTTATAAATAACTGCATTATTCCAGGCAGCTTTTCGGGTATACCGCAAAAATTAAAAGCACTCCGCTCCAGTATCACTTTACCCGGAGAGGATCATAATGAAATTATGGTCGCCGGTGGCACCGACGTATTCGTCCAAAAACGTTACGACCTGCCGCTGAATATCGGATTTATCCCAACGGTTCCGGAACCCGGTAAAATTATTCTTCAGGATAAGTTTTGCTGTATAAGCTCAACTGCTACAGCAACCGATATTTCGAACTCATCTTTACTCACAGATCTGATTCCGGGTATAAAGAGTTATTTGAAGTTTTTCGGATCCCTGCCAATCAGGAACCGGGCTACATTGGGCGGGAATATTGCCAACGCTTCTCCTATCGGAGATATGACCATTTTATTTATGGCACTGGATAGCATTCTTATAATCCGCAATGGTGAAAAGACAAGAGAAATCCCGCTAAGAGATTTTTATCTGGGCTACAAAAAACTTAACAAAGACAGGGATGAGATCATTGAAGCGCTGAAATTTCCTGTCCCGCAGAAGCCAAATAATTTCAACTTCGAAAAAGTTTCGCGCCGTCAATACCTTGACATTGCCAGTGTTAATTCAGCTATATACTTTGAGACAGATGGCAGAATCATCACCAGGATTAACATATCTGCCGGAGGTGTGGCACCGGTTCCAATGCTGCTGGAAAAGACAGCACAATTTTTGTCGGACAGGGAAATTACACCAGGCAATATTCGTATAGCCGCAGCAATTGCACGTTCTGAAATCTCTCCTGTTAGTGATGTCCGTGGTTCTGCTGAGTATAAAAGCCTGCTGTTGCAGCAGCTGATCCTTGCTCATTTTCTAAAATTCTTCCCTGAACTGGTAAACGAAGGAGAATTATTGACGTCATGAAAAACCAGGATTTTATTTATCATGTGCGTGGGGAATCAAAATACATTGATGATGCTCCGGTTCCGGAAGGAACACTATATGCTTCTATTTACCGCTCCCCTTCGGCACACGCCAGAATACTTTCAATTGATACTACAGAAGCATATCTGGTACACGGAGTACAAAAGATAATTTTGGCAAAAGATATCATTGGGGTTAATCAGATAGGGGGTATCATAGCAGATGAACCACTACTGGCAGAAAACGAGGTTCACTACATGGGACAACCTGTTGCTGTCGTACTGGCTTCAAACCTCAAGGCCTCAAGGGAGGCATCCGGAAAGATCAGTATAAACCTGGAAAACCTGCCGGTGATAACTGAGCCCCGTGAAGCTTTTAACAATAATCAGCTCATTATTCCCCCCCGCATTTTTTCTGCAGGAGATACTGACTCTAAATGGAAGGACTGCGACATAATTGTTGAGGGCACGGCTGAATCGGGTGCACAGGAGCACCTTTATCTTGAAACCCAGGGTGCGCTTGCCTTTTGCCAGGAAGGCGGAAATATAAAAATCATTTCCTCAACACAGGCTCCAACTGCAGTACAGCGTGCAGTATCCAGGGTAACCGGCCTTCCAATGAACCGAATTGAAGTGGAAGTGCTCAGACTGGGAGGCGCATTCGGCGGTAAGGAAGATCAGGCCAATTCTTTTGCTGCAATGGCAGCACTGGCCTCTGTTTTAACTAAGAAACCCGTTAAGCTTGTGCTTTCCAGACAGGAAGATATGCAGATTACCGGCAAGCGCCACCCCTATTCTTCAAACTTTAAGATAGGGCTCTCCGCAGATGGTAAAATTCTCGCATATGAGGTTACTTTTTACCAGAATGCCGGAGCAGCCGCGGATCTCTCACCTGCAATATTGGACCGGACACTCTTTCATTGTGCTAACAGTTATTTTATTCCTGATCTGAAGGCGACCGGCTACAGCTGCAGAACGAACCTGCCGCCCAATACCGCATTCCGGGGCTTCGGCGGCCCACAGGGCATGTTTGCAATTGAAGCTGCTATTTATAAAGCTGCAGAAAAAATGGGTGTTGATGCCTCTGAAATCCAGAAGAAAAACCTTCTTGATGAAGGAGATTTCTTCCATTATGGCCAGAAGGCTGAGAACTGCTTTGCCCGCAGGAGCTGGACAGACGCCTCAAAGTTATTCAACGTTCAGTCAGTGCGTGAAGAAATAAGGAACTTTAACCGGCAGAACAAATTATTGAAAAAGGGTATGGCCCTGATGCCTGTATGCTTCGGAATTTCATTTACAAATACCTTTATGAATCAGGCCAGCGCTCTTGTCCATGTTTATTCAGACGGCAGTATAAGTGTTAGTACTGCTGCTGTTGAAATGGGGCAGGGGGTAAATATGAAGATCCGGC
>JBLMZM010000031.1:0-12945 GCA_050258815.1 Ignavibacteriales bacterium
AAATAAAAGCAGAAAAAAGACTCCATTTATGATTGTACTTAGAATTTTATTATCTGTATATTATATCAGCTTAAAACTTTTGTATTCAGGTCAAGCCTTATGCTGATCATCATAAAAACATTCATAGCAAATAGGAAAGATTGCTCATAAATCAACCTGGAGCCCGTAATGAGGAGCCTTTTAACTGCCATTATCGCAATCATTTTTTTACAGACATACGTCTGCCCGCAGGATGTCAAATCCGAAGCAAAGCTTCATAGAATAGAGCCTTTCTCCCTGGTACAGGAAGAACAACTTTTATTGCGCACCAAAAGCGCTGATAAAAGCGAGCTCTATAAAGGTCTGAATAACTTCATAATAAAGAAGTTGGGGAAAAATAAAACTGGTACTGAATCCGATGGCAATATTTATGTGCCTAAACTGATTATATTTGATTCAACCCAAACATCCACTTTTACCTGGAATGAGGACCGCAGCAAAAAGTCTGAAGTTTCCCAGGTGTTGACTGACGGTCAGTGGAGTAACGTTGATAGGAGAACTTATTTCTATGACAACGGCAGACCGGCAGGCTTCCTTTATGAACAATGGCAAAACGGCGCCTGGGTAAACGTTGAGAGAATGACTGAAACTTATCAGGATAATTACACAAAGTATGTGTCAGTTTCAGAGAAATGGGTGTCTGGTGCCTGGGTTCCGTATTCCAGAAATACTTTTATTTACGATGCCAATGGTAACTTCTTAAGCTATACCTGGGAACAAATGGCAAATGGCATCTGGACAAACGTCTTAAAATCCGACTGCACTTATGACGGCAGAGGAAATCTGCTTACCTATACAAATCAGGAATGGGCTAACGGAGCATGGGAAAACAGGGAAAAGTACACTCATTCCTACAACGACCAGGGCAAAGAGCTTACTTACCTTTTTCAGTATTGGCAAAACGGCCTGTGGACAAATCTTATGAGAACAACGAGCACCTATGACTCTAACGGCAATGAGCTTTCTTTTCTCCAGGAGGAATGGAGAAACGGCGACCTGGTAAAAGAGTACAGGATTACCAGGGCATTTGACAATAAAAACAGGCAGCTTACTGAACTTTATGAAGACTGGAATAACGGAGCCTGGGTTAACAATTCAAGATCAAATAACACATACTCCATTAACTCGGATAAGGTTACAAGTCTCCTGCAGGTCTGGAGGCAGGACGCCTGGATTGACTCCTCCAGGATTACCAGAACCTTTAACCCCAATGGTCATCTTTTAACATTTCTTTCCGAAAACTTTGTCGGCAGCATCTGGGTAAATAATAAAATGCAGAGATTGCATTATGATTATTTCGGAAACGCCGATAAAGGCGAATCATTTGTATGGAAAGACGGGGCCTGGACACCTTTTTCTTCAATCTTAGAATTCAACTATAATAACGGCAAGGATTATAGTGAATACTACGGGGCATCTGTACAGATTGCTTATGGTTTGTTTTTGGATGAAGGACCCTCAGTAGCCCAGGAATTTAATGTTTTGCAGAATTATCCAAACCCTTTCAACTCCTCTACATCAATAGCCTTCACCATAAGGAAAACTGCACCCGTCAGGATCTCGGTCTATGATATACTTGGAAACAGGGTCGCTGTAGTAATGGATGAAATCAAGAATCCGGGCTTCTTCCGGGTTGAATTTAACGGCAGCAGACTGCCAAGCGGGGTATACATCTACAGGCTTGAATCCGGCGGATTTAACATTGCTAAAAAGTTCATCTTGTTGAAATAAGGAAGCCCCGGCTCTATAGAGAATCCGGCCCGGTTTTCTTATACTTACTTTATGGTTTTAAGTAATGTTTTTTTATCTTTGAAAACATGTTTATTTGTAATTACAAAAGCAGAGGATTGGGAATAAGTAACTATGTCTGAGGAAATAAAGATCGAGCCGGTAGCATACCTGCTTAAAAATAAAATACAGAACTATGAATGGGGCGCAAGGGGAAATGAGGCCGTAATTCCAAAGCTCCTCGGCATCAAGCCCGAAGAGGGTAAGCCGTATGCTGAACTCTGGATCGGAGCCCATCCTAAGGCACCTTCTTCTGCCGTTCTTTCCGGTGGAAAGGAAATCAGCCTTAACGAACTGATAGATGAATTTCCGGAAGAGGTTCTGGGCAAAGATGTTGCAGAGAAGTTTGACGGAAAACTCCCGTTTCTTCTTAAAGTACTTTCTGCTTCTGAAGCCTTATCCATACAGGCCCACCCGGATAAAGCTAAAGCCGGAATTCTTCACCAGAAGGACCCTAAGAATTACCCCGACGATAACCATAAACCCGAAATTGCAATTGCCCTCGACAGCCTTAAGGCACTGGTCGGTTTTAAGCCGCTTGATAAATTCTTGAAAGCCGTTGAAAGCTATGGCGGACTAAAGGAGTTTACCGGCGGTAAAATAACGGATGAAATTCAAAGCTCATGGCTTTCCGATGAAAACAAGGTTAAATCCCTGTATGAAGAAATTGTAAAGAAATCAGTCTCACATCCTGATGAGTTAAAAACTGCAGTTGAAAAAATAAAAACGGAAATCCTTAGCAGGGAACCAGCGCTAAGGACTGAAGAAGAGCACCTTTTCCTGGAGCTTGAGAAGCAGTATGGAACTGACGTAGGGCTCTTCCCCGTATTTCTTTTTAACCTTGTTGAACTTAAAGAAGGCGAGGGAATCTTTCTAGATGCGGGCATTCCTCACGCTTACCTGAAGGGGAACATAATTGAATGCATGGCAAATTCCGATAATGTTGTCCGCGCAGGGCTTACGCCAAAGTTTAAGGATATCGACTCGCTTCTTGAAATACTATCCTACAACCTTCATCCGGTTGAAATTATAAACAGCAATTCCCAGGAAAATGAAGAAAATGTATACCGCGTTCCGGCTAGGGAATTTGAAATTACCAGGTGGAAGTTCAAAGAAGATTCCTCCAGAGTTATGGATAACAGCAGCGTGAGCATTCTTCTGATTCTGGAAGGAAATATTTCTGTTGAATTAAATGGGAAAAAAGTGTCATATAGAAAAGGTGACTCACTTCTGATACCTGCAATGGTAAAAGAGCTGAAAATATATTTCAGCAAGGGCTCCCTGGTCTTCAGAGCTTCCATTCCAAAGTCCAGATAATTGGGGATAAAGAATCCTGAAAATTTCCCGTTCTAACTTTTTATTGGGGAATTACGGACAGTGGACCAAATGGTACACAGGTGACCAAATGGTACTCAGAAATGGTGACCAAATGGTACCCGGAACTGGTGACCAAATGGTACACTGTCTGGTGACCAAATGGTACACAGCACCACCACTTAAGTCATTATAAAACAAAGGCTTACAGATACCTAAAGAAATATTTAAAGAAAATTAAAGAAAATAAATAGTCCGGACTCCTGAGTAGTCCGGACTTTCTTTCCTTTTTTTTGTCATCACAAAAAGGTCGAAAATTGGAAGTTTCATATTTCAATTTTTTAATGTATTTATAGTTATAACCTCCTTAAATTACAGGAGGGAAATTTACCCGCTTTTCAGAACGCTGATGATAAGTTGTTTTGGTCTTACTCAATAGAACAAACCGGAGCCCGGAGTGAAAAGCCTTTTCTGCTTATATATTTTAATGGCACTTCTGCAGGCAGGTGCCTACCCGCAAAAAATTGAACAGGATATGGGACTTCCTGATGCCGCGCCATGCTTCTTAAGGCATGAGAACCACCTTTCGCCCTTTACCGGGCAGAAACTCTCAAGCAAAAATCTCCGCAAAGCCCGGACGGATAATGAATCGGGTGACCTGGTCTACCGCCCCTCAGAAATTTTAATTGACTCAAGTAAAAGATATACCCGGACCTATGACAATAAGGGCAATCTGTTAACCGAAACTGAAGAGAATAACCAGGATGGCTCATTGGTAAGGTATTTCAGAAGAACATTCAAGTACGACTCTAAAGGCAATCTGCTAATGGAAACCAGGTTTATCTGGTCAAATAGCTGCTGGAATTATCATAGCAGGGTCATTTATACCTACGACATTAATGATAATCTGCGCTATGAAAATACGGAATACTTTACCGATACCGCATGGGTAAACAATTTTAGAAATATTTATGACTACGATAGCAATGGCAGACGGCTTAGCTCACTATATCAGAGGCTTGAAGACGGCCGCTGGACTGATTTTACCAGGATAAGCAGCACTTATAGCAATAATGGCAGTACAATTATGCAGGAAAATTTTGTGGATGGGGCATGGGTTAGAATTGGAAGGGTCACTTACAGTTTTGACAATGCGGGCAATGAACTTTCATATTTGTATGAAAGGTGGGGGCGTGAGGCCTGGGTTAAAACCAACAGTTCTGCTTATACGTATGACAGCCGGGGAAACAGGATTTCTGAAATTTATGAGGACTGGCAGGATGGAATCCTCAGCCGCCGTGACAGAATTACAAATACTTATGATATTAAAGGCAGCTGCACTTCCACACTTAATGAAGCATGGCAGGACAGTACGTTTGTAAAACGATGGCTGACAACAAGAGCATATGATGAAGCCGGCAGCCTCATTTCAGTTATTTCCCAGTTCCCGTCCGGTAATAGTTGGGAGAATGCATTCAGAATTACTTATACATACGACGGTAACGGGAATGCAGTTAAGGGAGAATCTTTCAGCTGGGATGAAGGTGAGTGGGAATATTCAGCAACTCCTTTTAGTGATTATAACTTCCGTTATAACTGGGGGAAAGATCAGTTGGATCAGTTGCCGGTCTCAGGTGCAGTTGTAAAGATTAGATATGATCTGCTGCCGGAGGAAGATCCTTATGCTATCCGGGACTTTACACTTTCTCAGAATTACCCAAATCCGTTTAATCCGTCTACGGCAATAAATTATTTCATAAAAAGCGATGGCAGGGTAAGATTGATAGTTTATGATGCACTGGGAAAGGTGGTCACTTCAGTTGTAGATGAATACCAGACTGCAGGCAGCTACTCTGTAAGGTTTGACGGCAGCCGCCTTCCAAGTGGAGTATACATTTACAGGCTTGAGTCCGGCGGCTACAGTACCGCTAAAAAGTTCATACTACTGAAATGATAGAAGTGCTATTAACAAAAAGCCCTCGAGGAAAAATATCCTGAGGGCTTTGAATTGAAAAATTCTTAATGCTATTTAATCAGGAGAAGTTTCTTTGAACTTCTGAACTCTCCGGCCTGAATGGAATATATGTACATTCCGCTGGGCAGGGAAGAGGCATCAAACTGAACCGTATGCGTTCCGGCAGACCTGTATTCATTTGCAAGTACTCCTACTTCTTTCCCGAGCATATCATAAACCAGAAGTTTTACAAATCTTCCTTCGGGAATTGTAAAGGAAATTTTTGTCGACGGGTTAAAGGGATTTGGGTAATTCTGGCTAAGTGAAAACATTTCCGGGTGCGAAACCTTATCTGTCTTAACTTCTGCTAATATACCTTCTCCTTTTAAGACCGACACCCCTTTATCTGTAGCTATCCATTTATTGCCATCCTTATCAACTGTTACTGATTTAACAAACTTTGCGTCCAAACCTGAATTTGAGCTGTTAAACACAGTCCAGACCTTCCCGTCAAACTTACCCAGGCCGTTATTCGTTCCAAGCCAGATGTTATTCTTCTGATCAAAGCATATTGAATATATATAGTTAGAGCTTAAAGCTGAATTGGTTTTATTATAGACCGTCCAACTGCTGCCGTCAAATTTGACTACTCCACTATTTTTAGTCCCAATCCATTTATTCCCTTGCTGATCTATTGCAACTACAGTAACCAGATCCTGTGGAAGTCCTGAATTGGACTTATCGTATACTGTCCACGTTGTGTCGTTATACTCAATCAGTTCCCCATATGTTGAGGTTCCAAGCCATTTATTCTCATTCTCATCAATTAAAATGGAATTAACTATGTACATTCCTGGGAAACCGGAATTTGAGGTGCCATAAAATTTCCAGTTCTGTCCGTCAAATTTTAACAGGCCGGCAGTGTAATCTATTCCAAGCCATTTATTACCCTTGGAATCTACGGCAACTGATGTTACGTAATTCCCAGGCAGCCCGAAATTTGTGCTGTTATACACTGTCCAGGTCGTATCATCAAATCTGAAGAGGCCAAGGTCTGATCCGATCCATTTATACCCCTGAAGGTCTATTGCGATTGAAGTGATTTGTGCATTGGAGACTCCGGTTAAAGTAGGGCGATAGACGGTCCATTCAGTTCCGTCATATTTTGTTAAAACAGAATTGTCTGCTATCCATTTATTATTCTGGTTGTCAATAGTAATCTGGTTGGTCCCGGTATACAGAAGACCTGAGTTGGAAGTCCTGTACACAGTCCAATTCTGGTCATCGAACCTGGAAATCCGGTAAGTTGTTCCCACCCACTTATTTCCCATATCATCAATTACCACAGATAAGACCTGATTTTCCGGCAGTCCGGAATTGGAACTGTTGAATACTGTCCAGTTTTTGCCGTCAAATTTTGCCAGGCCTGCATTAGTGGCGATCCACTTATTTCCCAGAGAATCCACTGCAATTGACCGGATCCCGTCATCCGGTAATTTCGAGTTAGAATGGTTATATGTTGTCCATGTACTATTGTCAAATTTAACAAGCCCGGCCCAGCAAGACATCCATTTATTTCCATCATTATCGATAGCAAGTGTATGGGAATAATTGTCTAGCAATCCGGAATTGGAACTGTTGTATACAGTCCATGTGGTATCGTTAAATTTTAACAGTCCGCCGCCATAGCATGCAAACCATTTATTCCCTTTATTATCAACCGCAGCAGATTGAACGACGCCGGCTGGAGTAATAGAACCATTTATTTTATATGTGGTCCAATTTATACCATCGAATCTTACAGTTCCCAAGCCGTTTGCAATCCACAAATTGTCCTGCTTATCCAAGGCAATTGACAGGACATAGTTTTCCGGCAAATCCGAATTAGATGTATCATATACGGTCCATGTAGTGTCGTTGTATTTTACGAGTCCTAAATTTGTCCCAACCCATTTGTTCCCTTTATGGTCTACTGCAATTGCATTAATGTTATATCCAGGCAATCCGGAATTTTCAGGACAGAAGAGATCTCTTTCACCAGTCAGCATATTCAGTTTTGTAAGATAGCTTCCGGTTCCGATCCACAGGAATTGCCCATCAACTGCCTGGCAACTTACAACACTTTGAGGCTTGTAGTTAATCCACTCGTCGGACTGGGCGTAAATGAGAGATGAAAAGAAAAGAAATAATGATAGAATTTTTAGAAGTTTCATTCAGCAACCTTATTTATTACTAAAACTGTAGAACTCCGTGGAAAGCAGAAACAGTGTCTTTGATTTCTGCGTTTCAAGTTTATAGATTTTGGAGAAAAAATACAAACCAGTTTTGAGTCATTAATTACAGAGGCAAGTTAAAGATCTCAAAAAATTAAGCTCTCAATATATAAAATGGTGACGGAGGGCGTTCTCGGAAAAGTATACTGAAAAAGTGAGGAGATTCTTCTTTGGGCCGCATTGAATAGCAACTGAAGGGCAGGGTAATTTCACCTTTACGCGTGTAAAGGCTGATTAAGTGCAGCGCCTTCCATTTTGCCCTGTAAGTATCCTGAATGAGCAGCTTAAAAAGTAAAAAGGCCAGTCATAAATGGCTGGCCTTTCCTTAAATTCTCTATTTTAACAGGAGAAGTTTCCTTGTAAAAGCTTGGATTTTATTCGAATCTCTTTCCTTTAGCTCAACTCTTGTAAGATAAATGCCGCTGCTGACAGGCTGATTAAAGGAATCCCTGCCATCCCAAGTGTAAAATTTACCCGCAATTAATTCCTCGCCGTCGGCAATTGTTTTAACAAGCTGTCCCAAAATATTGAAAATATACAGATTCACCTTTGATGGGCTCTTTACCCTGACAAGAATTTTCGTCTGAGAATTGAACGGATTCGGGAAAACAGAAAAGCCTAGTGAATCAGCCTTCGGTTCATCCTCAACTTTTGTTAATTTAGATTCATCAAAAGGATCTTTCATAAAATGAATTTTATCGTTCGGTTCCAATGCAAGCAGGGCAGTATAATCACATAACAGATTATACTTTAACGCAAGCTGAACAATTTTTGTTGTGTCAAAGCCCCCATTTGCAAAGTATCCTTTTATCGCCTCATTTCCCAGCATTGCAGAAATTACGGGGTTTATTTGAGGTGTGTCATGAAAAATTGGTACAGTAAAAGAACGTGTCTTTAGAGAATCAATCCCGGTGAACTTTGCTGCTATATCTAGCGTAATCTCACTTTCTGCGTTGGCTGAACCGATGAAAAATTTAGGACTGTTATTATCCTGCGGATCCTGCCTGATCTCTCTTATTTCCAAAATCTTATCGGGACTGTCATCTGCGGATGCCCTGAGGGTAAATTGTTCAAGTGAAGGAATGGAATATGCTGAAAGCATTGAACACATAATATCCCAGTCGTTCAGATGAGCCTCAAAATGAATTCCCTTCAAATTATCGGCGACTTTTTTTAATAAGAAACCACTGCCATAATAGGTGACATTATCTACAGTAACAGATGGCGGTACACTTACAGTACCATCAATAAGATTGATTGAATTGAAGACCGGTTTTGCTGAACTGCTGAATCGGGATGCATAATTACCAGACCATGCAAATGCATCCTGATCTAAAATCAGAGAATCGGAGTTGCTTATGACAAGAGCCCTGTCAAATTTATTTTTTGTATATTCATCACTCATAGCATTCAGAGTCTGTCCCAACTGAGATGGAGCTTTTGAATGATTAAGTCCCAGGAGCGGCATTCCTAAAAGTTTTTTTAAGGGAGCATCATCGTTGAACGACCAAATACCGGAAACCACAATCAGGCCTTTCCCGATCCTTTTGGAAATTACAACAGGGTTCCCATCTTTGTCCTGCAGTTCAATTTTAACGTCAGGATCATCATATTTTAGTGTATATGTCCCGGCATGATCTATGCTCTCAGGAAAGTCTAGTCCGATATTCCCATTTATATTGCGATAGAATGTCATTGAATTGTGATTGGCTGCTTTTGTGCTTAAGCCATTTATATAATGTGTGGCTACTGGTTCGAGCCTATTGTCTCGGTTTTTATCATAATAGGTAACAAATCTTCCCCCGTTCAGGAAGAAAGTATCTAAAGATGCCAGGATCTTAGGTAATTCAGTTGAAGATGGTATCCTCTCAAAGCCTTGATCGTATGAAGCAATAATGTTTGATTTATTGAAGATTTCTGTGGCCAGGTAAATATTATCAAATTTATTTATGTTAGCAAATAACTCAATTCCCGTAAATCCCCAGCAATTTGGGGCATGGCTATCACAGTACGTTAAATTTGGAAGTTTGCTTTGACTTATAGAATCGGCGTATTTACTTTGTACAAATCCATCCAGCGTATTATCGATATTGACCGGAGCAGCAGGTATCCAGGATGATGATAATATTTTTGTATTGCCTGCTCCGCTTACAATAACATTAAAGTAATCATTAGGCTTAAGTGAGGCTTTGAACAACTTTTTTAAATTAGGTATTAATATCGAGTAGTTCTTATTACTGCTGCCGCTTAAATCAATTCCAATAAGATTCTTTTTACTCGTACTATCGATACTGAGGCCGAAAACATCCTTGAGCTTGAATGAGGATTGGAAATAGGTGAGACTGTCACTTCCTTTATTTAAATCAGAGTAAAAGCCATTCTGCATATTGATTTTGTAGTTCAACTTAAGGCTATTGAACTGGCTGATGTCGGTAAGATTTAATAGTTTATACTCGTAACCTGCTGTGTCCTTCAGAAATTTGAATGTTTGATCAGGACTTTCATTGATCCCGGCTTCACCCCACATGTCCTGCTTTGTTCTAAAAAGAACTTCAAGGGGCTTTACTGCATTGTTATTTGATTTTAGCATTAATAATGGAAGTTCAGTTGCAGCGGTCGAGCCTACCCAGCGAGTTGGAGTAATAAAATTCAGCTTTATTTTTCTTAATTTCCCAGACTCTAATGGATAAATATGCAGTTCGTATTGGTTTCCTTTCTTAGTTAAAAAAGCCGGATCTCGTTTCATGCTTACAATGCTGTCATAAATTGATCGTGCTGTCCACGTATCCATGCAGATTGCCTTCATCACGCTATCGCCGATCCATAACCAGAGGTCATTTACAACTGCCCCCTGGGGTAGTTCAAATCTGTGAATAATTTCAACTTTCTGTCCGGGGCTGAACTGGCCATGATCGGAGTATTCCAGGTAAAGTGATTGTTCCGAGTACCCGCCAAGTGGTTCTACTACAAGTGTCGCCTTGTCAATATAACCTGGCTTTGATAAATAGATATCAGGAACTCTGACAATTACTTCATTGATGCCAAATGTGGATTTAGTAAGGGCGATTAGAAGGATAATAGCAAGCGAGAACATTTTCGTCAGTTTCATGACTCCTCCAGCTAAAGATGCAACAAAAATTGATAAAGTATGAAAATTTGCTTCCATGGAAACTAATCGTCCAAAAACTATGAATTATTAAGCTAAATTCAAAGGAAGCGATAAGATTCCGGCAGAAGCATTGTCTACTGGTATAAAAGATTATTAGAGCATTTGAAAGACATTTAGTTCGCAAAAATGACTCAATTTATTCTTGAATGACTTTGTCTCCATTGAATGGGCAGAATGGAGTAAAATATCTGCCGCCCGGGGCTGATTCAGCCACGGGAGTTCTGATTTTCCGGCATTTCTGCAAAACCTTTTTGGCTATCCAGCAGCGCCTCAATAAGGAGAATCATTCTCCTGTCTGTATTATGCCTTAGAATAACATAAAAACTCTCCAGCAGAAGACCCAGCGCTAGAACCATCATGCATCCGTTTAATATTGCGGATGACCACCCGGGTTTGCTCATAACGTATTCAATCTGCACAATCCATATAACTGATACCAATAAGCCTATCCACGCCCCTGAATAGCTGTTCCTGGACCGGATCCTTTTTAAATTCTCCAGTTCCTTCAGCAGGGCAATTCTTGTCTCTGGACTCATTTTGTCTCCTAAATTCTGCTATTTAGCAGGAAAGAATTTTATTAAATACTTATTCCAAGACCGATTCTGACAGAAGTTAAATTATAGGACCAGCTGCTGTTTGTATCATTAGAAGTTGATATCGTCCTGGTAGAACTCGATAGCGACATTTCCTCATATTTAACTTCTGATTTGTTCCAGGTCCTTCCGCCTGTAAGCTGAGTCTCAGCAAAAACACGGATGCTCTGACTTATGAAAGCTTCCAGACCGATGAATGCCGAAAGTCCTGCAGAAAAACCGTAGTTAAGACTGTTGTCATTCTGATTATATCCGGTATTTTCGGGATAAGTATTATTATTTGACGACTCCTGTTTTAATCTGCTATACGAAATAAAAGGACCCACACCCAGATAGGCCTGACCAAGATGGGATCTGTAGAAATTGTATGAGTAAGCAAATTCCGCTGTAATATTATTCAGGCTGCTTGTGCTGGTATTCTCATAAATTCGTTTATCCGTCGAGGAACTTTTGTATTCACTATTCCGGTCGATTTTGTTATCTGAATACGAGCTTGAAAAATCGATGCGAAGCCTGAAGTCGGAGTTCCCGGAATTATAGAACTTATAGGCAAGGGCATAACCATTGATGAAATAGAAATAAAAGGTATTGCCAGGTAAATTTGACTTTACGACTGAATCCTGAACCTGGGCTATTGAAACATTATTGACTGAACTTACAAACAGTACAGCAATTAAAACCAAAAGAGTGTGAAGTTTCATAATATTTCTCCTAAGATTAAAGTTTATTAAGAATTGATGGCCTCATGAAAATTCTTAAGGAAACAGGTCAGAACTACTTTTAGCGCCGGGATGCACAAAAATATTTCTTCTTACATATATATATGGTGACGAAGAGCATTTTCGGAAAAAAATGATGAGAAAAATTAAATAAATGTGAGGAATTTTCAAATGGGCCACATAGAATGGCTGTTTACGGGGAAGAATATTCCGGGAAATATCATTAATTGTCCCTGCCGGACAGGACGTCTCCGGCAGGGATAAGTTTATCAGACTAAGGCATTTATTTCTGTTTTACCAGCTCAATATCTGCGCTAATTTTAATTGTTCTGCCTACAATTGCCCCTCCGGTTTCCATAAGGGCGTTCCATTTCAGGTCGTAATCAAAGCGGTCAATGCTGCCGCTCAGGCTGAACCCTGTTCTGAGGTTTCCCCATGGATCGTTTACCGTTCCGCCGTACTCTACGTTCAGCTCAACAGGTTTTGAGATCCCCCTGATTGTAAGATAACCCAGGACTTTGTAGTGTTCATCATCGGTCTGCCTGACTGAAGACCCCTTAAAGGTAATGGCCGGATATTTCTCTGCATTAAAGAAGTCGTCTGATTTCAGATGATTATCCCTGTCGTTATTGCCGGTATCGATGCTTCCTGCGTCAATTGTAACGTCTATCTCAGCAGTTCTGAAATCATCGCCATCTGTACGGACATTTACTTCATATGAATTAAAATGCCCTTTTACGCTTGAGATGACCATGTGTTTTGCCGAAAACTCGAGCCGTGAGTGAGCCGGATCTAAAGTCCAGAGGGCTGAAGTGATGTTTTCGTTTACTGTATTGCTAGTCTGGGTACTCATATTGTATTTCCTTTGTTTTATTTTGGTTTAATCTGTACTTAACACATGTTACAACAATATATGTTATAACACGTAAAATTATAAAAAAATTTAACTTCCTGTCTTGCTGCCTGTCTTGAAGTATGTGTGTTATAACACAAATATAATATGGTTTTCTCTTTTTGTCAAGTTAATTTGAAAAAAAAGGGTAGAATAAATGAAATCTTTAATACTGACTCTGCTGCTCTTTATTTCTTTGCTGAT
>JBLMZM010000032.1:0-4314 GCA_050258815.1 Ignavibacteriales bacterium
CAATGATAATCACACTCGACTTGCTCCCGCTTACTCCTAATGGTAAACTGGACCGCAGAGCTTTACCGGATGCAAATATTGCAGAAAATGATAGAGAGAAGACTGAACCCAGAACTGAAAAAGAGAAAAAACTTGCTGATATATGGAGGGATGTTCTGAACGTGGATAATATCAGTGTCAGGGATAATTTCTTTGAGATAGGAGGGGATTCGATACTTGCAATTCAGGTAGTCGCAAAAGCCAGGAAGGCAGGGTTTGATATAGAGCCGGTGCATATTTTCCAGCACCAGACTATTGAACAATTATCTCTGATAATATCAGAAATAAAGGAGAGAAATAATGGAGAGGAGGCCGAATCAGATAATTCAGCACTGCTTCCTGTTCAGAGGGCTTTTTTTGAATGGAACCTTCCTCAGAGAAATCACTGGAACCAATCTGTTTTCTTTGAAATAAAAGAACCCGTTGAGCCGGAAATGATAAGAAAGATTGTCAGGATAATCATGGATTATCACGAAATCCTGCGTGCTTCTTTCAGGCTTAATAATAATGAATGGGAAATGCAGTTTAACAAATTGAATGACAATCTCCCGTTTGAAATTATTGATTTATCTGAAATTGAAAATTCACACCTTAGTACTGAAATTGAAATACGGGCATTTGAGATCCAAAGCAGCCTTGACATTGAAAAAGGGCCAGTAATTAAATTTGCATATTTCTGCTGTAATGAGGGAAATAATAATAAACTATTGATTGCCGCCCATCATCTAATTATCGATGTGGTATCATGGCGTATACTTCTTGAAGATATACTTACAGTTTTCAGACAGATAGAGCAGCAGAGTCCGATAGTCCTTCCACAGAAGTCCACTTCCTACAAAAAATGGGTCGAAATTATTAATGAATATTCAAAGTCGGAAGAATTAAAAAGGGAATCTGACTACTGGCTCAGGCTGCCATACGACAAATGGGTTCCAATTGAAAAAGATTTTGAGGGAAATGAAAATATTGAAAAAGATATAGTCTCTGTAAGTTCTGTCTTAAATACCGGAGATACACTGGCACTGATCCGTGAGGCTCAGAAGAAATCCAATGCAAATATTATGGAAATACTGCTTACAGCACTGGCACGAGCTTATTCAAGATGGACAGATAAAAGGGTCCTGAAGATCGACCTGGAAGGTCATGGCAGAGAATCATTAAAAGAAAAATCAGATCTCACAAGAACTATCGGCTGGTTTACAAACATCTATCCGGTATTTCTTGATCTGGCATCATCAGTATATCCAATGGACTCATTGAAAGAGATAAAAGAACAGTTGCGGAGTGTCCCAAATCACGGAATGGGATTCGGAATTTTTAAATATTTATATAAAGACCAGTTTATTAAAGAAAAATTCAATTCAATTCCTAAAAGTGAAATCTCTTTCAATTATCTGGGACAGCTTAACCAATTCACCAGGGATGATAATCAACTATTTATGCCGGCTGAATATAGTAAGGGCCCTGAAAGAGGACCTCTAAATCCAGTACCTTACATAATAAATATAATTTGTCTTGTTTCAGGTGACAATTTCCAGGTACATATGAGTTTCAGCAGTAAGTTATTTAAAGAGAGTAACATTCAAAAGTTTTCAAATCTGTTTATTGAAGAATTAAGAATACTAATTGATAAATGCATGACCAGTAACAATGATTATACAGCATCAGACTTTCCAATGGCCAACCTAAATCGTGATAAGTTTAATAAAGTGCTGAACCGGTTAAATCAAAAAACAGTCAAGGCAAAATATGAGTAAAAACATTGAAGACATTTATCCGCTTTCGCCTATGCAGCAGGGTATGCTTTTCCATAGTCTGTTGGCTCCGGATTCAGGCGTTTATGTAGAACAGATAAGTTGCAATATTATTGGATACCTGGATGTTGATGCCTTTAAAGCCGCGTGGGAGAAAATTGTCGAACGTCACTCAGTGTTACGAAGTGCTTTCGTGTGGGAAGATGTAGACCAGCCGCTCCAGGTAGTGTTTGAGTCAGTTGATGTTCCATTTGAAATCCTGGATTGGCAGAATATGCCCGATTTTCAAAAAGAGGAACAATTTAATGATTTATTAAGATCAGAAGTTGAAAAGGCCTTTAACCTGGGAGAGGCACCTTTGTTGAGATTTGTTCTCATCAAAGTTGATTCAGACAGATATTGTTTTTCATGGACTCAACATCATATCCTGTTTGATGGCTGGAGTTCTCAGATCATTATTAAAGAAGTTTTTGAATATTACGACTCATTGATAGCCTGTAGTGCATATGAATTTAGTGTATCGCGTCCATTTAGAGATTATATTTCATGGATTCAACAAAAAGATATACTTAAGGCTGAAGAATATTGGAAGAAAAAGCTTTCGGGTTTAGAGGGGCCAACTTCATTTGGTAATCATAAGCCAACTGATAAAAATTACAAATCCCATTATACTACAGATCAGGTTATCATTCCAACAGAAGACTCGGCATTGGTATATGACTTTTGCCGGAAACACAAGCTTACATTAAATACTTTAATTCAGGGAGTGTGGGCTTTTATACTGAATACATACAGCCATGAAGATGATATAGTTTTCGGAACTACAGTATCAGGGCGGCCGGTTGATCTACCTGGTATTGAATCTACAGTCGGTCTTTTTATCAATACTTTACCTGTAAGAATTAGGTTTGATAATGAAATAGGCATTATCGAATGGTTGAGGAATTTACAATTAGAACAGGCAGAACAGAGAAAATATGAGTACTGCTCTCTGACCGATATTCAGGGATGGAGCCAGATACCGCGTGATATGCCGCTGTTTGAAAGCATAATGGTATTTGAAAACTATCCTATAACCACCGCCTTAAAAGAACAAAAGAAGAACTTCAGGATAACAGATGTTCAGATGCATTCGAGAACCAATTATCCACTTACAATAGTTATTGGTCCCGGTGAACTGATATCTGTTGAGGCTGCATATAACGAAGAATTGTTCTCAAAAAGTTTTATCCGGACTCTGCTTTCGCATTTCAGAAACCTGCTTGTCAATATTATAAATAATGAGGGAGAAAAGCTTTCCCGGGTTAATATTCTGCCGGCTGCTGAAATTGAAATCATAAAAAAACAATATTGTGAAGGTGAATTAACTTCGTTGTTGAATAATAATATCCCCGAATTGTTTGAATCAATTGTTGAAAGATATGGTGAAGAGATTGCATGTCATTATAATGAGGCAGGGATTACTTATAAGGAACTGAATGAACGAAGTAATAAACTGGCGCATTATCTGCTTGAAAAGGGTGTGGGAAAAGAAACAATAGTTGCTCTTTGTGTCGACAGGTCAGTTGATATGATCGTTTGTGTGATGGCAGTATTAAAAACAGGAGCCGGATATTTATCGCTGGATCCTTCGTATCCGGTTGAGAGAATAAATTATATGACCGAAGATTCAAAATGCACTCTGCTGATTACAAAAAATGAATTTACAGCATTCTTCAGCAATAGTCTGAAGAAGATTCTAATAGATTCTGAATGGAATGAAATAAAGAAAAAGAGCATCGAAAACCCTAAAATCTCAATATCACAGGATAATCTTGCTTATGTGATCTATACTTCAGGATCCACGGGAAAGCCGAAGGGGACCATACTATGCCATAAAGGGGTAATAAACCTCGTTCAGGTCCTGAAAGACAAATTAGGCCTGAAACCAGGTAGGAGAATTATCCAGTTTTCTTCTCTCAGTTTTGATAGTGCGGTTGCTGAAATAATGCCTGCTCTGCTAAATGGCGCCACATTGTATCTGACTGACAGAGAAACAATTCTCTCGGGTGAAAAACTGACTGGTTACATGAGAGATAATCGCATTAATATAATCATACTACCTCCATCAGCTTTATCTTTTATGCCTTATACGGACATGCCCGATCTGGACACCATAATTACAGCTGGTGAAGCGCTCTCCGGTGTTCTTGTCCAAAAGTGGAATCACTTAAGAAGATTCTATAACGGATATGGACCTACAGAAGCTACGGTATGTACATCACTTTACCTGTGTGAGGGAGGTGAAAATCCGCATCCTCCCATTGGAAAACCAATTGCAAATTTCAAGACTTACGTATTGGATAAAAACATGCAAATAGTACCGGTCGGAGTATCAGGAGAGCTTCACATAGGAGGAGCAGGTCTGGCCAGAGGATACCTGAACAGGCCGGAACTGACAGCAGAGAAGTTTGTACCGAATCCATTTGCAGTAATTAAGGGAGAGAGGCTTTACAAGACAGGAGACCTGGTCAGATATCTA
>JBLMZM010000033.1:0-3088 GCA_050258815.1 Ignavibacteriales bacterium
CTGAAAATGAAGTATCTGCCTCAGCTTGCTTCTGGTGAAAAACTTGCCGCATTCGCACTTACGGAACCGGAGGCAGGTTCTGATGCCTTCAATCTTGGGACTACCGCCGAGCTAATTGGAGATAAATGGGTGCTAAATGGCACCAAGCAGTGGATCACAAATGGATCTGTTGCCGATGTTTTTTCTGTTTATGCCAGAACGGGCAAGGGAATAACCGGATTTGTAGTTGAATCTGATACTCCGGGTATTTGCATAGGGCCAAATGAAAAGAAACTGGGAATAAAAGGAAGTGCAACAAATGCAATCACATTTGAAAATGTAGAAATTCCCAAAGAAAATATCATTGGTACTGAAGGCAGGGGTTTTCTGATCGCAATGGCTGCCCTTGACTGCGGACGCATAGGTATTGGAGCATGCTGTTTGGGTGCGGCTAAGGAGATGCTGGAATTATCAACAAAATACGCAAATCAGAGGAAACAATTTAGTAAGTCTATCTCTCAATTTCAGGCTATACAATTCATGCTTGCAGAAATGGCAGCAAAAATTTATGCCATGGAAAGTTTACTTTACAGGGCAGCCAAGAACTACGACGATAAGAAAGATATAGTTCAGGAAGCTGCAATTGTCAAATTGTTCTGCTCGGAAGCAGTGACTGAAATAGCAGATAAAGCCCTGCAAATTCATGGCGGAATGGGTTTTTCACGTGAGATCCCGATCGAGAGGTTCTACAGAGACGCCAGAGTACTCAGGATTTTTGAAGGTACAAGCGAAATCCAGAAAATAATTATCAGCAAAAAAGTATTAAAGAACAATGGAGTATGGAAATTGTGACACCTAAATTACTGGTAATTCCTTCAATTGACATAAAAGATGGGAAAACAGTCAGAGTCGTCCAGGGGATTCCTGAATTAGCATGTCCGGAATATGACAACGATCCTGTTGAAATGGCTATGATTTGGCGCGCTGAAAATGCAAAATGCATACACGTGGTGGATTTCAATGCCGCGTGGGATAGCACTACCCAGAATTTAAGTATTATTGAAAAAATCTGCTCGGCAGTTGTTATCCCAGTTCAACTCGGGGGAGGCATAAGGAACCTTGATTCTGCAAGAAGAGCACTGGATATCGGAGTATACAGACTGGCTATCGGAAGCCTGGCAGTTGAGAACCCTGATGAATTCAGGAAAATTTTAGATACCTTCGGACCTAAACATATAGCGGCAGCAATAGATTCTTTTGATGATAAAGTCATAATCAAAGGCCGTAAAGTAAGGACTGATATTAACCCTGTTGACCTGGCTCAGGAACTTAATCAATGGGGCGTTGAAAGGTTCATTGTTACAGATGTAAAGAGAAATGGCATGCTCCTGGGACCAAATGTGGAACTGTCAAAAAGTATTGCTGCAGTTACTAAGAAAAAAGTAACCCATTCCGGAGGCGTAAAGGACAAGGATGACCTGATGAAAATTCAGGAATTCGTTGACTGGGGTATAGATTCTACAATTGTAGGCAGAGCTTTATATGAAAACAACTTCCCTTGTCAAAGGCTCTGGCGTGTTGCTGAATTCGGCATTTTTACCTGAGGGGATTATGGATAAGAAAAAAATTGATAAAAAGAGCAACTTTTGGTCGAATCTTTTTAAAATTCCAAGTGATAAAAGTGAAATTATAAACCTGCTCACTTCCATTCCGCTCTTTAAGGATCTTTCGCCTAAGGACTTAGAAATCCTGTTGCATATTATGCACAATCGGGTTTATAGTGCAGGTGAGTTTATATTTTATCAGGGGGATCCCGGCATTGCCCTATATATTGTTCATGAAGGTGAAGTTGTACTGGAAACGGTTCAAGACAAAAAAGCGGCCCATATAGTTGCCCGTTATAAAAAGGGAGATTTTTTCGGTGAACTGGCTATGCTGGAAAATGAAGTCAGGTTCGCCTCTGCAATTGCCGTAGGTGAAGCAAAACTGGCCGTGATATTTAAACCCGACCTGGATGAATATGTGGAAAAATATCCTAAAAAAGGTATCAGGATCCTGCGCGGAATGTCTCAGATATTCGCTGAACGCTTAAGAACTCTGAATCAGGAATTTGTTGCTGTTTATAATAATAATATAAAGGCTAACGAACCGGAGGTGAAGTAATGGACCGGCAAATCAAAAAAATCCTCGTCCCTGTTGACTTCTCTGACTATTCAAAGAATGCTTTGAGATATGCCATCGATTTCGCAAAGGACGTTTCGGCTAAACTTTTCCTTATTTATGTTGTGGAACCTATTATTTACCCTGCTGATTTCAGTATGGGCCAGGTAGCACTTCCTTCAGTTGACCTGGAGCTGAACTCCAGGGCAAAAGAGGAGCTCGAAAATCTCGCCCGTAGAGAGATTCCGGAAGACATTAAATATGATGTCATCATTAAAACAGGAAAACCCTTCGTTGAAATAAACGAGACAGCCGGTGAAGTCGATGCGGATATAATTATTATTGCTACTCACGGGCACACAGGCGTAGAACAACTGCTATTTGGCAGTACAGCTGAAAAAGTAGTGAGAAAGGCTCCCTGCCCTGTGCTGACATTGAGAGATCCAATAAAAGGATTTAAATTTAAGGTATAATGACTGATTCTGCCAAACAGGACTTGAAATGAAGGACAGGTTTCACCGGGAACTTGAATCAATTCTCGAGAATAATACTTCAGGTTCTACTGAATTACTTTCTGCATTAAATGAACTTTTCCTGAAACATGCAGACAATATAAAGCAGATTGAACATGCACTCCCCCGCATTTCAAGAAAGTTTGAGTCATTTGCCTTATTCCGGAATTATCTTAAGAAACTTGGGAAGACAATAAGGGACAAACCTGATTACCTGAACTCATTTCTGACCGGTACCCACAATAGTTATACATCCTTATATCAGAGTATTTTTGAGAATGCCAAACCCATTCTTAAAAACTACCACATAGTAATTACTATTTCTAACAGCAAAACTCTGTTGGAAGTTTTTAGAATCTGGAATCAATACGCTAAGTTTAAGGTTATTATTGCAGAATCACGCCCAATGGAAGAGGGCAAAATCCTCGCAGACCATC
>JBLMZM010000034.1:0-4168 GCA_050258815.1 Ignavibacteriales bacterium
ATCTATTCCGGGCTGAAGCCCGGGGTAGATATAGTGATCAGATTCAACTCGTATTGGGATCACCTATTTACTCTATCCCTCGGCCTGGAAGGCCCGGGCTATGGATAAGGATTAAATCCACATTATCCACGTTCTTATCTATTCCGGGCTGAAGCCCGGGGTAGATATGGTTAGTAGAGTTAGTTGATGATGATCAGGGGGGCCTCCTTACCCACCGGCCTGGAAGGCCGGGGCTACTGATAAAGGATAGATCCATATTCTCTATATGTTATGGTGATCCAGGCTGAAGCCCGGGGTAATAAAAGATAAGGAGTTGGTCAGGAATCTTCCTCATTTTCCGGCCTGGATGGCTGGGGTTATTGATAGGATTCAGGTCCATATTCATATTTGGGCCAGCCCGGCATTCGCCGGGTTAATATGTTCCCCGAGCGTTTGTTTACCCGCCCGTCACCCCGGCAAAACAATAAAAATTCCTTTTCTTGCTGCCCTCTCTTTACCTTTACCTTTACCTTTTCCTCTACCTTTACCTCTTCCTCTACCTGTTCACACTGAATAACACACTGTCCACAACGGCGGAAGCAAAGACTCCTATACCGTCACCCTCTATGTGCATCCTGGGTTCATGGAAGTTGCCGTCTGGCTCCTGCACCATGTTGTGCGTGCTTAAGAAGTCAAAGAAGTTCCTGTCCCCGGCATATATCTTAACTACGTAGGTGTCATAAAACCATGTGTCAAACCATTCAATCTTGTAATCCACCACCGGGGCAGCGGAGTTTACATTCTGTATCCAACGGTACTGCCTGGAATACTGTGTAAAATCCTTTATCACGTCTTCAGTATCAGGCTTAAAAAATGCATTGTCAAAAATGAAGGACCGCACACTCGGATCACGCGGCGTAATTGCAATACCGTAAAAGCTGCAGCCTTCCGAGGGTTTGAAATTTATTATGAAGTTCTTCACATTGCCGGCAGCGTCTTTTTCCCTGTATTTCATGCTGCCAAGAAAGCGGTTTTGCACGTCTAAACCCTTCTGCGGAACGGTTGTAGTGGAACTTGCAGTCAGCTTTTTCCCATCAATTTCTGCGGATACATCCAGCCTGTAGCTCTTTCCGTAACCAATTACGAGATCCCCGCGGCTATAATAGTAAGTAAGATTCTGCGGGTCGTAATCAAGCCTGTATACGCTCCCTGTCTGCATATCTGTAATAGTTACGCCTGCTTTATCTAGCACCGCCTGCGTGAGATCTATATTTGTATTAAGCGGAAAGTTGCGCGTAAGCTTTATGTTATTCACGGGACTCATGGGATAGATATATGCATCAATTACTATTTTGGGCTCATATTTTGCCTCTGAAACATCCACCGCGCTTTCACCGCAGGAGCTCAGCAGTATGCCCATAAGTATTATTGAAAAGAATATTAATATTTTATGTTTCATTTTTAATTCCATATATATTCAGATGTTCCTGATTTTCTTAAAATTTAATGTTAACACCAATGCTGGGCAGAATGGGAAGCATGTTGATATTCTTGATCTCCTGCGAAACCTGATTATCCACTATTCTGCTCTTGTAATTAATGAACCAGACGTTCTTCCTGTTGCCGGCATTGAATACCTGCAGGTATGGAGCCAGTGTCCAGCTTCCGTAATTCTTCTCATAGGTAAGACTTAAATCCAGCCTGGAGTATGCAGGCAGCCTGACAGTATTCAGCTCTGCCGGATAGAGCACAACATTATTATCGTATACCGAATGTTCCGGCATTGTTGAGACTGTATATACTGATCCGGGAATTGTAATTGGCTGACCCGTTGCAAAGATGTAGTTAATGCTAAGCAGCCATTTTGATGAGCCCTGTTCCAGCGTGGAATTCCCTTTTATCTCGTCTAAAAGCTGGTTTATATCAACATTGGCTACCAGGTTTACCGTTGAGGTCCTGTCGTGCCTCGGCACAAATGCCTTTCCCATATTGAGTCCGTCCACTGTAAACTCAGTCCTCGAGAGCGAGTAGGCGGCCCATCCCGTAATTGCGCCGTAATCTTTCCTTATAAGCAGCTCAACACCAAACGATTTACCGTCACCCCTGTTATAGAGCCCTTTTGTATCAGCGTATACCGGTTTATAATTTTCGTCATACCTGTCGGGTGTAATATCTGTCAGGTAGTTCTGATTGAAAGAGTAGATGTTACGGTATCCCTTGTAATAGGCTTCGGCTTCAAATTCATAAATCCCGAAGAGCTCCTTCTGGTAACCGAATATCAGGTGCTCAGAGCTTGAGCCTTTGGTATAATCATCCGAAGTGGTCCAGATGCTGGAAAAGAACAACCTCGGCATCCTGTGCAGGTACTGATGAAACATACCGCCCGATAATTTAAGATTGGATGTTTCCGTTAGCTTGTACTTAACTGAAAGTCTCGGATCCAGGTTCTGGTAATCCTTTTCCGAATGGAAATAATCATATCTTAAACCTGTCTCAATATCCCACAATTCACCTGGCCTCCAGTTCGTTGTAACAAAAGCTGTATAGAGCTTTCTGCGTTTATCTACATCCACCTTGCCGTCAGAGAATTCATCCTTCAGCATGCCGGTAAGGTTCTTCTGTTCGAAGCCGAATTTCACGTCGAACTGTTTAGAAATGTAATATTCCAGGTTGCCCTTAAATGTAAGGTCAGTAATAACGTTATCTTCGGCAATCATTTCGTCAAACCTGAAGTGGGAGCTAAAGCGGCTGGCCGTAACCCAGAAATTTGCAAACAGCTCAGGATTGAATATTCTTTTCCAGTTTACGCTCCCTGTTGTGTTCCCCCAGTTATAAATGAAACCCAGCGGATCCTCTGCCTTCTTGTCGAAGATATAGTTAAGCTTGTCCTGACCCCCATAGAAGCTGATTACAACCTTGTTCTTCGAATCCAGGTCCAGAAAAGCCTTCAGGTTGCCGTCATAAAAATAATATTCAGGTATTTCATCCACTACTTTGGCGATGGTCTGATCCAGATAGGTCCGCCTTATTGAGCCTGAGAGTGAACCTATCGAACCGAGCGGAGCCTGAATGGTTGCTGAGGCAGCCAGCAGACTTACCGATACGTCACCCTGGAAGCGGTTCCTGTTGCCGTCCAGGTTCGTAACATTCAGTATTGATGACAGCCTGCCCCCGTATTCGGCAGAAAACCCGCCCTTGGAGAGCTCCACCTTTTTAATTGCGTTCGTGTTGAACGTTGAAAAAAGCCCGAATGCGTGTTCAGGATTGTAAACGTCCGTTCCGTCGATAAGATAAAGGTTCTGATCCGGCGTGCCTCCCCTGATATATAATGCCGAAGAAAAATCGGAGAGCGACTGTATTCCTGGCAGCGTCTGGAGTGACCTCAGAAGATCGGCTTCAATTACCCTCGGTATATTGTTTATCTGTTTGGCATTAAGTTCTATTTTGGATATAGGCTTCGCAAACAGCTTGTCGACCGTCCTCATCGAGTCGCCCTTTATCACCACCTCTTTGGTCTGAACCGCATCGGGTTCAAGATAGATCTTGTCTATAGAGCTGTTCTTCACCACGTTCAGCTCAATTTTTTTAGTAGCAAAACTTACAAAGCTTACTATCAGTGTCTGCTTTCCCAACGGCACATTAGGAATGACGAAATATCCGCTAAGGTTGGTCGCAGCACCAATATTAAGATTTTCCAGATATACACTCGCCCCTATCAGGGCTTCCCCGTTCGTCTTGTCATAAACAAAACCGCTGATAGTTCCCCTTTTGTCCCCCTGAGCAAATACAGACATATGACATATGAGCACTAAACAAACGCATAAAAGTACCTTTCGCATTTTTTCCCTTATTTATTTTGATAATTACTGGCCAATAAATACAGAACTTATTTTAAATCGGGTAGTCTAAATCGGTAAAGAAACAGTTTTTACCGGTTAAATACATTTTTACACCGCGAAAATACTTAAAGTTTTCATGTGAGTTAATTAAAAAATCAGTAATTTAATTTAAATTTTTAACTCAGCACTATTACTCATGTCATTTTTGATTAAAGTCATAAATTAACAGGAGATGAATTTGTCTTCAGAAAAAGTAATTGAGGTAAAAGGGCTTTCCAAGCAGTTCAGGGAGGTCAGGGCTGTAGACAACCTGGACCTGAACGTATATAAGGGTGACGTCTTCGGCTTTC
>JBLMZM010000035.1:0-10776 GCA_050258815.1 Ignavibacteriales bacterium
TGATATTCCGCAGCCGTCATCTGTAACGCTGATCTTCCACCTGTTATTTTCCTTTACTGCACTTATACAGATTGTTCCGTCCGCCGTTATGGATTCCAGGGCATTGGCTGTCAGGTTGATCAGCACATTTCTCAAATGAACCGGATCGAAGAATATTTCTCCCTGCTCGTCTTTAAAGATCAGGCGGCATTTCTTTTCTTCCAGCCTGGTATGAAAGATATGTTCAATCTCTTCGAAAATGCTGCTGATACTGATCCATGCGGGACTCGGGGCAGCAGGACGGCTGTAGTTAAGGAAGGCAGTGATAAGTGACTTCAGTCCGTTAACCTCGCCAAGTATTTTATTGAGATATACAGTTTCCTTATTTTCCCTCTGGTGGTCTTCCTTAACAAGATTAGCCAGCAGTTCTATACCGCCGAGCGGGTTGCGTATCTCGTGGGCAATCTGCGCCAGCATGCTTTCCTTTTCATTCTGAGTCTTGGACAGGTCCTGCCGCATTTTATCCATTGCAGAAGATAGTATTTTCATTTCCCCATGCATATTATCCGGGGCAGACGAAAGCAGGTTTCCCTCGCCAATCTGGCTGCTGAATTTAACTAGCGAGTCCACGGGTCTGGATATGGTTCTGGCAATAATCCAGCCCAGGATGACAGAAGCGATGATGCCGCCAATGCCTATATACCAGAAGTAAAGCGAGAATTCTTCCACCTTCTGCAGTTTATGTGCGCTTTCGCGTATTGCCAGCCAGAACGAGTCATCCAGCCTGTTGAAGCTCCACATATACCATTTCCCGTCGTCTCCTTTAAAGGGCATGGAAGCAGTCACCTGGCCAATCTTTAATTCCGAAATTTCCTTTCTGTTAAGCAGGAGCCTGGTATCTTCCTTGCCCTGCATGGAATTGCCTGCAGAGTGCACCATAATCATATAATTGCCGTCGAAAATAAAGGCTTCGCTCTGCAGTTCCGGGTCAAGGCAGCTGCCGAAGAGGTTCCTGAAATAATCACTGGTGGCCGGCAAAGGCATCCCAAGATGCAGGAGGTTAAGATATTTGCGGTCGGTCTGCCTGGAAAGCAGGTCTGAAGACGAGTTAACCTGTTCGCTGAGCTGTTCCAGGTACAGGTCGCGTATAAAATGGTAGCTGATACCCGACATCACCAATACTAGTGCAATGGTAACAAAGCAGAACGTAAAGATGATTCTTACTTTATAATAAGATTTCTGAAAAATATTATTTGATAAAGACATATTGCAGATCCTGTTCACTTCCGGCATTAAAATATGTATATACTTTTACAGAAACAACATTTTATTAAAGAGCTGCCGGGTAAAGGATGTTTACCCGGCAAGGTGCGGCCCCAAATTTCTTTACAACCGGGCTTCAAGACTCATCCACCACTGTGCAAAGTTAAACCTGCCGTCGAATTCAGGGTCAAGCAGAAGATTTACTTTAAGCTGAGGGGTAAGCTTAACGTCAAATCTTGTGATCACGTCTGTTGTATTTTCCGTTAAATGCTGGTTAGGCTGCTTATACCTTTCGCCAAAATTGGTTTCGGTTTTAATGGGACCGTTTTCCTCCCTCTGCCTTAGCGCAAAAAATGCGGTTGTCTGGTCCGATATATCCCAGCTTTTAAGAATCCTGTTAATGCCGATCAGTATGCCAAACCTGTCCTGGATATTAAAGTAAAGCATTACCGGAATCTGCACCGACCACTGTGTATAATCATAATCCCACCTGAGATGCTTGATTTCATAAAGACGGTTTAGGTAGCTGTAATTATAGGTAGAATAATGCGAAATGTATTCCGAGTACCTTCTGGCAGTAACAGGTTCAATATCACTGATTTTGCTGTTATAGCTGTTGTAGTAAAAGCCTATCTGCAGCGTATTAAGGCCCGAGAGTTTCCAGCTGAAGTTAAGCATTACCTCGTGTGAGTTAATGTCATTCGAACCGGTGCCGTTTCTTATGTCGTGCACCGATCCCCATGACCTGGAAGTGGAAGTATCGATAACATTATTATAAGTGTTCAGGTGTGAATAGGCATAGAACGAAGTATCGTTAATGGCAGAACTGGCTGAAAGATCGATCTGGCTGTTACTATACCTGTAGAACCCGCTTACCTCCTTATCCTCATCAAAGCGCCTTGTAAAATTCAGGCCCAGGTAGCTGGTTTTTCCATCGCGGTTCCATGACTGCACCGTTTCGGAAACAGAATTGCTAAGTGAATAGTCTGTTCCGACGAACGGGGTTTTATACTGGTAAAAGTAGCTGCTGCCCGAATTATACGCCTGGTCAGCTTTTCCTGTCAGTCTGCCTGCTTTGGCACCAACTTCAAACTGCGGAGTGATCTTATATAATAATCCCGCGCTGAAATCGATGTGGTGGTAATTTTCGTCTTTATCCTGCGTATTGGAATTTGAACTCTTAGATTCGCTTGTATTACCATATTCACTGTTATTTATATTTCCGTAAGCCCCGGTTCTGTCGTGGGTTACGCCGTTTATCGAAACTCCGGCCTGCAGGTTGTCCAGGATCCTGTAGCCCGCGTAAGCTGTAAACAGGTATGCCCTGGTCAGCATCTCGTCCGTTCCCGCGTAGCGGTCAATTACCGGCACGCTGGCCCGGTCGGCAACTTTTGCGTTAAATGAATCATATCCATAGCTGGATGTATAGATATAAAAGGGCATGGTGTAATACTTCTCATTCCTGTATATCATCTGATAAGATCCGCCGATAAACAAGCGGTTATTAATATCCTTTATGGGATAGGTCAGCACTCCGATTGTAAACGTCGGTTCCGGTTCCTGTCTTGCGCTTGCCATCCAGCGGTAGTCGGTATATGCAGGCATAAGGCTGGACGAATAGTAATACGGGGTTATATAGTTTCCAACAATCTGAGGGATCTGCCTGTCACCCCTGAAATCGAGGTAAAAGTACAATTCCTTGTCCTTCAGATCCGGCAGGCTGGCGGGATTATTATAAAGGTCCAGGAACGGTTCGTGGATAAATCCGGGGGCAACATTCTTAAAACCCGGGAGGGCAAATGTATTAAGGAAATGGCTTTTGAAGAACAGGTCGGAATTTTCGAAGTTCTGTTCAGTCGTTCTTTCCTGCCAGTACTGGGCGAACAACAGCTGGGGGATGAATAAAGCAAATATAAGCATTAATTTCGTCTTCATAGACAGTTCCAATGTTTTAGTTGAGGGATATTTTACACGGATGCATGTATAAAAGTCCGGGGTTCAATGTCCGGCATAATTCACTGAATTTTTATTATACATCCGGGATTTTATATTCAACTGATATGCCAGGTTTATTGGCGGAGGATTGGCGTGAAATGGGCGGGAATTAAGGCATGGGCGTAGTTTTGCACCTGATTTACTGCTCAGAATTCTGAGTGGTTATCAGATTTCTGATAATGGATTTTCAGTTTTCAGGTATGCTTTAAAACTACAAACCCCAATCACTGATTGGGGTCGGCTGTAAACAATTTAGGACGGGTCTTTCAGGATCAGTCCTTCTTGTTTGCTATCTCGATGTTGATTTTCTTTCCGCGGATCTGGTTGCCCTGCATTGCGTCGATTATTTCCTCGGCGTAAATTTCAGGAACGTTCACGAATGAGAATTTATCAAACATACTGATTTCCCCAACTGCCTTGCCCGGAATACCTGATTCTCCGGCAATAGCTCCCAGAATGTCACCGGGGCGCACCTTATCTTTCTTTCCCACGTTCAGGAACAGGCGTACCTGTTTAAGGAGGTCTGAGCTCCTGGGTTCAGCTTCGGTATGAGTTTCCTTCTTATTTTCCCCAAAGCTCATTTTAAAGAGTGCTGCGGCGACGTCGAGCGAGGTAAATTCATCATCAATGAGTCTTTCCACAAAATAGATATACTTTTTCAATCCGCCTTTTGTGACGGTATTTTTAATTTCGTCGATGAAAATATTAACCTTCATCTCCTCAACATCATCAAACGAAGGCACCGGATGCAGTTTCAGCTTTGTCTTGATGTACTTCTGAATATCCCTGAGTTTGAAGATTTCCCTGCCGGTAACGAAAGTAAATGCTTTTCCTGGTTTACCTGCGCGGCCCGTTCTGCCGATCCTGTGCACGTAATATTCTTCATCCTGCGGCATGTCGTAGTTAACTACGGCTTCAACGTTCTCTACATCGAGTCCCCTTGCGGCCACGTCGGTAGCAATTAGTATTTCAACCTTGCCTTTTCTGAACTTATCCATAACCTTTTCGCGCGCCACCTGTTTCATATCGCCGTGTAAACCTTCGGCAGCGTAACCCCTGGCCTGCAGGTGATCCACCAGTTCATCCACTCCCCTTTTAGTGTTGCAGAACACCAGGGCAAGTTTAAGATTATAGAGGTCTATTATGCGGGTAAGAGCCTCGAGCTTATTCTTTTCCTTTACCTCGAAATAGATCTGTTCGGTATTAGGAACGGTAAGTACTTCATGCACTACCTTAATATTGATAGGATTCCTCTGGTATTTTTTAGTAAGCGCCTGGATAGGCTTAGGCATGGTAGCCGAGAACATTACTGTCTGTCTCTGTTTTGGAGTTTGGTTCAATATAAGTTCAATATCATCCCTGAAACCCATATCCAGCATTTCATCTGCCTCATCAAGCACCACCAGTTTCACTCCGCTCATGTCAATTGTGCCGCGGTCGAGGTGATCCAGGATTCTGCCCGGGGTACCAATAACTATCTGCACTCCCTTTTTGAGAGCTTTCAGCTGCCTGTCGATCGGCTGTCCGCCGTAAACCGGAATAAAAGAAAAGTTCTTTTTGTATTTAGCCAGCTTATTCATTTCTTCCGATACCTGGATAGCCAGCTCCCTGGTGGGGCATAAAATAACAACCTGCAGTGATTTATCGGAGGGATCCAGCATTTCAATTGCCGGTATACCAAAAGCGGCGGTTTTACCCGTACCGGTCTGTGCCTGTCCGATTATGTCTTTACCCTCGAGCAATGCTGGAATTGCCTCGGACTGGATGGGTGTTGCTTCCTCATAGCCCAAATCATCAATAGCCTTCTGTAATTCCTTCGTAAGATTTAATTCTTCAAATCTGATTTTTTTCATTAAATGGTCCATATGTGAATATATTTTTGGATTAAGCATTCAATATACGATTATTATTTCAGAATAAGTAAAATTAGGCTCAAATTTTAGTTCCGAAAAAAATGCACATGCAAAACTTTTAATTATTACAATTGACCGTAATAGTCCTTATTAACTGTTATTTCATCATCTCCGGGAGGTCATTTATCCTGGGTTTCCTATTTTTCTGTTTTTATTAGATTTAATTAATAAACAGTAATTTCACAATATAAAGGGGTTAAAAATATGGTCCCTCTCTGGCTGGAAGCCGGTTTCTGGGGATTGCTTGCAGGATCGGCTTTACTAATCGGAGCTGCTGTCGGATATTTTTCCAAAGTTTCGCAGCGGCTCATTGCGGCCATAATGGCATTCGGCAGCGGAATACTTATTTCTGCACTGGCTTTTGAACTCATGGACGAAGCATATAAGCAGGGCGGTTACGATTCCACTTCGCTGGGATTCATTGCCGGATCTGTTGTATATACACTGGCAAATCTTTACCTTGCCCGCAAAGGGGCCAAGCACAGGAAGCGATCCGATAATAAGCAGCCTTCCGAAGATGAAAACAGCGGCAGCGGTATTGCAATTGCCGTCGGTTCCCTGCTGGATGGTATCCCCGAGTCAATTGCCATAGGCGTAAGCATGATTCACGGCGGATCGGTAGGTATGATCACTGTAATTGCTATTTTTCTGTCGAATATACCTGAAGGACTCTCCAGCTCTGCCGGAATGAAGCAGGCACACCGTTCCAAAGGTTATATTTTCGGGATATGGGTTGCAATTGCGGTAATATCGGGATTTTCATCACTGGCAGGTTATGCCCTGTTCAGAAATTTCTCCCAGGATGTAATCGCCGCCACAACAGCCGTTGCAGCCGGTGCAATACTGTCCATGCTTGTAGATACGATGATACCCGAGGCGTTCAAGGAAACACATAATTTTGCAGGACTCATTACAGTTGCAGGTTTTCTCGTTGCATTTATGCTGAGCAAGATGGGCGGATAAAATATAAATTTCTGTTTTGTTTTATCCATTTATGTATTATTTTCCTGCCATGTTCTGTCACTTTTCTTTATGTGTTCCTGAAACTACAACTGCTAAAGGAATTAAACGAGATGGATACACCGAACGCACTTACTTTTGCTGACCGTACAGGATGGCAGGAATGGCTGGAAAAGAAGCACATGGCTGAGACGGAGGTCTGGCTGGTACTTTATAAGAAGCACTCCGGGAAACCCGGTCTTTCGTACCAGGAAGCGGTTGAGGAAGCCCTCTGCTACGGATGGATTGACAGCAAGGCTCTGAGAGTGGACGAAGAGAAGTATATGCAGAGGTTTACTCCCAGAAAAAATAACAGCAACTGGTCCGCGCTGAATCTGCAGCGCGTTGAAAAGCTGGTTAAAGAAGGGCGCATGACTCTGGCCGGGTTAGCCAAAGTAAAATTCCAGGTGCATAAGAAAACAGCGGAGAATTCATAAAACCCCCCGCTGTTGATATATGTTGTCTTGTGTGTCGAATCTCAGACCAATATCACTTTAGAAGCATCATCTTTTTTGTAATATTTTTATTATTCACTGTAAGCGAGTAGAAATACATTCCGCTAGGCAGGCCGTCCGCCCTGAAGCTGATATTATACTCGCCCGGCTTCTTTACCTCGTTAGCAAGCACCGCAATCTCCTGCCCCAGTGTATTAAATACCCTGATGCTTACCAGTCCCTCCTCAGGCACCGAATATTTTATCACTGTAACCGGGTTGAAAGGATTAGGATAATTCTGCTGCAGCTGGAAAGATGCAACCACCGCACCCGGAGTTTCAACCGAGGTAACCTCAGTCTGCTTAATTGTCAGTGGTACCTCCTTCGTCAGGTTATCCCCGTAATCAACCGTAATACCGGTCTGTTCTGATCCCGCATAGTTGAATTTTTCCGTTGATACTGTATACTTGCCCGGCTCCAGATAGTTGATCAGGTAGGCTCCGTCCTCGCTGGACGTGGTAAACGCCACAACATTCTGGTTTTCATCGGAAACATAGACGAGACTCCCGTGCACCGGGTGCGAATTATGATCGTGTATGTGGCCCTTTATTATGGCATAGCCATGGTCCAGAATTCCCAGCACCCTGAAGTTAATGCCGGTAACCGTGCTGTTCTCGCCAATTTCCACCACATCCGCGCTCTTCCACCTGTAGGTCTGGTCCTTATCGTAGCGGAAGAATGTGGGCAGATAGTCATAGAACGGGACAGTCATTAATATATAGTTCCCGGGTACGAGTCCCGTAATTTTATAGTATCCCAGCGAATCTGTCATTACCGTCCTTATGTTCTCCGGCAGCTCCTTATGGTCCATATTGAATGCCGTCACGTGCGCCCTCACGCCGTTGCTACCGTCATTCATTACCCTGCCGCTGATGCTGTTATTGTATGGAACACCCTGCTCAAGTACGAAGTCAATTCCGCTAAAGTCGTGTGTAATAAGCAGGTTATCGGCTTCACATGCATCCTTTTTGTTATTATAATATTCTGGTATATAATTGCCGTTCACCGCGCGTGCAAATATCATTACCGAATCATACTCCCTCAGCTTTACGGAATAGTTTCCGTTCTCATCTGTAATGGTGCCGAACGTCATATGGGTATGCAGTCTGCGGTTCATTGACATTATTAGTATATGAGCCTCGAGGCCATTGCCCTTTGTGTCGGTAACCTTACCCTTAAGTGTATACTGCGGAGCAACATACACGGCCTTCAGGGCCGCATTTATGTTATTAACGGTTCCGCCGTTATTCACTATGATCTTATCGGCATTCAGGATGTTTAGCGTGTTGTTATAGAATTCGGGAAGGTATCCCGGATTCTCAAAAGAAACCACGTAGCTTCCGGTTGGCACCGCTGCCGAGTAATTGCCGGACTTGTCAGTCCATACCATCCTGCTGAATATCCTGCTGACGGATACCAGCAGCACGCCGGCATGGTCCAGCGGATTTCCTGAATCCTCATCTGTAACCTTTCCCATTATCGTACCCTCTCCCTTCTGGCCGTTAATGGTTACCTGAACCCTGGCCGAAGGTGAGCTCTCACCCGAATGATTTGAAGCTGTTACATAGTAAGAATAGGTATTGCCCGGCTGGACGCCATAATCAAGGTACATTGGCAGAGGCATCTTCAAAGGCATTTTTTTGTAATCTCCCGGATCACTAATTGCCCCCTCTTTTTTGTAGATATAAAATCCGGCATCCTTCATCGAATCCCAGGTCAGCTTAACAAATTCATTGCCGCTTAGTGTCAGCTGATCGGCTTTCAGGTTGGAAGGTGCGGAAGGCTGCGCCATCAGGTTTATCTGGACGCAGAGGCTCAATAGAATTAACAAAGCGACGTACTTTTTCATAGAATGCTCCTTAATCTTTTGTTGTACATATCTAACTGAACCGCTGACTACCGGGGACTCCGGATATAGCCTAAGGATTGACAGCTTCTAATGAAATTCAGCTTCAAATATTTCAGGTACTTAAGGAAAGATTTTTCTGTATGAAAAAGAAACTCAATATAGGTAAGCGGTCTGAAAAATCAGTAAGCGGGTGAGAAAAACGGGTAAAAGTTCATCCCCGGGCAAAGCCCATCATCCGGCTATCCGGGAGGTAATGTGCCTGAAGGCCGAATACCCCTCATGCATGAAGTCATGCAGGATATTGATTACTATAAGAATTCAGGCGGGGGCATACCATATCCGGCGGTGAGCAAATCAGGCCTGACGCAGCTATTTCTCAAACATCAGCGCCCTCTGGCTTCTGATCATGGAGAGCCAGAAAGGCCTGTTCGAATAAATTGCAGGAATTAGCTTCTGCGAGTAAACAGGCAGGGCAATAAATAAATTTACGTCAATCCCCTTCTTTTTAAGGGCCTGTTTTTCCTCAAACGATTTTACTATAAGAATGTATGGTATATCCGCCAGTTCGGCGTCATTCTGGAGGTATTGAATGATGGATTTTAGTTCATTCTCGGGCAGATTTCTGTCGAGCAGGATTATATCCGCCGAATTAACCTCGTCCTCTTTACCCGTTATGTAAAATTGAGTTAATATTTCCGTGCTGCGGGTAATATGAAGATTTATCTGAAGATTTTTAGGATTAGATAATTTCTGCTCTTCCGAAGTATATTCCGTTTTCGCCGTAATAAAAAGAATATTTAAGTTATCACTCTGGTTAAATGACATCATTTTAGCTGATCCTTGAACATATTGTCTTAATTTTCTAAAACACAGGCAGTTGTCAGAATAATATCACTTTATTATCTTAAGCCGGTCCTGGTATTTCTATCTTTGTACTATGTATAATTAAGGCTTTTGACAAACACTTTCAAGGGTAATAAAATAGCGTTTCCTTTGATTTTGACACATATCACATATCATTTCCGGCTTTCGCAAAAGTGCGTTTTTTTGTTATATTTATTGGAAAAGACTAAAAATTATGTGTTACAATATTTCAATAAAGTCATATCCCATGGAGATGGAGGACCTGTTCAGGGCCAGGTTTGAGGATAGCGATGAATTTGTGCCTTATTATCACGTTTCGGCATTTGCCCGGCCCCGGATCCCTGTAATTACTAATGAGAACCCGGAAGTCATACAGCTCCTGCGGTGGGGATTCGTACCGCGCTGGGTAAAGGATGAGAAGCAGGCTGCGGAGATCAGTCAGAAAACGCTTAATGCGCGGGCCGAGACGCTGTTTGAAAAGCCGTCATTCAGGGAAGCAATAGTACAGAGGAGATGCCTCATTCCGGTAAACGGGTTTTTCGAATGGAAGCATGAAAACGGCAAAAAATACCCATATTTCATCAGATTGAAGGATGCCCCCCTGTTTACGCTGGGCGGGATCTGGGATGAGTGGATAAATAAGGGCACCGGGGAGATAATAAAGTCGTTTTCAATTATAACCACCGAAGCCAATTCAATGATGGCGCAGATTCACAACACAAAAATGCGCATGCCGTTGATTTTAAGCCGGGATTCGGGCATGACGTGGCTCAAAAACAGCCTGAAAGCGCCTGAGATACGGGATCTGATGAAGCCATTCGACGAGAAGAAGATGGAGGCGTACACGGTGTCAATTCACCAGCCCAATTCCAATACCCCGGCATCCATCGAAAAACACCAGTATTGAATAAAATTGTTGCCCCATCAGCCCAAAAGATTATAAATAAATCGTTTTTCAGGGGCATTTGAATCGATTGTGGCATTTAATATCATGATTCATGACCGGACATATTCGTGGAATATTTGGCGTGTGAACCTATAACCATTGTTCGATAAATTAAATTGTTTTTTGGGCGTGCGGCGCACGCCCGTCGACCGGCGAATGCCGGGCGGGTAAATACGGGCGCACATATATACCCTGCGAATGCCGGGCTGGCCCAAAATTGAATATAGATCGAAATCCTATCAATAACCCCGGTTTCCCAAGCCGGGCACAAGGGAGGACTACCGATATTCTCTTTATCTTTTACCATATCTTTACCTTTCACCAAATCTTTATCTTTTCTAACCCCGGGCTTTAGCCCGGACCCCCTCTATATGTGAAGAATATGGATCTAAAGCTTTTCAATAGCCCTGGCCTTTAGGCCGGTGGGTAAGGAGAATCCCCTGATCTCCTCCTTATCTTTTACAACCCCGGGCT
>JBLMZM010000036.1:0-2808 GCA_050258815.1 Ignavibacteriales bacterium
CACTGGAAGTAACAGACTATTTCCGCTTAAAAAAAACAAAGGCAGAAAAAATAATTAAGGAGATCAGAGAAAAAGTAAGCATGTGGGAAAGCATTGCAGGAAAGTACAATATATCCAGGGCCGAAACAGATTTAATGAAGAGTGCATTTTTGCGAAAATTCTGAATTGTTGTCCATATTCAAAACTCCCTCTGAGCTGAATTTTTGTGCTAGTCCAAACTATGCTTAACCTTTCAAATATTTTCAGTCTATTTTTATCGAAGCCCATTGGTCAGAATTTGCTGCAGATCAGCATAATTTTTCAAGAAAGAACGCAGCCATTCTCTTCCAAATATTTATTGAAAATTACCAGGCGAATATAAGGAAAGAAAACTTTAGATTGATATAAAATTTAGCTAAATTCGCATGGGCAAGGTTTTGAACAGGCAGTTATCTGTAGTCTTAAATAGGCGAGTAATTGCAATTTATGTCAAAGGACATCTGCTTTTGAGAATAATAACTCAGTGTTTTATTCCCATTACGTCAGGGATTACACAGGGCTTACTATTTCCATTTTTTGGACTTTTAAATACAATATTGCTTGTATCAGAAATCCTAAAAATTAAAACAATTAATCAAAAAACCATTTTACAGTATCCGTTCCTTAGAGGCTGATAATTTTTTCTAAACCGCAGTAAAAGTATAGAAATATGAATAAAACCAAAGCAGCGCTTTCGCAGGAATTAGCTGTGCTAAAGCAGGATTATGCTAACCTGAAAGAAATGTATGAAAAAGAAATTCACGCTCGTATACATGTCGGCGGCGTTGCCCCAGATCCCGGCGGGAATATCAGTAAAGAATTTGCTCCCAAAAACGGAGAGCTTAGAATGCCCGACGGGCAGAGCGTGCGGCAGCTTTTTGAAGATTACATTAAGATGTATGCTTCCCGTGATGACAACCTCACAAATCACTTCAGCGATAACTTTTCAGGCTTTACCGGCGGCGGTGACTTTCTGGTCAAGGACAAAGAGAAATGGATAGCTATAACACGTCAGGATTTTGCACAGGTAAAGGAAACAATTCATATCGAAGTTAAGGATCTAGCCGTTCAATCGCTTTCCGATACAGTTGCGGTTACAACAGGGTTCTTTACAATTCACCTGCCCATTGAAGACCATATCCTTTCACGCGAAACAGCACGCCTGGTGCTCATCTTCTGCAAGGAAGAATCAGGCTGGAAGATATCGCACAGCAGTATTTCAATTCCTTATTACCTTGTCCGCGAGGGCGAAGTTTATCCGCTTAAGGAACTTACCGAGCGCAATGAAGCACTAGAAGAAACTGTAGCCGCACGCACCCTTCAGCTCTCAGAAGCAAATGAAAAGCTTCAAAATGCAAATGAAGAACTTGCAAGGGAGTTTACCGCACACAGACAGACAGTAGATGAACTCAGAAAAAGCGAACATAAATACCGCCTGCTCATTGAGAGCGCTAACGAGGCTATTGTAGTGATTCAGGATGGGATACCCAGGCTGACAAATGCGATGGCCAGTAATATGTCAGGCTATTCGAAAGAGGAGCTTGAGAAAACACAGTTTACTTCATTCATCCATCCGGAAGAACGTATACAGCTTGCCGAAAACCATCAAAAGAGAATGCGCGGTGAAGCTGTTCCCAATTATTATGTCTTCCGGCTGCTGACCAAAGATGGAAGTACACGCTGGATTTATATGAATGCTGTGCTTATTGACTGGGAAGGTTCTCCGGCAACACTGAACTTTTTGACCGACATAACCGAAAGCAAGCTGGCTGAAGAGGCCCTCGAGCAGAGCAACCAGAAATGGGAGGCCGTTATTGCAGCCTCACCGGATGGAATTGGAATGTTGTCGCTGGATGGGAAAATACAGCTTATTTCGGAAAAACTCGTTAAAATGCATGGGTATCCTGTAGAGGAAATGGAAAAATTTCTGGGCACTTCTGTTTTTGATTACATTGATCCTTCAGATCACCAATTACTTATCGACAATACACATAAACTGCTCTCGGGTAAAAAGATTGATCAGATAACTGAATATCTGGCTTTGAGAAAAGATAAAAGCTGCTTTAATATCGATATAAATACAAGAGTATTGTATGATTCAGCCGGCAATCCTCAAAGTATTTTATACGTCGAGCGAGATATAACCAAACGCAAACTCGATGAAGCTGCCCTGCAGCAAAGCCGCCAGAAACTGGAGGCTATTATTTCAGCTTCTCCAGATGGAATAGGAATTATCTCACTGGATGGAAAGATGCAGTTTATGTCCGATAAATTAATTCAGATGTATGGCTATTCCATTGAGGAAAAAGATGAGTTAACCGGAAGACCGGCTTTTGATTTTATTGATCCTTCTGACCATAACAGGTTGACTGAAAATATGCATAAATTAATTACAGAACAAAGTGATCATAAGATAAGGGAATACCTCGCAATTAAAAAAGATAAAAGCCGGTTTTATATTGAGCTCAACTATACCGTTTTGCCTGATCCGGAGGGCAAACCTGCAAGCATCCTCTTTGTCGAACGCGACTCCACTGAGCGCAAACAAATAGAGGAGGAGACTAAGAAAATTAATCTCGAGCTTGCAGAGTTAAACGCAACCAAAGACAAGTTTTTTTCTATCATTGCACACGACCTTAAAAGCCCATTTCAGGGGTTGATAGGCTGCTCTCAAATTTTGTCATCTGAATATGACACTTTATCTGAAGATGAAAAAATGTCTTTCATCGGCAGTATTGAAGAACTCAGCCGCAATTCGTATAAGCTTCTTGAAAATTTACTCGACTGGTC
>JBLMZM010000037.1:0-5445 GCA_050258815.1 Ignavibacteriales bacterium
TTTGCCTTATTCAGAATCAGGTCGGATGCAACATAGGACCCTGAAATGAATATGTTGCCGCCCGACTGCAGGTAGTTTGTGATCACCTGCTGGAATGCCGCAGGGAAGGTCTTAAACTGCAATCCCCTCAGTGAATCCTCTATGGCTTTCTGCCAGTGGGTTTCCTTCTCCTTGCCCAGGATTAGATCCACAAAATTAAACTGTTTCAGGTCAACCTCATTATCCCACACCGATTCATTGCTGGCAGATGAGAATGAGTAGCCGCATTCCTTTATTGATTTTCCGTGAACATAAGCATAATCAAATGTGTTGCCTGTGATTATGGATGTTTCGAAATCGGCATGGCTTGCGCCGTGACCCGGAGCGTCATTGCTCACGAATGGGGAAGCGGGATTAAAATCGTACTGTGTGCCGCTGAAACTGATGTCGTATTTATCAGGAACACCAGGATCAATAAAATTGGCAAAGCCTGAAAAACCCGGAGCTTCAACCGTGGCGGGTGCACAGATCCTGTCGAATCCGTTTATTACGAGCACAGGCTTCTTTCCGTTATCAACCCTGCATACGGAAAGTATTTCAGAGGGGAAGCTTTCGCCTCCGCCATTTACGGCGGTTACTTTATAACTGTAAATAACTCCCGGCTTCAGATCACTGAACACAATACCCGACGTATCGGCAATGCGTCCGTTGTCAAAATCACCGTCACCTGTCCTGGTGTAAACCACATAGCGGTCGGGCGAGGCGGTTTTTTCCTGTGCATCGAATACCGGATGCCACCTGAGGACGGCGTTTCCGTTGATTAACAATGCCTGGAAGTGATCCACAGGCAAAGGCTGGACTACATAATCCGTATTATACTGTGTTGCTAAAAATTTCAGCATGCCTTTATACATTGCCCTGGCTACAGTAAAACGGAAGCGGGGATCCAGCATATATTTCATATCCAGCAGGTTCTGGTGAGATAAAAGCTCAACCAGGAGTGAGGGCATGTTAGGCCTGTATGCTTCACTGTACTGTGCATCCTTCATCTGGCGGCGGCTCCAGGCAGGATCGAATCCGGCACGTATATCATCAACGATCTGTGTCTGTACAATGTCTGCCAGGTCCCTGCTGGCCATGCGTGAAACGCCGTCGGGGAATGTAACCTGCGACTCTGTATTTTCAGTGCTGAAGATTGAAAGCGTACCGATAGTCGTATCATTATGAGTAATACCTGCATCGGTATGGAATGCCATGGAAAGATCGATTGGTATTCCCAGTCCCTTTTCATTCCTGTTCCTGTTGGGACCGAATGGAGCGCCCTTCAGGTAATTTGCGTATTCACCGCGGCTCTGGTAATCATCGTTATAATCATTTTTGTTTTTGTTAAGGTTATATACCAGCGTATCGGGCATGCCGGCGAACTGGAGCCAGTAGCGGCTGCCTTCCAGGTATTTCGGCCGGCCGCTGGTATAACCGTTACGGCTTACGATGCCCATACCGCCTCCGAAACGCACGGCATCGGCGGAAACATATTTGCCGGTCCTGTCCTTGCTTTTATTTACAAGCACCACTTTTCCGTCGGCATTGGATCCGGCATTAAACTTAAATTTGCCCAGGTAGATCCACGTGCTGCCGCCAATCTTCTGATTGATTAGAAAATCGGTCTTCCCGCCTGCGTGGTAAACGGTATATAATGCATCCGATGCATTATCGCCCGAGCCCTGGTAAGTGATATAAACCGCATAATATCCCGTTTCAGGAATATTTGGTGTCCAGCTTACCTCGGCCGTCTGTACTGTATCTGTTTCCACAAAACGGGTGGTTCCGTGCTGGAAAGGATTATATCCTTCGGCATATGGGGGATTGCCGTATGCAAATCCCGGCAGTGTGCCTGATTTCCACGCGGTCTTTTTGCTCTTTACGTTTTCAACGTATGATTTACTGCCGGCTTTTACGGCATCATCATTGTCAACAATAACTTCATTGGTCTGTATGTCTCTTTCCCTTGGTACAAACACGTTAGCCCCTGCGTTCTCCAGCATGGGAATGATATAGGGGATAGTGAAAGACAGCGGTATCTTATCCTCAACACTCTGAAACAGGCGGGGACGCTGCCATTCCCACCTTGCTGCTCCGTTGCTGTAATACCAGCCGTGGCTCTGCCAGAGTACAATGTTTTTATTATACAAACCTTTTAAGGCTTCAAACGGCTTACTTACGTTTTCCACCACGGGAGCAGGTCTTGCAGTCGGGAGGGCCAGACGCGATTTGTCGTAGCTGCCCTTTGAGGACCTGTAAAAGTTTGGGATCAGCTCTTCAATAGGTTTATTCTGGGTTCTGATAGTAAAGCTGTAATCTTTGTATTCATCCCCCGCAAAGGCCTTTACCACGTCATAAATGGCTTTTACGTTATCTTCGCGGAACGCAATCTGTGAGAACTCATCACTGAAATCAATCTGGAGTGTTTTTTTATCCTTATCAGTTATGATGGTATCTACTTTTACTCCGAAAGGAAGAGCAATGGGAGTCCTGGTAGTTCTTGCAGTAGTTATAAACTCCTTTACATTTCCGTAGATGTCCTTCTTTTCAGCAGTGCTTTTGGTTTCTTCTTTTTTCTCGATCCTGGATGAACAGCCTGTAATAATAAGCAGGACTATGACTAATAAATTAAGTAATTGATTTTTTTTCATTTTCGCCTGATTGTTAAAATTGCACGTTAGTTACCTTTACTGTGAAAAACAGAATGCATGACCGTAAGTAGCAGCAGCTTCAGGCGGTCATGCGCTGATTATTATGCTATTTGAGGTGTTCCTCAATCTGAAATACTGGTCTGATATCAACCGGAAGACTGGACAGCTTTGCGCGCAGCAGGTCCATTGTGGGCGAATTTACTGCATATTTTGCAATAAGTGCCTTCGATCCCTCATAATCTCCCGTAGCCTGGATGGTTAGTATTTTGTTGGCAAGATCTTTTAATGCAGGATATATCTTTTCGAAATTAACCTTTACTCTCTGAGAATTATTGTCAAATTCATACCCGCCGTTTTCAAGCAGGTAGTTGTAGATTATGGCGTTCCCGGCTCCGTGGGCCTCATTGACACCAAAACGCACTGAACGGAAGATGCCGGCCAGGAATGTAACCCAGGTCTCATTAGCAAATTCCTTCGGATACACGCCCTTTTCTATCATGAAAATATTATTGTACATGCCGAGTATGTCGGCCTTGCATTCCTCAAGCTTGGAATATGTTTCTTTAAGTTCCTTCTTTACTTCAGTCTTAACGCCGTTTACGGTGATGAAGCCGGGACCCACACCGTGCGACATTTCGTGCATAAGTGTATGGCTGAAGAAGCCGTCGAATGTTACATACCGGAGCTGTGAGGGGTCCAGCACGATTTTGGCAATAGGCATGAGGAGTTTTTCAAACTTAGCCTCGTGCACGTTCTTAAGCATAACTTTCTTGGAACCCTTGGCCGCACGGACCCTTTCATCATTCGGCAGGTTGAAGGCCAGAGTCTGAACGCCTGCTTTTGTATCTCCGCCTGAGTATACCTGCTGAACCACCATGATGGGGGATTCTGAACCACGGCTTGAGGCGCGGTATTTTTCATCCAGCGGAAGGTTGTTTTCAATATCGTTAAGATAGGAACCGAATTTGGCCAGCTTTTCGCTTTCAACCGGATCCTTAATAGTCAGAAAAGCCTCAAAAGAAGCCTTATAGTTGAATAACTCATCCTCATAGACCTCATAAGGTCCTATTATGAATTCTATGTCGTGGTTCTTCAGATCCATCCACGCCATGTCGCTTTCATAATAGTCGTTTGTTTCAAAGGCTTTAGCCCGCAGGATCAGATAGTTTTTCAGAGAAGCATTATCTGTATATTCGGCTGCTTCCCTCAGCAGTTGTGCGGCACGGGTCAGCTCTGTCTTGTAGGCTTCTGAATAGGGAATTGCAGCAAGCTTGCCATTTTCACGGCGTATAATTGTAAATTCAGAGGTGAATTTCTCCTTCTCTGCAGGATTTTTGCTGATCCATTCCTGGAATTCCTCTTTTGTCATGTCAGCAGGATAAAAGTTTGCTCCAAGAGGCTTGGTTTCATTACCGATGAAGGGTTTGTTGTGGTCGAGCCTGTCGAAAGGCCCCATATTGATGTTAAAATACTCAAGTGTGAGTCTGGCTTCTTCGGAAGAAGCAGATTCAAGCTGTTTCCTGATTTCTACGTTTTTGCTGTAAACCTGTTTCAGGAAGATGGAATCCATCAGCTTTGAAGCCTCGTAAAGCTTCTGAACACACACTTTTTCCTTCGGACTGAGCAGTGTTGTGTCGTATTTTATCAATGTCGGGGCATATTGTGATATTTTTTCTTTAAGCATTCTGATTTCCTCAGATTGTGCAGAAATAGTTACCGGTACGAGTACTACAAATACTAGTAACAAGAAAAGACTAATTAAAAAAGAGCAGATTTTCATCATTAACTCCTATTGGATATTATTGAATATCGGGTGGTACAATATATAAAAAATCAAAATGTTATACTATAAACCGGCTTATGTCACTGGTTATTTCACAACCGGGGACCCGGTGTTTGTGGCCATAAATTTCTAAATATTTCTGAATAATTATCGATTATATTTCAGTTATAATTGCAGGCAAAGCTGATGCTCCTGTTATATTCTCAAATCTGGTAGTTTTGAATTAATAATTGACTTCACATTTGTTGGATTAGATGGCAATTCAAAACTTATGACTGCAAAAATTTAGATTCACACGGGAACGCAATAAATGGCACATATAAGGAAAAGTGAAACTGATCCTATTAAAGATAAATTACATTGGAATGAATCCCTTCTGAGGGCTATTAACGACTCTACTCATATGGGATATCTGGCTGTTGACAGCAGGACCGACCGTGTGCTCTATTATAATAAGAGCTTTCTGAAGATCTGGAAACTGGAGAGTATTGAAGATAAAATAATAACCGGTGAACTTAATGACAGCGAAATTATAGGGTGCTGCAGGTCATTAATTAAGGATTTCGAATCCTACATTAAGACAATTGGCTCTTTTAAGCAGGATCTTTGTGCACAGGTAAATGATCATGAAATTGAGCTGACCGACGGACGCTTTATCCGGTCAATCTCTTCGACTATTGGAAACATGGATGATGCGTATTTGGGTACACTCATAATGTTTGAGGATATTACTGAAAAGAAGAGGGCCGCAGAGCAGCTGGAATACCGGCACAAAGCGGACCAGTTCATTAAATCGGTATCCACAGAATTTATAAACCGCAGCAACAACGAAACTGACCAGGTAATTACTTCAGCCTCAATAAAGATTTGTGAATTTACAGGGATGGATTACTGCAAAATATTCCTGCTGAATGATAAAAAAACGTTATTTATTAATGCATACAATAGCTCATCCGGCGGAAGAATGCGTTCCATGCCGATAAAGCTATG
>JBLMZM010000038.1:0-5932 GCA_050258815.1 Ignavibacteriales bacterium
CTTAATGACAGCGAAATTATAGGGTGCTGCAGGTCATTAATTAAGGATTTCGAATCCTACATTAAGACAATTGGTTCTTTTAAGCAGGATCTTTGTGCACAGGTAAATGATCATGAAATTGAGCTGACCGACGGACGCTTTATCCGGTCAATCTCTTCGACTATTGGAAACATGGATGATGTGTATTTGGGTACACTCATCATGTTTGAGGATATTACTGAAAAGAAGAGGGCCGCAGTGCAGCTGGAATACCGGCACAAAGCGGACCAGTTCATTAAATCGGTATCCACAGAATTTATAAACCGCAGCAACAACGAAACCGACCAGGTAATTACTTCAGCCTTAATAAAGATTTGTGAATTTACAGGGATGGATTACTGCAAAATATTCCTGCTGAATGATAAAAAAACGTTATTTATTAATGCATACAATAGCTCATCCAGCGGAAGAATGCGTTCCATGTCGATAAAGCTATGGCCATGGTGCTACAGGAAACTGCTCCGGTTTGAGAATATTTATGTGAAGAATATCAATGACCTCCCATCTGAAGCCGATATTGAGAAGTCCTTCTGGCTGGGCAGGAATACTACCTCGGTAATAATAATTCCGATGACATTCAGGAACAGCCTTATAGGTTTTATGCACCTTGAATCGGTGGCTGAAACCTCCGGAATCAGGAAGGATACTGTAGTGTTGCTGCAGCTGATGGCAAATATATTTTCAAATGCAATCATCAGGCAAAAGGAAGAGATCAACCTGATCCATAATGAGGAAAAATTCCGCATACTGGTACAGAATTCAACCGACCTTATCTCAATTATCGACAAGGATGGTTACGTGGTATATAACAGTCCTTCTGTCCAGCAGCTCCTGGGTTATGAACCTGCTGAAAGAATTGGTAAACTGACCTTCGACTTCATGCATCCCGCCGATGTGAACAATATTGCAAAACTAATGGAAAATTTTCGAGACGGGGGCATGCATTCAGCCCATTTTCAGGTTCGTTTGCGCAATTCGGGCAATTCATGGGTACTGTTCGAATGTGTGGCTACTAATCAGCTCAATAACAATACTATAAGAGGCGTTGTAGTAAACTCACGCGATATTACCGAGCAGAAGAGATTTGAGGAGGTACTAAGGAATTCCAGAAACTTTTTAGACAGAATTATAAATGCCTCGGCTGACCCTATATTTGTAAAGGACCAGAACCACAGGTTCATTCTCCTTAATGATGCATTCTGCAGGTTCACGGGGTTCAAAAAAGAAGTAATGACGGGCAAAACAGACCATGATTTTTTCCCCAAAGCAGAAGCGAATATTTTCGTTGAAAATGATAAGAAGGTTTTCTTAAGCGGCAGGGAAAATATAAACGAAGAAATAATTACCGATTCCAGCGGCATTGAGCACTTTATTGTCACAAGAAAGACACTGTATTATGACGAATCGGGGGAAAAGTATCTTGTAGGGACAATCAGGGAGGAAACAGTAAGAAAGCAGATGGAGATCAACCTGCGCAAGGCTTTTGAAAGAGAAAAGGAGCTCAATGAGATGAAATCCAGGTTTGTCTCAACTGTATCGCATGAGTACAGGACCCCGCTTACTTCAATCCTTTCGTCGGCTGAATTGCTGGAATTGTTCGGTACACAGATGACCTCCGAAAAACGCTCAGAGCATTACACCAAAATAAAAAATGCAGTCGATTACATGATTGAAATGCTTGATGATGTGCTCGTAATCAACAGGGCTGAGAGCGGCAGGCTGGAATTCAAACCGGAGAACATCGAACTCGTGGAATTCTGTCAAAAGCTTATCAATGAGATAATAGTTACTTCTACCAGGTATGAAATACACTTCTCTTCGGAAAAGCCCCCGGTAGAAGTACTTCTTGACAGGAAACTATTGAGGTATATTATTGTTAACCTGCTTTCAAATGCCCTGAAGTATTCGCAAAAGGGGACTCCCATAAAGTTTATTATGAAATCTGACGAAGAAAATATATCGATTGATATTATTGACATGGGTATCGGCATACCGCTGGCCGATCAGTCCAGACTGTTTGAACCCTTTTTCAGGGCAAAAAATGCGGCCAATATTCCTGGAACCGGTTTGGGGCTGTCAATTGTTAAAAACTGTGTTACGATGCTTAATGGTGATATCAGTTTTGAAAGCAGTGCTGAAGCAGGCACCAGATTTTCCGTGCTTCTGCCGCGCAGATTTTCTGCCGATTTAATTAATTAATTTTTATATTTGCCCTTCCAAAACCAGAAAGTTTTATGAAGAATATACTAGTAATTGAAGACGAACCCTCTGTACGCAGTAACCTTAAAGAACTGCTTGACAAAGCGGGATTCAATGCAGTTGTTGCCGAAGACGGCTGGACCGGCATCAGGCTCGCAGAAAAGCATCTGCCGGATCTGATACTCTGTGATATTATGATGCCCGAAATAGACGGATATTTTGTGCTGCAGGAACTTAATAAGAAGCCTGCTACGGCGGGTATACCCTTTATTTTCTTAACCGCAAAATCCGAAATGTCAGACATGAGAAGCGGAATGGATCTTGGAGCCGATGATTACCTCACAAAACCATTCAGGGCCGGGGAACTTCTTAGGGCAATAGGTAACAGGCTTAACAAGATCGATATGATCATCCAGTCACGTGAGCAAAGCGGTCCAAAAGTTCAGAATTACGTTATGGTAGGCAATCCGCCTGAAATTCTTAACCTTAAGAACATAGTTTATATCACGGCAATGGAAGGCTATTCACACGTTTATTCCGACAGCGGGAAAAAACTTCTCGTAAGAAAACTACTTAAAGAATGGGAAAGCCTGCTTCCTGGTGAAACATTCCTCAGGATCCATAATTCAACAATCATCAATATTGAATTCCATACGAAAATAGAAAAATGGTTCAATAATACCTTCCGGATATATCTCAGGAACATTGCCGAACCCTTCATAGTAAGCAAAAGATACAGTGCTAAACTGAAACACCGCCTGAAAATCTGACCCCTTTATAGGGATTTTTCCCGCCTATCGTCATTTTCCTCCCGTCTGTTATCCTAAATTTCCCGGCTATAACAATTCTGTGTAAATCCTCACATTCTGCATATATTTTTGTACCGGTTACTATAGTCTTCTTTAAAAAATGTATAATAAGCAAGCATTAATGTATAACATAGTTTTGGCTGAAGATGATGAGTCCTCAAGGAGCAATATCCAGGAGCTCCTGATGATGAAAGGATATAATACTGAATGTGCCTCTGAGGGGCTTGCTGCCCTCGAAATGATCCAAGCCAGCATGCCCGATCTTATTATCACCGACATTACAATGCCAGGGCTGGATGGCTTTGAACTGCTTGAAATCCTGCGCGCAAATCCTGAAACAGCATGCCTGCCCGTGATCTTTCTTTCATCCAGAGTCGAATACCAGGATATAGAAAAAGGTTTGAAATGCGGTGCGAATGCTTATATAACAAAACCTTTCAAGGCACTATGCCTTTTGAGCGCGATAGAAGAGTGCCTGGAACGCCAGGCTTTATTAAAACAGGATTTAAGTAACAATTCCTGAAAATAGTAGTTTAGTATAAACAAGAGGGGAAAATGACCTGGTTCATGAATCTAAAGATCAGAATTAAACTGCTTATCAGTTTCCTGTCGGTTACACTGATTGCTGCTTTTATCGGTTATACCGGAATAAAAAACATCTCTAAGGTTGATGAATGCGACACGGAACTTTACGAGAGAATTACAGTCCCGGCAGCTGAGTTAAATTCCGCGGCAATTGCATTTCACCGCCTGCGGGTCGACCTGAGAGGTATGATTTACGCGGACTCGGAAGAAGAGATGAATACCTATATGGGTAAAATAAAGGATAGAATAACAGATTATGACAAAAGCTTTAATGAATTTACCAGGACTATTGGTACGGACGATGATATAAAGCAATGCTCAACCGATGTAGCCGGCAGCCAGGCGGAATTTTTCCCTTTGATAGATAAAATGATACAGCTTAGCCGGGCAGGGAATAAGGCAGAAGCAATTTTACTGCTGAAGGGAGATGCTGAACGGATTGCCAGAAATTCACAGGCCGCAATTGCCAAGCTCCTGGATCTGGAGATAAAACATGCAGCGGAAAAGGCGGCTGAGGGCGACCGGATTACTGCTTCAGCACTCCGCACCATGTATATTTCTATTGTTCTTGGTGTATTTGTTGCCCTGGGTCTGGGATTCCTGGTGAACAGAATCATAAGCGGGCCTGTAAGAAGACTAAATGAGGGGGCATCGAAAGCCGCCTCAGGTAATCTGGATGTTCAGCTGGAAATTACTACAAAAGATGAAACCGGGGAACTTACCCGTTCTTTTAATAAGATGATTGAAGAGATAAAGGATGAAATGGCAGTAGCCCGGAGCCTGCAGAAGGGGATCAGGAACCCGGTCTTTACTACCGACAGGAATACCGTTATTACCTACATGAACCAGGCAGCATGCGAACTGTTTGCCGTTAATGAAGCAGAAGTAGTAGGTAAGATGACTGTCAGGGAGGTGGTGGGAAGTGATAACTCCACACGCGCAACACTTGCGGGTACAGACGTTGTAAACGCAAAGCTTACCTTTGTTAATAAGAGGAATGAAACGGTTACAATTTTAGTTAATTCCGGTGCAATAAAAAACAGCCATAATGATATTATTGGTTCTTTCCTGCTGTTTATAGACATGCGGGAAGAACTTAAAAAACAAAGGGAATACCTGCAGGAACAGACAAAGTCAATAGCCGAGGTTCTGGAGCATGTATCAAGTGGGGACCTTACTCATAGGGTGGCCCTCAGCAGTGAAAGTGACCTCTTTGAGCTTGGGGTTAACCTGGATAAAACAATCGAAGAGCTTGAACGAATAATGTCCGGTGTTAGTGAAGCCGTTAATGCAACCGCCAGCGCGGCGAGCGAGATTTCCTCCAGCAGCGAACAGATAGCCGCGGGCGCACAGGAACAGAGTCATCAGACCCACGAAGTTGCCGCTTCCATTGAACAGATGACAATAGCATTCCATGAGGGAACAAAAAATACTACCCTGGCTGCCGAAAATTCAAGGCTTGCAAGCCAGAATGCCAAATCGGGTGCCGAAAAGGTGGATAACACAAGGCGGGGAATTAAGAAAATTGTATCCGCTACAAATGAAACCGCAATGAGAATTAAATCATTAACGGGTAAGACAGGGCAGATTAGCGAGATAACACAGATTATTGATGATATAGCCGACCAGACTAACCTGCTGGCATTGAATGCCGCAATTGAAGCTGCGCGCGCGGGTGAGCAGGGGCGCGGGTTCGCTGTGGTAGCTGATGAGGTCAGGAAGCTGGCAGAACGTACCACCAAAGCCACCAAGGAAATTTCCGTTACAATTAAGTCCATACAGCAGGAATCCATGGAAGCTGACTTCCAGATGCAGGAAGCAGACGTTGCCGTTAAGGAAGGCATGCACCTAACAGAGGAGATTGTTGAAGTGCTGAGAGAGATACTAGGGTCGAATGACCAGGTGTCAGGACTCATATCCCAGGTTGCCGCGGGAAGCGAGGAACAAAGTGCCGCGGTTGAGGAGATATCAAAGAATATTGAAGGCATTTCTGCCGTGACACAGCAGGGTGCAGCAGGAACCGAGCAGATTGCCCGTGCGGCAGAGGACCTGAACCGCCTTACAGTAAACCTTCAGCAGATGGTCTCCAGATTTACCCTAAACAGGAAAACCGGGACAAGGTCTTTGACCGGACAAAGAGTATAAATGAAATTATTTAAAAATTACAGCTTCCAGCCGAAAACGGCACAGAGCTTTATCATCCATCCCACATTTGTTGTGACAATATATTGAGGTGAGGGTCCCGAATATGAAATAGCGGGATTATCAGGTTTTTGGAACTGAAGCTCGAATCCCGCAAA
>JBLMZM010000039.1:0-5021 GCA_050258815.1 Ignavibacteriales bacterium
ATCTTAACCGATGCGCCTGCCGGGACGTCATAAGGACCTGCGGCCATAAGCATAAAAGGAGAAAGCCTGTCGGTTTCTTTAGCCTGGAGGGCCTTATCCTCCCCTTTTAATATCTTGTACATTGCCTCGGGCGTACTGCTTGTAAGCGACAGGTAGCGTTCATTATTAAGCAGCTGGGCGTAAAGAACAACTGATGGCTGCGGAAGATTATTCTTAGCCGGACTAGCATTTAAAAGAGCAAAGCCCGCATAACCGGTTGTTCTGAGTTCATTTTTATCATCCCAAAAGTTACCGACGTCCATTGGAAGGCTGAAATTTGGCGTATCATCGTATGAATATAATAGTTTATTCTCCGGATCATATTTTACAATATCATCCGTACGGTTAAAATCGTCTCCCCATCCGTTGTGGACCACAAAATCCTGGTAGCTGGGGCGTATGAGATAAGGGAAGCCAAAATACATATCAGTTACAGGCGAACTGTTCTTATTTATAAACTCATATTCAACAAGTATGAAATTGCTATAACCCGGATAACTCCATACACGGCTTGTTCTGATCACCTCAATATTTTGAGTAGTAATAAAATGGCTTTTGATCACCTGTTCAGCTTCATTGGGATTAAAATCCTTGTTCTCAATAAAATTGTCGGTCTTTTCCAGCGGCAAAAATGTACCTTTATCCACATTCATGAAGGGTCCATTCTCAGTAAGGAATAAACCTCCGTTCTGATGATAACCTCCTATCCAGAGTCCCGCTCCAAGCATATAGGATCTCTGATCATCCTTCTGCATAACCGTGGGTCCGCCAGGCCAGTCCATGCTGGGGAAATATTCGAATCTGTTCAGCGGATCCGGGGCACCGATTGTACCGTCGTCCTTCATTGTTTCCCAGAGCTGGCCTCTGTCATGGACTTTAAATTCCGCCTTTCGTGCCTGGGCTAATAGCAGCAGCGGAGTTAAGAGAATCAAAAAGAATAATTTTAATTTCATATTTAAATTCCGTTTTAGGTGGATCTTTATAACTCGTTAAAAGCTGTATCTGGCACCAAAGTAAAACCTTCTTTTGTCAAAATAATTCTGCCAGCTTATGTCATATCCGTCTGCATCAACTGGTGTCACTGTGCCGCTCTCAACAAACTTTTTTGTAGCCTGGCTGTCGAATAAGGCATCTCCATATGACCTGAGGTTCTTTTCGTTAAGAAGGTTTGTCACCTGTACATACATCGACAGTGAGTGGCTGCCGAAAAAGGTAAGCTGTTTTTCCAGCTTCAGGTCGACAGTTTTAATTGCCGGGAATCTGTAGTTATTATAAGTGTCAGGGGGATCATCAGGTAAAAGATAAGTAAATGTCTGTCCGCTGAAATAATTGAAAAGCACGCTGAGCGTTGATCCTCCAAGTATATTATCAAGAAGGCCCAGACCTGCGGCATCAGGATATTTAAGGAACATATTTGCACGCAGGACGTGAGGTCTGGAATAGCTCTTTTCGACCGGGATTCTCTTATTTACATCGACATCCCATTCATATCTTACATTATTCTCACCATCCATCCTGATTACCCGGGGTGTTGCCCTGCCTTCAGAGGCCTTGGAGAAGCTGTAGTTGAAATCGAAGGTAATTACCTCACTGAAGAGTGTTTTCAAAGAGACCTCAAATCCCCTGGAATCACCATAATCTCCTGAAATAAACGACTGGTATGAAATATTCGGCGTTACCTGTTTTTTGATCGGGTCCCAGCCATAGACAAAATGGTCAAAAAGCCCCAGCCTTTCTGAAGTCTGGTCAAACATATCCTTATAATATGCCGTTACGTCAAGAACCGCTATGTTCTCAAAGTTCTGTTTTATGCCAGCTTCAAACATTATTGTTTTTTGCGGCTTCAGTGCTTCAGTTGTATATGCAACTACTCTTTCAGGGTCGCCATCGTTAGAGGCTATATGTTTTGGGGCTCTTCCCTGCTGTGCGGCAAGCGCAGCTTCTTTGGATATTCCCTCAACTATATAAACGGGTCTGAAATAGCCGAACTCATACATCTGATCAAGCGGCGGCATCTGGTAATAATGCCCGTAGTTAAAATGCAGAAGCGAGTTTTCAGTAATCGGGAATGATACGCCTATACGGGGACTTATCATGTGATAGTCCTTTGCTTTTTCCCTGGGCTTACTGAGAACATTATCAAAAGAATACTTTACATTACCGTTGTTATCCACCTGATCCTTATCCGTATCCAGAGCCGGATCATAAGAAGGATTAAGTGATAGGTTATAAAGATTAGTAGGAGAAAACCAGTTTACGTTCGGGTTAAAATAGTCATATCTGAGACCGACATTAAGGATCATGCTTTCAAATTCCATTTTATCCTGTACGAAAAAGGATCCCTGCATCGGGTGGAAAGTTTCCATCAGTCCCCTGTTAATCCACAATGATTTATCGCGTGTAAACGAAGGCAGTCTGTAATTTTCCTTTTCATCATAGGTATTATAGTGAAATGCAATTCCGCTTTTCAGTAAATTATTATTATCGAACTGCCAGTTAACACTTCCGCTAAGTGAAATATCACCTGTTACAATATCATTTATAATTACCGGAGAGAAGCGGTCAAATGGCTCGCTTTCAAAACCATCATACCTGTGGAATCCCCATAAAGTTGGCTGTTTACTGGCGCCTGGAGTATTATATTCGCTCGGACCTTCTTTAAAGTTTGACCAGTAGGTGCTGAGCCTCAGGTCATAAAACAACCTTGTATTAACGGCCCGGGTAAAGTTATAATCGAGGAAATATGTATAAGTATCCAGCAGTGATCCCCACCCGCGGCTGTATTTCGCCTGATTGGTGAAATCGCCGTTTTCCTGCAAGGTCGAATGAGCGTCGTGGTTATAAAAACCGGTGAGTTTCATTTTGCTTGCGTCCAGGTTATAGCTTAGGTTAAACATTGCATTTTCAGTTTTTCTGGCATCACGCGGATGCGGCAGTGTGTATGCCTGCTGCTTCAGCTGGGCGGATGAGAAGAATCTGATTTTTGAATCACCGAGCCTGAACAGGGGTCCGCCCAATGAAAGATTCAATGTATAATCCGGAATTTTTCTATAATCATAAACCTGGGACTGCCTTTCCGGGGTCCACCATGCCGGATCGAGTGATCCGTCAGGGAGAGTGTGAGCCAGGAATTCCTTTTCTGTGTGCGTGTCATAAAGATAGTTACCGAAATGATGCTGCCCGGCGAGTCCGTATAAATACTCAGCTGAACCGTGGAATTCATCTTCGCCTTCCCTGGTAACTACGCTGACGATTCCCGACTGGGCTTCGCCATATTCGGCAGTAAATCCTCCGGTCATTACCTGGATCTCCCGGATCATATTCATGTTGATATTAGTAAAAGAACCGCCCCAATCAGCCCGGCCCATTACCAGATTGCTTACCCTTGCTCCATCCATATACCATTTTACTTCATCCTGGCTTCCGCCACGCACAGAATACCTGGTTTCGCCCCTGCCAGCCGAACCCAATCCGCCTGTTACCGGAATAGGATCCGCAAAAACACCGGCCCTGATCATGAGACTTTGTTTTGCGTCTCTGGTGGGCAGTCTTTCCATATCTTTTATGTTTATGTTCTGAACACTTGCAGTGACGTCCTTCTGAATGGCGGGTGCGGTTGCAACTATTACAACCTCTTTATTCATTATTGAAGCAGCGCCCAGATCCACATTGAGTGTTGTTGTCAGGTCCGCCCTGACCGTAACCTCCTCAAAAGCAACTGTCTGGTAGCCAATCATCGAGGCCCTTACAGTATAGGTACCGGGAGTGATATTAAGTATAAGATACTGACCGTCCGGGTCTGTTGTTGCGCCAAGGCTGGTGCCTGCAAGAACGATATTGACACCCGGCATTGGAGCGCCTGAATCTTTATCAGTTACCTTTCCACGTATTTTACCCGTTGTACCCGCATACAGCAGTCCGGATATTACAAAAGAAAGAATAACAGCATGGCAGATAATTAATCTCAATGTTTTCAAACTACCTCCCGAAATGGGGTTCTGTTTACTGATTATTTGGTTCTGGTCTTGGATATTAGTTTATTAAATCTTTCAGATTACGCCGCCATGTCCAGCGGGACCCTGGCATATTCTATTCCTTAATTCCGGTCATAGTAAATCCCTGAATGAAGTACTTCTGGAATAAAAAGAATAGCAATATCACCGGCAGCATCATCAGAACTGAAGAAGCCATAAGTAATGCCCATTCGGGCTGCTGCTGACCTGCAAATTGTCCCAGCCCTAAAGCCAGTGTACCCTTTGCCTTGTCGGATAAATAAATAAGGGGACCCAGGAAATCATTCCAAAGAAACATAAAAGTCAGTATGGCAACCGTAGTCAGTGCCGGTTTAGCCAGGGGCAGCACTATGCGCCAGTATATCTTAAATTCCGAACAGCCGTCAATACGCGCTGCGTCCAGGAGGCTTTTGGGAACGGACATAAAGAATTGCCGCATGAGGAATATATTGAATCCGCCGCCGCCTAAGAACATCGGAACAGTGAGTGGTTTAATGGTATTCAGCCATCCGAACTCCTTAAAGATCACAAAGACAGGGATCATTATGACCTGTACCGGAAGCATCATTGAGGCAACCAGTACGTAGAAGAAGAAATCCCGGCCATTCCATTCAATGCAGCTGAATGCATAACCGACAAGAGAGCTCGAAAGCACAACACCAATAACTCCAAGTCCGGTAATCAATGCCGAATTTTTCAGATAGAGCAGAAATGGTAATTTTTTAAATACATTTATATAGTTGTTAAACTGGAAGGAATCAGGCCATATTTTTGAAGAAAATACTTCGGATTCCGGTTTAATTGAGGTAAGCAGTATCCACAGAAAAGGGATCAGAAAGAACAATGCGATAATTGTCATTAAGGCAAAGATCAGCAAATTATTTTTCTTTTTATAATTCATCTTATCTCATTCCCCGCTATTGAATACCCATTTTTTACTAAGCCTGAACTGAATAAAGGTTATTATAC
>JBLMZM010000040.1:0-18282 GCA_050258815.1 Ignavibacteriales bacterium
GATATTCAGTCTATAATAAACCGGTAGCTGTATTGGAATTTGGGTGCTGCTGCTACAAGGGGGCAGAGGATAAAGGAGGAGCCGGGTGGATGATAATAGACTGGAGTAAAGGCAGGCCAGCATTAAATGGAGACTACACCAGAGATGAAACTGTGCAGGCAGATTATTTGCATGAACTGCTGGACATATTTGTAGAGGAAAATATCGGGGGTGCCTTCGTTTTTACATTTGTTCAGCCTTCATACATAAGGAGAGAAGACCCCAAATATGATCTGGATATGGCAAGTTATGGCATTGTGGCACCTTCTGCAGAGGATAAACTTTCATATAAAGGCATGTCATGGGTTCCCAAGCGGGCATTCTTTATGCTAGCTGGATATTTTCACAATATCTCGTAAAATGATCTTTTGGCAGGATTACATTGATACTGAAGATTCCGTGTTTTCCTGCATTACTCCTGTATGTCACGTGTCCTTTTATTTCATAAATACGCAAGAATATTTGAATTTTCCCGGAAAATAACTATTTATAGTTATTATGCATAGAGAAGGATAATAAATATGTTCTCAACTGTTCGTTATTTTGTTAAGACCAGTATAGGATTCCTGATCATAGGAACACTTACCGGGCTTTATATGATGTTCATGCAGAAGTTTAATAATACCTGGCCACCGGCAGAAATGATCTCTGCCCATACACACGTGATCCTCCTTGGGTCAGTAATGATGATGATAATGGGGGTGGCTTTATGGTTCTTCCCAAGAGCTGAAAAAGATGACAGGCTATATAAACCGGATCTGATATTATTCGTTTACTATTTATTTACGTTTTCAACTTTAATCAGATACATTTCACAGGTCGCTTCGGCCTTTTCGCTAAGTGCCGTTGTTAAATACATTGTAGTTATCTCGTCAACATTACAGGTTATAGGAATGATCCTGTTTTTTATTTCTATATGGGGCAGGATCAGACCCGTGGGCAGCCAGCACAGGGAAGCCAGAGGCGAAAAATTCTAGGATCAGTAATTAATATTGAATTACAATTCCGGTGATATCCTGTATTTAATTACCCAATGATGGAGATATTATGGGAAAATTCATATTTTGATAAACAAATATTTATCTTTCTAACTTTAATAAAGTTGTAAAATCATGTTGAAAATAAAAACCCTGATCTTTCCTGTTATCATTTTGATAATTCTTTCAGCTGAGATATTTTCTCAGCAACCTCAGAAACCAAGACTTGTAGTTGGAATAGTTATAGACCAGATGAGGTTTGATTATTTATACCGCTTCGAAAAATTCTATGGTAAAGACGGATTTGAACGTCTAAAAAAGGAAGGGGTAAATTTTACTTTTGCTCATTATAACTATGTGCCGACATACACTGCTCCAGGGCACACATCTGTATATACGGGCACAACTCCATACTATCATGGTATCATTGCCAATGATATTTACAATAAAACGGCAAAGAAAATGGTTTATTGTGTAAGTGATACAACTGTAAGTAGTGTGGGCAGCCAGGATGCAGAGGGACAAATGTCGCCAAAACGCTTACTGTCAACTACGATTACAGACCAGCTAAAAATGTTTACTAATGGAAGGGCCAAAGTGATAAGCATTTCACTGAAAGACAGGGCGGCAATACTTCCGGGAGGACATTGGGCTGATGCTGCTTACTGGTTTGATTCCAAGACGGGGGATTTCATTTCATCTACCTACTATATGAACTCACTTCCGGGTTGGGTAAATGACTTCAATAAACTGAAGCTGGCGGATAAGTATCTGGCGGGCGAATGGAGATTATCAAATCCTGAAAAAGATTATGCCGTCAATGGTGCTGACCAATCAAACTATGAAAAGGATGTATTTTCAGAAGGGAAGACATCATTCCCGCACTCATTCAGCAAACTTAACCTCCAGTCCAGGTATGCGCTGCTGGAATCCACGCCAGGTGGAAATGAGATAGTGGAGGCACTTGCCAAGGCTGCACTCAAAAATGAGAATCTTGGCAAAGGTGAGGAAACCGACTTTCTGGCTGTAAGCTTTTCTTCAACTGACTATGTGGGACACGCTTATGGTAATTATTCTTATGAACTCCAGGATACTTATATCAAGCTGGATGCTCAGATTGCGGACCTGCTGAAGACTCTTGATAAATCCGTGGGCAAAGGCAATTACCTTTTGTTTTTAACAGCTGACCATGCAGGTGTTGAAACCCCCCGGTTTTTAAAAGATCATAATCTCCCGACAGGTGAACTAGGTACAGGCAAATGCAATGACTCACTTAAGGCATTTGCCCTAAGGAATTTCAACAATGCAAAAATTGTAGAAAATTTTTCAAATAGTCAGGTATTTTTTAACCGCGATGAGATAAAAAAGAGTAACCTTAATCTGCATACCGTAATCCAGGAATTCCGCGATTATCTGAGAAGTACTTTTCCGCAAATTTCCTCCATATATACGAGGGATGAGCTGGAATCAGGTATTGCTCAGCGCGAATCAGCTAATCTTGTCCAGAACGGATTTAATCCAGCTTATTCCGGGGATATTGCTTTTATTCTGCAGCCGGGGTACCTGTTGAATTTTTTGAATACAGGGACTACCCATGGTGCTCCTTATTCATACGACACACATATTCCGATGATATTTTACGGATGGCATGTTCCTAAAGAAACCATAAATACTCCGGTGTATATCGTAGACATTGCGGCAACAATAGCAAATTTGCTTAAAATTACTGAGCCCAGCGCTTCGATGGGAATTCCGCTTATTAAATAAGGAATCAATTTGCCCGGGGTAAATTTCTGCTCCGGGCATGTTCTTATCTCATTTAAGATTAAATTAAACTTTGTTGTCTCTGCATATTGATATAGCATTATTATCCTCAAGCTGAATAGTGGAATGTTCAATGCCAAATTTATCGTGCAGGGCTTTGCAGGTACCCGACAAGATCTCATTATTTGATCCTGTTTCTTGCCTAACAAGGTGTGCCGTAATTGCTGTCTCTGTTGTACTCATGGCCCAAATGTGCAGGTCATGGACGTCAGTTATGCCCGGCAAAGAGAGCAAATAATCCCTTACCTTCTCCAGCTCAATGTGTCTCGGGACAGCATCCATTGATAAATGAAATGAATCTTTCAGCAGACTCCAGGTGCTAAGTGTTACTACCACAACTATTACCAGACTAATTACCGGATCTATCCACAGCCATCCGGCAACAGAAATTAACAAGCCAGCAATTACTACTCCAAGTGAGACCCCTGCATCGGCAGCCATATGGAGAAATGCGCCCTTGATATTAATATCTCTTTCTTTTCCTTTTATGAATAATAGTGCAGTCAGGGCATTTATAATGACACCGATGCCGGCCACTATCATCATTACAGAACCACGGACAGGTTCAGGTGAAGAAAATTTTCTTATAGATTCCACGGTTATTGCGCCGATTGCGATCAGTAAAATTATTGCATTAAGCAGGGCTGAAAGGATGGTTGATTTACGTAAACCATATGTGCGTGTTTGTGTAGGTGTTGTCCCGGCCAGGTAAGAGGCTCCTAGTGCCATAATGAGTCCCAGTACATCGCTTAAGTTGTGGCCTGCATCTGCAATTAAGGCCATGGAGTTTATTGTCAGACCATAAACTACTTCAATCAATATGTAAATCACATTTAAGGCAATTCCATATCCAAAAGCCTTATTATAGCTGTTTATGTCGTGCGAATGGTTATGACTATCCTGCATCAATTCCCTTGGTATTGTTTCCTTATACGGTTCTATAAATAATTAATATCCGTTAAATGTTCTTGTTTTGCAAGCCGTATACTTTTTACACTTTGTACAGTGAGGCCAATGGCATTTTGCAAATATTAATTTCTGTAACGTTTGTGACAAGCAGAAAAAACTTAGAATTTCAGGTGTACCATATACATCATCTTGTAATGGTCTGATAAGGTTGATACAATTTTATTTCTAAGTGTGAGTCCTTTTTTCATATTCTTAAACATAGGATACTCATTTACAAATTCCAATTTAATATTCCATTGCCGGATCTCACTGGAATTTTGCATTCCCCATTTCAGAAATGACCTTTCATCCAGGCCTACTTTTTTAAGTAGCTTCTCATTCGCTGCTTTGACGCCTACTTTTGAAGCCGCGTCGAAAATAAACTCACCGGAAGGGAATGTACAAGCAAGTTTAGAGAAGATATCTTTTAATTGACTTTCTTCAAGGTAGTAAAGCACACCGGCAGCCACAAAGAGAATATTATCCTCAACAAGAACCTGGCTAAACCAGCTCTCATCAAGAAATGAGCATGCAATGAACCTTCTTCTATTGCCTTCAGGGATGAATTTTTCCCTTAATTCAATTACATCGGGAAGATCCAGGTCGTACCAGCGAAGGCTTCCGTTATCGACCCTGTCAAATGTAGTATCCAGTCCGCAGCCAACATTTACTATTGTAGCTTTGGGATGCTTGCCCAGAAACTCCCTGATTGCTTTATCCATGTGAATGCTGCGGGCTATCCATTCAAATTGAGTAACATCGTCAACGCTTTGTGCCATTGCCGAAAAATCATAATCGATTTTGCTGATGATCTCTAGTGCGGTAGGATCCTTTAATAGTGGCCTGCTTTTCTTTGTTTCAACGGCTCTTCCCCATAGTGGAAGAAGCAGGGTCAGTTGTACACTGCCAAGTTCGATTGCTGTTTTGTCCGACATATTTCCAGTTCTCCTGTTTTATCCAGAAGCCAAAATGTAATTATTCTAAATCGGCAGCACAGACGTAAAAGGTTGCCTTTTGTCCCTTGTAATTTGGCATTCATATGGACAAAAGGCAATATCCCCAGGCACATTGAAGCGTGTATTGCTTTATTGTTTCCTAACCTTGATTTTATTATAGCCCCTGTCACCATATGGCTGAAGTTTTTCGAGCCACAATTCTTCAAGAGTTGCCAGGTCTTTTGTGTAGTTATACGCAGTATCATCCTTTTTAGGTTCAAGCACGTCTAAGATTTCAAATGCCACTCCCTTATCTCCCAGTTCATTCCATGCTTCCTGGAGTTCAACAATTTCGTGCAGTCCCCAGTTCTTAAGAGCGAACATGTGCATGTTTCTTTTAGCCTCCAGGTTCTTTCCACTTCCAATGAATATTTTTCCGTTTTTGAGATTCTTTAATTGATAGACTCCCATAGTAGCACGCGTTTGCTTATAATTATTAATGATTTCTTTCCTTTTTGCCGAATCCATTGAATTTCCCTTTCCAGGTGATGATGGTTTTATATCTGCCTTCTGCATTTCAGGTACGTGTTTGAAAGCAGGAATAGTATCTCCTGAGTTGTTTATATATTCCGGATTGACCCGGTAGCTGCCCCTGTCCCTTTTCATCATATTTTTATCTATGAAATAACGCCTGATTGAGCAGTAGTCCTCATTAACTTCTTCCAGTATCGAATCCACTTCCTTTTCAGGATACACTCTGTCTTTTTCGAACAGCATAATTATCTCTTCCAGTATGATCTGCCGTTTCTTATGCTGCGACGGTATCCGTAAAAGTTTCCCTTCCCTGAAATATACTCCAATTACCTTGTTTCTGTAATCTCTGATTCTTTCGTCCTGTACAGGTTTCTGAATATTGTCAAAAGAAATTATATCCTTAAGCGTACTGTTAATTACCTCATGGTTGATGGAAAAGATGGCGTAATATTGCTCTTTCTTCCTGTAAACGAGTCCCGAATTTTCCAGCTTTTTCATGTGAAAGCTGACGGTGGACTCAGAAAGATTCAGTTTCTTAGCCAGTTCCTCAAGGTAGTGAGGTTTTTCCATCAGGGAATTTACAATTAAAAGTCTCGAGGCGTCCCCGAGGGCCTTCATCAGATTGATGCTTTCATTAATTTTCATATATTATTTTGCCTTAACTTTACTTAGATAATCATCGAATCAAAAATAAATAAAAAAAAACCTTGATGCAAATTTATTATGATGAATGTCGAAGTAAATGATTCCGTTATAAATTAGGCTTATATCGTAGGAATAAAATATCTGAAATTTTCTACATTTTGCAGCCCTATTTTAACTTTCCTTTAGCTTTGGCCCTTTCCAGGTTTTCATTTACTCTGTACTTTACTATCTTTTTGACTAAAGCTAAAGGCAGGGCCTTTTCAATTGGAAATTGAATTGTGCCTTTTGAAGTATTATAGCCGGTCAGGTCTTCCCTGAATATCTCAATAATGGATTTACTTCCGGGATAAAACCCAATGTGTTTTTTATGTGCCGCGTAATAGATCAACATACCATGGAATCTGAAGGCCGGCATGTTAAAACTTATTATTTCCTCAGCTTCGGGAGCTGCCTGTTTTATTGTCTTTCCAGGCTCCTCCAAAAGTTCTTTTTACATTTAGTGGTAAAGTGGACAGAGATTCATCCACACTTTCAAATTTTGTGGGTTAATATTTTAATTTTTTTCTCCTGCGATACTCCTTAACCCTTGCCCCAGCTCTTTCAAAAGCAATATAAAGAACCGGAATAACGAATAGTGTCAAAAATGTCGTGGCAGTTAATCCGCCAATGACAGCGCGGGCAAGCGGTGACCAGGTTTCTGCACCCGAACCTAATTCAATTGCAAGCGGAACCATACCTAGTATTGTAGTTAAAGCCGTCATAAGAACGGGGCGCAATCTTGCGACACTTCCGTTTTCAACAGCTTCATAAAGTTCAGTGCCCCCACGCCTGAGCTGATTAATATAATCCACCATAACAATTCCGTTATTTACCGCAATACCTACCAGCATGACGAGTCCCACAAGTGCCATAACGCTTAAGGAGGTCCCTGTAATAAATAGAAATGTAAAGACACCTATTACAGAAAGCGGAACAGTAAACATAATAATAAGCGGATCAATTAACGATTCAAATTGTGCCGCCATAATCATATAGACTAAAAGAATAGCGGCTATAAAAGCTAAAGCCAAATAGAAAAAGGCTTCCTGCTGATCCGCTGCCGTACCTCCAATTATTACCTGATAATCTGATGGAATTGGGGTCTCATTTATAATATTATTTATTTCTCTAACAGCCGCCGAAAGATCTATACCAGAAAGGTTTGTCCCAACAGACACAAATCTATTTTGATTTTCTCTGAATATGGTTGGGGCGGCTTGTTCCTGTTCAATGTTTGCAATCTCTTTAAGCCGTATCATTTGTCCTGTCGGCATGGGAATATGAATATCTTCAAGAGATTCTTTTTGATTTCTGAACATTTTTGCATACTGAACTCTGATCTCATATTCATCTCCCTTATCACGTAATTTAGCCGCGACTTTCCCCTGTATAGCAGTTGAAATATTTGCCGCGACCTGAAAAGTTGAGAGATGATAGGCATTAAGTAGGTCAGTATTCAGATGTACCTGAAGTTCGGGTGTAGTTTCTTTAACATTTGTACTAACATCGACAAGACCTTTTATGTTCTGCATCTTATCTTTGATTTGATTTGCGATCTTAAGTGCTCCATCTATATCAAACCCGAGGATTTTTACTTCAACCGCCTTTTCGGTGGTAAAGCCGCCATCTTCCTGAAAGACATAAGTAATTCCGGGAATATTTTTAAGGCGTTCCCTTAATAGGTCTGATATTTCAAACTGATTCCTACTTCGCTCATCAACCGGTTTCAATTTTATGAAGGTCTCCACGGTACTTGCGCTTGTTCCGAATGCGGCGATGCCTTCTCTTGCACCATACATAATCGAAATGTTCTCAAGCTCTTCAGGTTTTATAACATCTTTTACAATATTTTCCAATTGATAAGCTATCAGCCTCGTTTTTTCCTTGGGATTTCCCGAAGGAGCCTCAATAACAAGGCTTATAAATCCCTGGTCTGTCTGTGGCATAAATTCACCGCCGAGGAAGAATGCCAGAATTATAGAAAAAACAAACATTGCAAATACGACTGAAAGCACTGTTTTTTTATGTCTCAGTGACCAATTAAGCCGCTTTTGGTATTCAGAAGTCATTAAATTAAGGTAATGCCCTAACCTATCTTTGAATTTACCAATTCTGCCCGGTTTATCCTTATGCTCAGGCCTTAGAATATTGGCTGACATCATTGGTACAAGACTAAGGGCAACTATAAGGGACACAACAAGGCTGAACGATATGGTTAAAACCATATCCTTAAATAACTGGCCTGTTATATTGGGTACGAAAAGAACCGGTAAAAATACGGCTACTGTTGTTAAGGTTGAAGCCGTAATTGCCATTCCCACTTCTGAGGTACCAATATCAGCAGCTTCGGTTCTGCTTTGACCCATTTCTCTATGCCGGGAAATATTTTCCAATACTACTATGGAATTGTCCACAAGCATGCCAACTGCCAGTGCCAGGCCAGCCATAGAAATAATATTTAAAGTCAGGTCTGATGCATACAAAACTCCAAAAGTGGCCAGAATTGAAACCGGCATTGAAATACCCATTATTACGCTGCCGCGGAAATTTCTTAGAAAGATATAGATTACCAGAAAGGAAAGGATAAATGCTATCAAAGCAGAATCGCGCAAATTATTTATTGAGCTCGTAATGAAATCTGCCTGGGCCCATATTGTGCTAAAATGTGTTCCCTGCGGGAGCTGTTTAAGAATGCCAGGCAGTGCAGCGTTAACCTGAGCAGTAGTTTGAACTGTATTAGCATCAGACTGCTTGTTTATTATTATGAGGATCCCTTCACCGTAATTTGCCCTTACCTCAGTTGAGGCTTCTTTGAATCCGTCTTCAACATCAGCAACATCATCAACATAAACGGATTTCCCATTCCGCATTGCAACTGTGGTATTCCTTATCTGGTCAAGTGCAGTAAATTCACTTAACAGAGTTAATTGAAAAGTTTTCTCCGGAGTTTCTATTGTCCCTCCAGGCTGAATTCCCCTGGCATATTGAAGTGCCTGGGCAACATCATTAGGTGAAAGATTATATGAAGATAAAAGGGTTGGATCCACATTAATATTTATCTGTCTTTCCAGCCCGCCAGAAGTTTGAACAGAGGCAACTCCAGGGATTCTTTCAATCAAGGGTTCAATTTTATCTTCGGCAAGTTTTCTAAGTTCCGATTGTCCCAAGTATTGAGAGCTTAAACTAATGAACATGATCGGACTCATGGAAGGATCAAAGACAAACACGATTGGATCACTTGCCTCAGATGGGAGTAAGTCCCTTACAAAATCGATGTTCTTTCTGATATCAACATCTGCCTGATTCATATCCGTGCCATATTTAAACTCAAGCGTAATGATGGAGGCACCGGTAAAGGATTGCGAATTAACTTTTTTAATATTTTTTACGCTTGAAACTGCTTCTTCAAGAGGCCGGGTAACGGTGTTTTCAATATCTTGTGGGCCAACCCCCTGATAGTTTGTTATAACACCCGCAATCGGAAATTGAATATCGGGGAAAAAATCAACTTTTAACTGTGTGAATGCAAAGAAGCTGAAACTTAAAATTATGGCATAAAACATTAAAAGTGTTATCTGCCGTTTAATTGAAAACTTTGTAATTTGCATATTAAATCAAATCCTTAATAAATAATATTAACTATTTGACCTTCCTGAACGATATTATTTCCAATGACAATAACTTTATCGTTCATATTGACACCTTTTGTAATCTGTGCTCTCCCTTCACTTATTAAGCCAACATTAACTTCTTTTAACTTTGCTTTATTGTTATTATCAACTATAAAGAGAAAATATTTCCTTACGGGTTCCTGGGTTCCTGTTTGTCTGTTAATTTTTACTTCAGTTTGACTCAATAATGCTGTTTCAGGAATGACAACCGAATTATCAACTGTAGTTGTTGCAATCATAAATTCGCCATACATTCCGGATTTGACCTGATCATCCGCATCTGTAATAATAATCTCGGCTTGTAATGTTTTTGAAACAGGATCAACGGCCCGGTCTAGGGTTATTACTTTCCCTGTATAATTTTTCCCCTGGATGGAAGGAATTGACACTACAGCCTTCTGTCCCATCTTAATCAGGTTGATATCCCTGCTTGCAATTCTCACTTTTGATTCCATCGTCGACGGATCAATAATTTGTGCAACTTGCTGTCCGGCAGGCAGCATTTGATTTTGATCAACAAATACGGCTGCAACAACTCCGCTAAAGGGTGCTTTTATTATACTGTTCTCCACCTGTTCCTGTGCCTGCTTAAGCTGTGCATGCGCAGCATCGAGCATGGAAACCGCTGCCTTCCTTTGTGCTGTAATTTGTTCAAACTGCTGCATACTTATAGCGCGCTGATTAAAGAGTCTTTCCATTCTGGCATAATTCTGCTCTGCAAGTTCCACCTGAGCCTCTGCATTTGCAACATTTGCTTTGGCAGCATCGAGTCCCTGATTTAAAATGGCATTATACTGTGTTAATATTTTTTGATCTTTGCTGACCCTGTTCCCGGCTTTTACATAAAGTTCTTCAATCCTTTCTGAAACTTTACTGTATAAGATCTGATCTTTTGATGCGGAAACTGTGCCGGTCAGTTTGAGGTATTTTGTTAGTGATTCCGGCTTAACATTATATACTCTTACTGGTACCTTAATTTCTTCCTGGGTTTCCGAATCTTTGCCACATCCGGAATAAATGAACAAGAGCACCAGAGGTAAAAGGAAAATCAGTTTTCTCATTTTAGTCCCCATACTATTACTCCCATATTGTATTGAGCTTCCCTATCGATTTTAATAAGAGCAACTGGTTAATGTTATAAATGTAAATCCCCTGTAAATATTGTGTGAGACTGCTGTTATAAAGCAGCTGCGCATTTAGAACATCAAGCTGGGTGCTCATCCCTTCCGAGTATAATAAATTTGATAATCTTAAACTTTCTTTGGATTGTTTCATTGCTTCTTCAAGACTGCGTATATTCTTCACGGCTTCATTAAATCTGTAATAATTCTGTTCCACTTCAAGGGAAACCTGTGTTTCTGATTGTTGCTTCTGCAAGTTTACCTGTTTTGTTCTAATCTTTGCCAGCTGATAATCTAGGATTCTTCTGCCGCTTTCAAATAATGGTAAAGAGACTGACAAAGTTATTGCCTTTGATCTTGAATAATCATTCCAACGCAGTTTGCTATCATCTGAAAATGCCTGATACTGAAGATTTGCCGAAATAGCTATGACGGGGGAGAATTGTGAAAGCGCTAATTTCTCTCCTTCACCAGCCGCGTCTGCTTTATGGGCAATTGCTTTAAGGTCAGGCCGGTTTTCCATTGATATATTTTTATAGCCACTAAGATCGGTTTCCTTGAAACGGTCAAGAAAATCCTTCGCAGTTAAGGAATCAACTACGGCAAGTGAATCTTCCAAAGGCATATTTAACAGCATTTTTAATCTCTGGTAGGATAACAAACGGTTGGATTCGGCATTTTCAAACTGAGGCAAGGTTGAATAATACTGTGCCCTTGCTCTCTGGAGGTCGAGCTCAGTTGCAGTTCCATTATTATAAAATATTGTTACCTGGTGAAGATTTGATGCGGCTACTTCAACAGCCTCGTTTGCTGACCTGGCAAGCGAATTTGCAAGAATAATATCATAATATGATTGCAATGATTCTAATACAATATCCTGTGTCTTTCCTTTTAATTCTTCACTCAAAGATTTTCTCAGGTAATTTTGAGTTTTAACGTTGAAAAGCCTGGAGCCGCCTGTAAATATCGGGAATGTCAGGTCAACAGAATGCTGAAATGTATAATTAGTACCCATTATAAACTGTTGTCCCATAAACACAATTGTAGGCAGTTCTAAGTTATTAACTGCAATTCCCTGATAACGGATTGTAGGCAAGAAATATGAATATGAACGCCACACTTCGAGGTTCTGTGTGTCATATTCCAGAATCTTTGATTTTAAGGATAAATTTTGATCGAGGGATTTTCCTACAACATCACTCCAGGTAAGATAAATTATCTTTCTCTGCTGTCCGAAAAGCGCTGTAGAAAAAATTATAATGAATAAGTAATATCTGTACATATTAACCGCTCCATTATGCTTTCTGGTTTAGGAAGTTGGCTATGGAAGTCAGAATATTATTAAGAATGTTATGTTAAAAGCAAACGGCACGCTGCGACCTGCTAACAATTCAGCCTAATCAATAATTCTGCAAATAAGCATTTCTATGTTGAATCCTCTATGCTTTGCGGTAAAGTAGTAAATAGAATGAGAGCTGTTGTCCTACTAATAAAAGGGTAAAACAACGGCAAAAATATTATTAGTCCTATAGGTGTCTGGTATTGGTAGAAACCCCATTCGTTCTAAAGATAGAAAATTTCGGCATAAATCTAAAGGATTCATTGAATATTTTTGCCGGTGAGTATTCCGATAATTATCCGGATATAATGAGATGTATTATTGCAGGCTGAAAATGGATGGGAATGATTTTGAGAAAGTCCAGAATTTGAAAGATTATGATATTTTAGCTCGGGCAATTATGAAAACATCACTCCAGGTAATAACCTTAAGCATATCTTGACATTGATTTGCATTTATATATCTTCATATTAGGTCTTATTGTAGATTTATAGGAATGGCAAAAGATAAAGCAGTATGGATGTCATGATATTTTCGTGAGTTAGTGGTAATTCTTCATTAGCTGTTGAAACAAGGTATGATGGCTGGGAATTATTATATAATCACGTTCGATGAAAAATAAATTATGGCAGGAGGAAGTATGAGACTAGTTTATGCTTCGTTGGTTATGCTTTATTTGGCCTTTTCAGGTCTTGCAGTTTCGCAAACTGTGCTTAAAGATTACTGGATGCCGGATGCCCCGGTAAAAGCAATTGTTAACAGCGGGGATACTACATATATAGGAGGCAGTTTTACATACCTTGGACCATACACCGGAGGATTTGTCGGCATAGATAGGTTAAGCGGAAAAGTGGACCCTTCTATGCCAGAGGTTAACAAAAACGTGTTTGCTATAACTGAAGATGGCTCTGGTGGATGGTTCATCGGTGGGGAATTCTCTTCTATCAGGGGTGTAAGAGTAAACAATATAGCCCACATTAAATCCGATAAAACCGTAGATATTGATTGGAATCCGGGTACTAACGGTCCAGTATATTCAATTATAGTTTCTGGACAAATGATTTATATCGGTGGCGCCTTCAGTCAGGTAGCTTCCCAACCTAAGAATAATCTTGCAGCTCTTGATATAACTACGGGTAAGCTGGCTGGATGGAATCCTGATCCGAACTATCCGGTCATGGCACTCGCACTATCAGGAAATATTCTTTATACAGGAGGTCAATTCACCATAATTGGGGGACAGAAAAGAAATTCCATAGCGTCAATTGATTTAGCCTCGGGACAGGTAACTTCATGGAATCCCTCTGCAGTGGGCCAGGTTAATACTTTGGTGGTTGTTGGAAAACTGGTCTATGTGGGAGGCTATTATTTTAGCATAGGAGGAAAGCAGAGGTATAGTATTGCTGCACTGGATGCATCGACGGGAATTGCCACGGCCTGGGACCCACGTGCAGATTACATGGTCAGCACCCTTGTCGTTTCAAATGGAATCGTTTATGCAGGTGGGGGCTTTGAGTCAATTGGAGGACAAAAAAGACGTTTCCTTGCGGCATTGGATACCGCCTCTGGTGCAGCGATGCAATGGGATCCGAATCCTGATGGAAGCATTGAAGTATTAAAGATTTCAGGTAATAGTATATATGCCGGAGGCCGGTTTAGTAAAATAGGAGGGCAAATCAGGAATGCAGTTGCAGCCTTGGATATGAATACCGGAATTGCTAAGGACTGGAATCCTGGAGTAAATAATCAAGTAAATGCTCTTTTAATTACTGATAATTCAGTCTATGTGGGCGGAAGTTTTGCTTCTGCCGGAGGGATTCATTTAAAATACCTTGCTGCTTTGGGACCAGATGGAAAACCAACTGACTGGAACCCGGCTCCGGATGGACCGGTAAATAAATTATTAATTTCAGGAAATACAATCTATGCTGCCGGTAATTTTACTACGATTGGCGGAGAGAAAAGAAATGGACTAGCAGCAATTACGACCAGTGGACAGGTTTCCTCCTGGAATCCTGTGCCCGATGGGGCTGTCAGATCTATTTATATTGCAGGCTGTACAATGTATGCCGGTGGTGATTTTGAAAATATTGGAGGACAAAGCAGGCATTATGCTGCTGCTTTGGACCTTAATACTGGTATTGCAAATTCATGGAAACCTGACGTAAATGGCCCTGTTCTTTCATTTGCGGTGTCCAACGGAGTCGTTTATATAGGAGGAGATTTTGCACATGTAGACGGACAGGAGAAATGGTTTCTTGCAGCAGTGGATATGAATGGAAGACTCCTGCCATGGACATTCAACTATTACGCCTGCAGGACTCATGCCCTTGCAATTTTTAATAATAAACTTTACGCTGGTGGAGAGTTTAACGGATTAGGTGTATTTGATCTTTATAATAAGCCTCTGAATAGTTCCTCTGACCTAAAGAAAGCTAAGGTTTCCACCAGGTCAGTTCTGACAAATGAAACAGTGGATGCATTATTTATTTCAGGAGACAGATTATATGTAGGCGGGGCATTCCCTCATTTGCTGGGTGAAACCAGATATTATTTGGCATCAATTGATAAATCCGGCATGCTTACTTCATGGGCTCCAGTTGTAAGTACTGATTACGGTCCTGATATTATGGCTCTATCAGTCTCAGGAAATATTGTTTTCGCAGGCGGGAGTTTCAGATGGATCAATTGTGTTGAGCACTCATATTTTGCCGCAATAACAGATTCCACACTTAACCTATACCATACTATTTCGGGTACCGTAAAAGCAGAAGGCCAGGGTGTTAAGGATATAATGGTTTATCTCTGGGAAGAAAATAATAATCCATATCCGGGTGTAGCTCCGGTCCTTACAGATTCATCAGGCCATTTTGAATTTTTGAATGTGCCAAAGGTAAAAGGGCTTAAGGTTTATATCACTCCTCCAGACGGGTACACCGCGGATAATAATCCGCAAACCATACAGGCTAGCTCAGATAATCCATTTAATTTCATCCTGAACAAGGCAGCAACGTCTGCTGGTAATAATTCATCAGCAGCTCCCAAAGAATATAAGCTCTATGCTATATATCCCAATCCATTTAATCCAACGGCAAAAATAGTATTTGATCTACCCAGAGAAGGTTATGTTTCTTTGAAAATATTTAATTCAATAGGAAAGCAGGTTGCTGCTTTATCAGACGATGTCATGGCGGCAGGTAAGCGCACGATAGTATGGAATGCATCTGGTTTTGCCAGCGGGGTGTACATACTCAGAATGCAGTCCGGCCCGTTTAATGCCGTTCAGAAGCTGGTATTGATAAAGTAATTAACATTAAAAAAGGTTCGGATCTGTAAGGGATCCGAACCTTGAAATTATTAATGCTTCAGAAATCATTTTTGTGCCTTTGAGTATCGTTTGATACTATTTCAGGAGAATCATTTTTTTAGTCATCATAAATTCTCCGGCAGTCATCTTGTAAAGATATACTCCGCTGGTCAATTCATCTCCATTGATAACAGTTTTATAATATCCCGCATTTTTAACCTGATCGACTAAAGTTGCAACTTCTCTTCCCAGAAAATCGAAAAGTTTGATTATAACGTGACAGCTCCTGGGCAATGAATAATTTACAGTTGTAGCAGGATTGAATGGATTAGGATAATTCTGATCCAATTCAAATTCCACTGGAAGCAGCGAAGCCATATTATTAACATCTGAAGTATTATCCGATGTGCGGAATGTAAATTGCCGACCCGACTTAGTTAAAAGCCTGCCATCAGAAACAGTGACATCCCAGGTATATACTGACTTTGGTAATAACCCAGATAAATTTACAGTAAGGGTTGTATCCCTTAGTTTTGAAATAAGAGTGTCAAGACCTGGTCCACTTATATTAAAAGAATATAGCAGGCTATCATTGTAATCCGGATCCTTAGAAGAGCTCCAACGGAAATTAACAGGCACAGAAGGATTCCTTAAACTCAGGGTATCTTTATCCCCGGGAGCCATTAGAGTAAAGGCAGAAGGAGGGTGATTGGTATTTATTACATGAACTATGAAATTCCGTGATACCCCACTCTTGTTCTTATCATTCACTCTTACAACAGCAATAGTATCACCGGCATCACCTGCTCTGGGAATACCCATTATCATACCGCTGCTGGAATCAATTTTCATCCATGCCGGTTTAACATCCAGGCTATATTTCAGGTTATCACCGTCATCATCTTCTGCATTAACCTGAAATAATAAAAGACTATCTACTTTTGCAGTAATTTCAGAATTATTATGAATTACAGGAAGGTGATTTGTGCCGAATTTAAAGGCTGGTTCAACTGTGTAAGTCAGTATGTTATCTGAATTGTCTTTTGCAACAAACCTCAAGGATACATACCCCTTATCAAAAGTGGGAGGGATATTGGAAGTGTAAGTTGTGTTATCCCTGTCCAGGTTCATTCTCAGCCAATCAGATGCTGCCTCCGTCCTGTATTCAAGTGTCACATCCTTTATACCTGATTCACCAATGGTTCCGTTATTATCATCTATCTCAAATAGTATCTTCCCCCCTGACGCAGAATCGGGAATGCAGGTAATGAGTCCATTGGAAATGATATTAAACGATTTCATACATGGAGGATTCTTATCAGCTTTCCTGGTATCGAACTCCGTTTCCATTGTCGCCTTGACATATCTTCCGTTAATATAACAGCCTGGGTTTCCATATAACTGAAGTCTGTATGGTTGTCCAACAGCTGGTATAAGAAATTCAAGCTTGTTTGTTGCTCCTGCCTGGTCCTTTAATCTTCCGCTACTTAAAAATTTTATGCCGGTATACAATTTGTACTGTAATGAATCCAACTGGGAATAATTAAAATCCTTCATTTGATTAAAGAATAGTCCAGAGATGTTTGGAGATTTCAAAACAATATTTTGCGATGTGTTCTTAAAGTTTGAGAGTAATTGCGGTGGTCCGGAATTAAAAAGAAGGTCGGTCTTTAGTGTTGTAAAACAGGGAGTCTTATCCTCTTTTTGGAAATATCCCCATAATGTATCGGGTGCATTCAATTCAAAATTAGGAGTATCATTATTTAATTCAGAAATTCGTTTGCGATACGAAAATCCAAAGTTCTTATATGGGGCGGGGGATAAATGAATATTTTGGATGAAAGGAGACTGCAGTAGTGTTCCATTATGTCCATAGAAAAATTCCACTTTAGAATTCTGATAATTAATTATTAATCCTTCATAAGGAGAGAGTGTTTTGATGGACGAAGGTGTATTATATTTGGCCAGATAATGCCGGTATGAGCCGGGATCATTTGTAAATGTCAGATTTTTGGATATACCCCTTGTAAAACCATTAGTTCTGAAGTAATTTCTGGCATCATTAGTGGAGCTTCCAACCCATTCCAATAAAATATTGCTGCTCGCATCTGAGATTCTAAATTTATCAGGTACGGAACCCATAACACTTACCCAGTAACCGGAAGGAGAATGAGTAAACAAATTGGCCAAAACCGCATCCTTGATTAACTGTCCTGAATTGTTTTTCATAGAAAATGAAATTTCATTTTTTGCATCATTTCTGGATATACTCAGAGATGTGATTTCTTCTATAAGGATGTTCTCTTTTATAACGTAAGTCGCAGCATCATAATACACACACAGGACCGTGTATAATCCCTTTGGGAGAGGTAAATATAAATACTTACCAGGGTTCAAATACCTTACTGCTGCCAGATTCTTATCATGTGGGCAAATGCTAACAAACCACAATTCCTCATCGAAATCCATTTTAAGCATTGTTCCCTTTATAAATGCAAAGGGTACCAGGAGACTATGCTTCTGTGATTTTATGGAAATACTGCCAGAGTAGGAAGGCGGGTTGGTTTGCAAATACGGGACTATACTATTATCAATCCTGAAGGTGGCAATTATCTTCTCAGACCTGTAAGCAGCGACCTCCAGGCTTGTCTTATCAAATGTTACTTCAATTCCTGGCGGTAAACTGCTCTCAACATTCAGGGTAAATAGTTCACTTTCAGCAGAATAATTATAAATAGAAATAGTATCCATTTTGATCCAGATTTGTTGGCTTACATCATCCATACCCAGGCTAATACTGGCTGGTGTAACAACAGTGTTTTGAGAGACTGCCTTATTGACATCAACTCTGCCGGTTCCGTATTTCCAGATATCATTACCTGTATATTTGGCTGATTCCATTA
>JBLMZM010000041.1:0-4951 GCA_050258815.1 Ignavibacteriales bacterium
ATAAAGAACTATTCACTTAAACTGGGGCTTAATGAGATAGGACAGAGCTTCCGGATCTAGACTGAATCTTTCTAAAAGAATTGAAATTCTGCAATCCTTCTTATATAATATTCATATAAGCCGTGGGATGATGTCTGCCATGAAAGCTAAGGAACTTATAAGGATTATTGAAAAGGACGGATGGTATCACTTCCATTCGGAAGGGGACATACTTCAGTTTAAGCACACGCTCAAAATGGGCATTATTACCTTATCCGGCAGGCCGCACGGCATGCTGGCCCAAAACTCCATAAATAACATTCTTGATAAAGCAGGTTTAAGATGATGAAATACCTGATTATAGTGGAAAAAACAAAAACCGGCTTTTCAGCCTATTCACCCGATCTCGAAGGATGCGTTGCCACGGGATTTTCAAACGAAGAGGTGGAGCGTGCAATGCTCCTGGCAATCGAAGCCCATCTGAAAAGCCTGAGGGAAGAGGGCTACATTATACCGGAACCCGGATGCTACGCAAAATATATAGAAGTCCCGGATAAAACACACGAAGAATATTCCATGGGACAGTAGTTACCTCCTGGCAGGCGCCCCTTCACTTTCCGGGAGCTTTTTGTCCAGCTGCTGGTAAAGAATTCCGCCAATGATCAGAACAAGCCCCGTGATGGAATAAACCGAAATCTTTTCATTCAGTATAAACGTAATAAAAATAAGAGATATAAAGGGGGACAGGTACGCCAGCGTTGACGTCCGCGCTCTGTTTTTACTCAGGGCAAGCCCCTTCATCCAGAGGAAGAACGTAACTCCCATTTCAAAAAGGCCTACATATGCCGCACCCAGTATGTAAAGCGGGTCAGCAACTTTGAAGCTTCCGAAGAACATAAGATACAAGGCAGAATAAACCGTTCCCATAAAAAATGCCCCGAAAAGTTTGGACGGGGCCTCTCTTTTATCTATGACATTTAATATCCAGTACGCGCCCCAGATAAGTGAGCTCCCGACGGCAAGTATAACGCCTTCGGGGTCGTGGAACTTCAGGCTGAAAATGTCCCCTCTTGTAGCAATTACAACAACCCCAATAAAAGCGGTTAAAAGGCCAGCCACAGTCTTAAAGCCCAGTTTTTCTTTCAGGAACAAAGCCGACATAATGGATATCATTATAGGCCATGTGTAGTTAAGCGGCTGCGCCTCATAGGCAGGAAGGAGCGAGTAGGCCTTAAAGAGCACCATATAGTAAAGGAATGGGTTCAGCAACCCCAGGAACATGCTGTTAGGAATATACCGCCCTTTCAGCTCCAGGAACATTTTCTTCCTTTCCGAAAACATCATAATAATAAAAAGGACGATTGTGCTTGTAAGCGAAGAATAGAATAAAAGCTGCTCATAGCTTAAGCCCTCAAGAGCCAGCTTAAAAGCCGTAGCCACCGTAGACCACAGCAGCACCGCGCTTACGGAATAAATAAACGATCTTTGTCTATATAGAAATCGGGAAATATTCATGCTGCAAAGTAAGAAAATATTGCTCAGTTTAACAGCTGTAATTTTATGGAGATAATTGAAGAGTGACCTTGATGCCTTCGGAATCTCAGTCTGAATGTCATTTAGCGATCTGACGCCTGCAACTGTGGACTTAAAGCTGGCTATGATAAAGTCTGGAAGAAGAATAAATACATATATTTATGAGTGAGAATCAGTACAAGTATGTATTTACCTTCATAATCCTTTTACTTATGTTGCAAAAGAAAAAGACACTCTTTAACCATAGATCGCCATATTTCCCAGATAATTAAAAGAAGAGCTGCTTCCAATGAGAAATCTTATTAGTTTCGGTCTTTTGGCAATTCTTTTCATCTGCTCAAAAAGTTCGGCTGAGAGCAATCCGGAATCTCAACTGAGACCATCATACTCTTTACATGGCCAAAACAACTCCTCCTTATCTGATAAAGACACAATGATCAGCAGAGTTATAAATGAGGTAAATTCAGACAGCATAAAAAGCTACATGCTTATGCTTGAGAGTTTTAATACAAGATATTATTCTGCTCCAAACAGATATTCTGTTGTCCAGTGGATTATTAATAAATTCAGGAGCTTTGGTTACTCGGAGGTTTATGCTGACTCATTCTTAAATCAGGGCATATGGTGTAAGAATATAACTGCCACCTTAAATTCCAATTCTACTCAGAAGGAAATTCTAATAGCAGGAGCTCACTATGACTCTGAGAATTATACCCTGTCCCCTGGAGCAGATGATAATGCAAGCGGTGTCTCAGCAGTGCTTGAGATGGCAAGAATATTAAAACACTCTGGAGTCAATCTTCCCCGCATTATAAAGTTTATAGCTTTCGACTGTGAAGAAGCAGGACTTGTAGGAAGCATGGATATAGCAAAGAAATTCAGGGAATCTGGGCAAGAAATCGGATTAATGATAAATCTTGACATGATTGCAAATGCAAGCGACACATGCAGGTATCTGAAAATTTATTCTTACAAGGGATTAGAACCATATCACCAGCTTTCTGATATAATTACTAAGAATTATACAACTCTTGAGCCTATAAATCTATATGACTATCATGGGCGTTCAGACAGCTACAGTTTTAATTATTATGGTTATCCTTCTATATATTTTGAAGAAAATGAGATCAATATAGATAGATACCATTCGTCAGGTGACTCAACTTCTTATTGCAATATACCTTATACAAAGGAGGTTGCAAAGGCTGCATTTGCTAATTTACTCCAGTATACATTTCTGCCCTCACCTGTAAAAAATTTATCTGCAGCCAATATTGGTGATGGTCAAAGTATCAGGCTAAAATGGGCTAAAAGCAATGAATCAGGTTTTTATAGGATATATATAGGGAAGAATTCTTATATCTATGACTCATCGATTACTGCTTCGGATACAAATATTGTAATAACAGGTTTAGCTGAAGGCTCTACGTATTACTTCGGTGCAGCCATTACAAGTAATAATTTTGAAAGTGTGATAAATGAAGTAGCAATAATTCCAGGCCATACACCATTAGCGCCTCATAACTTTAAGGATGATCCTCAAAAAGATAAAATTGTACTTTACTGGCAGAAGAATACCGAAGAAGATCTAAGGGGATATAATCTTTACAGGTCAATTGATACAGCTAATGGGTTTATAAAAATCAATACTGAGGCAATTAATGACACATTATATTCTGACAAAGAAAGAACTGATACATCTTACTATTACTACGTAACGGGTATAGATATAAACGGGAATGAAAGCAACAGAAGTAACGTTCTAAAATCACATGCTGTGACATTAAACCACGGACTACTCATTGTAGATGATTCGGATGAAATAACGGGAGACAAATACACAGATTCTCAGATCGACAGCTTTTATATTTCCCTTCTGACAGATAGAAAAGTCAGCTCATACGACTTAGTAAAGCTAAGGAGTATAAAACTATCCGATCTTGGAATGTACACTACAGTTATCTGGCATAATGATTCATATATTTCCAGCCCAAAGTATATAGATGAACTTGGGAAATATCTGGACTACGGCGGAACCCTGTTATATACAGGCAGCAACGTCTATGATTTTAAGCCTCATAAGGCTTACGAGATACCGTATGACTACACAGAAAACGATTTTATCTATAAATACCTGAAAATCAAACATTTATATAATGCAGGATTTTCCGAGTTTATTGGAGCTGTATCTGCCAACGACAGTTATAGATCAGTCGTAATTGACCCGTCAAAAAATCCTTCCGGTTATTTAACAAAAGTCGAAGCATTGCAGCCTGCTCCAGGAGGCAGCGTTGTACTTACCTATGATTCCAAATATAATGACGATACATATGGAAAATTAAAAGGGCAGCCGGTAGGCATTGAATATATTGGGAACGATTATAAAGCCGTAGTGCTTAGCTTCCCGCTTTTCTATATGAGCCTAAATGAGGCAAAAGATCTTATAAATTATATTATAAACGACAGATTCGGCAATGGAACCGAAGTTCATAACAGCCATAATATAGTTGGGAAATACTGGCTGTATCAAAATTATCCAAATCCCTTTAATCCTGAGACCAGAATAAAATATGATATTCCCGAACCCTCATATATAGAATTAAAGGTCTATGACATACTTGGAAGAAGTATCTCTACATTATATTCGGGTTTCAGAAAGTCTGGGAGATATGAAGCATTATTTGACGGCAGCAATCTCCCAAGCGGGATATATGTCTATCAGTTGAGGTCCGCTAATTATATGACTTCAAGGAAGTTTCTGTTGTTGAAATAAATTGGACAATACTTTTGTAAATAAGCCAGCATTAATGTTATGGAAATTAATGCTGGTTATTTCCTTAAAGATATTATGGAAAATCTCATTTCATTTATCATATAATACTTTTCAAAATTACAAACATTCCCCGACATTACCTGATTACCTGCCCGGATAAGACCTCTGCAATGTATATCGGAAATAAAATAAGTGTGATGAATAATTTTATTCCGGAAAATAGAACGGATTTTTTTATTTTTAAAGGTCTGCCTTGGCTTTTTATGGGCAGTTATATAAATTATTTAGACTTACTGATTAATACAGGATTGAAAATTATGCAGATCGTTGGACAAAATGTTACGGTTACTCAGATAATTCAGCTCATGCTGGCACCCGCAGTTATGATTAATGCTTGCGGACTGCTTATTCTTGGCATCAATAATAAATATTCACTCGTCGTCAACAGAATACGCCTCCTTAATGAGGAAAAACGCCACCTTACTCTAAAGGCCGGCGGCAGGGACTTTACTTATGAGGAAAACATCCGCCTGGAAAGCATCGCACACCAGCTAAGAGAACTCGTCTTCAGAGTCAAACTCGTCCGCAACGCGGTCTTAAGCTATACCGCGGCAGTGGCACTGTTTGTTATGACTTCACTTTTGATTGCAATAGACTTCTTTAACC
>JBLMZM010000042.1:0-7030 GCA_050258815.1 Ignavibacteriales bacterium
CTGAAGCCCGGGGTAAATTATAGTGATCTGAGTTCTCTCGTATTGGGGAGTAACTTCTTTACTCTATCCACCAGTCTGAAGGGAGGGGGTATTGATAAGGGATAGATCCATATTCTTCGGCTTAAAGGCCGGGGCTATTGATAAGGATTAAATCCATATCATTCCCATTCTTATCTATTCCGGGCTAAAGCCCGGGGTTAGAAAAGATAAAGATATGGTAAAAGGTAAAGATGTGGTAAAAGATAAAGAGAATATCGGGAGTCCTCCCTTGTTCCCGGCCTGGGAAACCGGGGTTATTGATAGGATTTCGACCTATATTCAAATTTAGGCCAGCCCGGCATTCGCCGGGGATATATGTGCGCCCGTGTTTGCCCGCCCGGCATTCGCCGGTCGACGGGCGTGCGCCCACAAAACAATTCAATTTATCGAACAATGTTTATGGATACACACGCCCAACATCTCTGTAACTTTTTCAATATCCGTAAGTCTAAATATCATCACAAAAACATTTACAGGGGTGAAAAATGAGAAAATTTGCATGGACGGTTTTTGCCACTTTGTTCCTTTCACTGGGACTTCTGGGTGCGGATATCTCCTATAAGGACGAAGTAAGGACATACAACTATACAGATTTTAACCGCATCGAGGTCGCCAGCGGCATGCACATTACAATAACTCAGTCCGATTCCTACAGCATCGAGGTCAAGGCCGGCAGCAGCGATTTCAAGCGCCTGAGGGTGAAAAAAAGCGGCAGCACTCTGGAATTCTATATGGATAACGGCTGGTTCCACAGCTTCAGGGGATCTGACGTGTATATAAATGTTAAAATGCCTAAAATGACAGGCGTTGAACTCAGCGGCGGATCGGAAGCCCGGATATTGAAGATGGAAGTGCCCTCGGAAACCTTTAAGGCCGATCTTTCAGGCGGAGCCATTCTGCAGGGTACGCTTAAATGCGGAAATATCTCTATGGAACTCTCAGGCGGCAGCAGGATTACACTTTCGGGCACCGGCGGCGATATGAAAATTGACGGCTCGGGAGGCAGTAAGTTTATGCTTAAGGATTTTGCGGCACATAACCTTAACTCGGACCTTTCCGGCGGAGCATCGGCAGTCGTTAACCTGAACGGCATGATCAATACAAGCCAGAGCGGCGGATCGCACATTACCTACTACGGTAACGCCAAACCTGGTAAAACCCACTTCAGCGGCGGCGCAGGCATGGAAGCAGGGGAGTAGGAACTGTAAAGGCAGTGACAGAGGTAATGAAGTTAAGAGCGTGCAGCCTCTTGCTTTATACCTCTTTCGCCCCTATTTTGTATATCCCAAAATAGAGGATTTAACTTGAGCCACGACGAATTCAAATCTGAAAACTGCCTTAACTGCGGCTACCAGTTTAAGGACGCGGATAACTACTGTCCCGACTGCGGACAGCAAAACCATTCACTTAAAGTTCCGTTTAAACACCTCATTCTGGAGGTCCTTGAAGGAACTATTCACCTTGATACGAAGATATTCCAGACGTTTAAGGGACTTCTGCTGCATCCCGGATTTCTTACGAGGGAATTCAATACGGGCAAAAGGGCAACCTATGTGCCGCCCGTAAGGATATATGTTTTTGTAAGCTTCATATTCTTCATGCTGGCCAGTATGCTGCCGGGAAATGTATCAACCAGCAGCTCAGTAAAGGAGACGGAAAAGAAGGGGATAGAAAAGAAGGAGCATAAACAGAAGAGTACCGGTGTAAGCCTGTTTGCCGTTAATGATGAGGTGCCGGAAGGAATGTCCCAAAAACAGTACGACTCGCTGGTTGCCATGGGGAAAAAGAATAATTCGAAGTTCGGCAACTTTGTCATGGAAAAGTCTCTTGAGATCAAAGACGAGGAGGGCAAAAAGGAATTTAAGCATAAGCTTATGAAGAACATTTCTTATCTCATGTTCATACTGATGCCTCTGTTTGCGCTGATCGTTTTCCTGTTCCACCTGAAAAAGGGGCATTATTATTATGAGTTCCTTATCTATTCTATTCACCTGCACAGCTTCCTGTTCCTGCTGTTCAGCGTTTTTATACTGCTGTCAAAGATCTGGGGCTCAGGTTACCTGTTCCTTATAATGCTGCTGATTTCCACATATTATCTGATTGTCTCAATGAAGAATTCCTTCCCGCAGGACACGTCAGCCGCAGTGTTGAAATCGCTTTCAGTTTCGGTGATTTATGCCCTGGCTCTGGGTATATGTCTGCTCGCCACGCTTCTCATTTCAGTGTTATTGATGTAGTTCGTGAGAAACGGGTGTTCTTTTATGGCATTTGAAATTATTGTGCCGCAATTTAAATTGTAACAAAACTTAGCTGAGTATCCGGTGAAATTTAGTATACTATTTATGCAAATAACTTTTTCAGCAAGGAGCCTTTATGAAAAAGAACTACCGGTTATTTCTTCTGCTTAATCTTTTTTTTATACTGACCGCCTTTACTTATGCACAGCAGACATACTATGTCAGCCTCAAGAACGACGGCAGCCACCTTATCAATGTTACGCTTGAACCCGGCAGGCTTTCTGCCGGCAATAACATCTATCAGTTCGCCGCAACAGCCCCCGGTACCTACCAGGAAATGGATATCGGGCGCTTCGTGAAACAGTTCAAGGCCTTCGACGCCTCGGGTAATGAGATCAGCACCACCCACTCATCACTTAACCAGTGGACCATCTCCGAACCAACAAGGGTGAATAAGATAGAATATACTGTCAGCAGCACCTGGGAGACCCCCGTCGACAGCAATATCATATTCCCCATGTGCGGCTCTTCTATTAAAGAGGATAACGCACTGCTTAACGGCCAGTGCTTCGTGGGCTATATCAGCGGGAAACAGGACTCTCCGGTTAAGATCAAACTGGATTATCCTAAGGACTGGAATATAGGCACTGCACTGGAAAAGGACGCCGGCGGATTCTATACGGCTGAGAATTACGACAGGGTGGTGGATTCGCCGATATTGCTGGGCAGACTTACACGCTCGGAGGTGAACGTGGGCGGTACTAAGGTGGACGTGTTTACCTATTCCAAATCGGGCTTAATTACCTCCGACAGCCTCCTCGGCGTACTGAAGGAGATCCTGCAGGCGGAGGATAAATTCATGGAGGGACTCCCTGTCCAAAAATACGTCTTCCTTTTCCATTTCGATAAACTCTCCTATGGCGCCTGGGAACATTCCTACAGCTCCGACTATACGATGGAGGATAAACCTCTTAATCCAAATTATCTGAGCCAGCTGCGCGGTATTGTGGCCCACGAGTTTTATCACATTTTTACGCCGCTTACTCTGCACAGCGAGCTGGTGGAGCATTTTAATTTTGAAAAACCGGTGATGTCGCAGCACCTCTGGCTCTATGAGGGCGTTACGGAATGGGCCGCAAATATTATGGAGCTGCGCTCTAACCTCATTACTCCCGAAGAATACCTTAAAAGAATGTCGGAGAAAATGGAGCAGAGCAGCGATACCCAGACTAAATTCAGCCTGCGGGACCTCGCCCTAAACAGCTATAAGATGCAGAAGGAGTACCCCGATATCTACCAGCGCGGGGCCATGGTGGCGGGATTGCTGGACCTTAAACTGCTGGAGCTATCGCACGGGGAAAGGGGACTCAGGGAGGTGCTGCACGAACTATCACAGCAGTACGGCGCGAAAAAGGCTTTCAGTGAGAATACCTTCTTCGACGACTTTACCCGCGCAACTTACCCCGAAATAGGCGACTTTTTTAAGAAATATGTGCTAGGGACTGAACCCCTGCCGGTAAAGGAGTACTTCAGTAAAGTGGGAATTGACTATAAGGAATTTGCCGGATACGACAGCTCGAGGGCCAGAACGGGTCTGGCTATGACACTAGTTAATAATAAGATATGTGTTGATAAAGTGGACCCGGCGCTCGCAGACAAGGACATTAAATACGGGGACGTGGTGTTTAAGGTAATGGGCGATACCCTGACAATGGATAATGTGATGACAAAGGTTGCCTCAATGAGAAAAATGAAGGTGGGGGATGAACTGCAGATGACATTGCTGAGGGAAAATGTACCCCATGACGTGACAATTAAACTCGTTCCTTCAAGAATAGAGTATGTATTCAATATCCAGCCTGATCCCACTCCTGAACAGCTGAAACTCCGCACCTCGTGGATGAGCATGAAATAAAAAGACAGGGGTAAAGTGAGCAACCAGGGCACAGCCCTCAGATTGCAATCACCTTTACCCCTGCCTTTACCTGCTTCCCAAAACCCGTAATTTATATATTACAACATTTTACGCCAAAATTAAAAGAAAAAATTTCTCCATGCAATTTTTTGCACTTTTTTAAATGACCTGGGACACAATAACGAGAAATTTATTATATTCTTTAAAGATCTTATTTCTGCCCTCCTTTTGTTCATTGGTAATTATTGTGACTTTACCACTTTGAAAACGGCTTTTCAGAATGGGATGTTCACTTGGACAGGAACGCATTTGTATTGCAATGTATTGTATGATTATGGTTCTGAGTTACGGATGAATTCAAAGTATATCACATAACAATTCACCAGGGGACATTAAAATGAAAAAGCTTTTTTACCTTTTCTTGTTCTTCTTTATGGTTCATGCCAGCCCTGCAGCCAGCGCAATCAGTACCGCAACAATCCTGCAGCCCGACAAAGGGGTGAAGGTATATCTTACTTCCCCCGACAAGGATCCGGTCTATGCGGGTACACACCTGGGAACCATAAGTGCAAATTATGCAAGCTTTTACTGCATTGACTTAAAGCATAGTATCCAGTATAATGCGCAGTATCAGGAGGGCGGGGAAACCAGCTCTTTTGTGACCTATATCCTTAATAATTATTATCCTCACAGGAAGCTGCCTTATTCAAATTCACTGGGAGAGATCTATGAGGCTGCGGCCGTACAGCTTGCAATATGGAGCTTTACCGACCAGCTCAACGTCCCGGCGTGCACTCCGGACGTGTATCCCGCGGAGATAAAAAACCGCGCGATTGCAATTATTCTGGATGCCAAAAAGAACGCCGGGAACATCCACCCGTTCAAAACTCTGGTAATAAATATACCATCCCAGCCGTGCGTAAAAGGTTCGGTGGTGCAGTTCTATGTTGAGGCTTACACCGACGCAGGCACACCTCTGGCAGGGGTTAGTATAACCCTTTCCGTGAATGAGGGAACACTATCTAAGTATACGGTCACTACTAATGAGGCGGGGGTGGCGGGACCCATACAGCTCACAGCGGGGCCCAATAATTCCACAACAATTTATGCAACGGGTATGGTAACTATCCCCGGGGGCATTCAGTACTGCTATATTTCCAACCCTGACGGAAAACAGAAATTCGTGATTGCAACTCCCATCCTGGCCAGCAAGACGGTTTCGGCAACAGTCAACTGGCACAGCATAGTTTACCTGAGCATCAGTAAAACGGCTTCGGTAACCTCTGCAAAGGACGGTGATATAGTAACTTACGAGATTACGATTAAGAATACCGGAGCGGTAAAGGCAACAGGAGTTCAGGTGCTGGATCTCCTGCCGGCAGTCCTTAAATTCGTCTCCTGCGATGGCAGTTACAACCCCTCCACCGGCATCTGGGATGCAGGCTCGCTGAATCCTAATGAATCTAAGAAGCTGAAGATCACGGCCAGGGTAAGCTATTCGGATCCCAACAGCAAACTGTTCGACCTGGGGATTGCATCGGACTATAACCTTTTCGTGCTGAATGACATCAATCAGCCCTCGTCCGACACGCAGGGAAGGATGGCCGTCTGCAGGGATGCAACTCTGGCGGGCTACAGCGTGGGCGACCAGCTGCCTCCGCATCCGGGCTATGTGCTCGTGGTGGGCAGGAAGCTTACCTATAAAAGCGGGCGCGTGTACGGCGATATTTCATACGGATCATATATCGATACAATGCAGTGGCACATTGCGGATGGCAAGATATGCAACTGCCACCCGGTAGACTTTACCGCGGCTGCGCTGTACCTTAATAACCTTTCCATACAGCTCTCGCTGCTTAGCGCTAACGGGACGGTTAAGTTCGAATATGGCATGCTGGAGCTGACGGGTACCAATCCTGTCCTTAATAAATTCAATATAAAGGGGAGCGACCTTTCGAAGTGCAACACAGTCACGGTGAACGTGCCTGCAAATTCAGTTGTGCTTATAAATGTTTCGGGGGATAATATTGAGTGGAAGGGGGGATTTACCCTGACAGGCTGCAGAAGCGAGCACGTGCTTATCAATTTTTATGAGGCCACGAAGATCAGGCTGTATGGTATTGAGGTGAAGGGTTCCATACTGGCGCCGAAGGCCACGCTGGATTTCCCGTCGGGAGTGGTGGTAGGACAGGTAATAGTGTACAATATGTACGGATCGGGCCAGTTTAATCATTGTCCTTTCAGGGGCAGGATACCGGTGGACCTGATATTCAGCAATATTGCAGAGATCATAAAAGTGGATCAGCCGATGGATGTTTCGTTTGTAAGGAGCGTTGCGCAGGTTGCTGCAGAGGGTGAGGTTACTGATGTTGAGAAGGATGGGTCACGCATTCCAGCGAAGACCGACCTGCTGCAGAACTATCCGAACCCGTTCAATCCGGTGACAAAGATAAGGTTCGACATAAACGGGGCAGGGTTCTATACGCTGAAGGTTTATAACAGTCTGGGCAGTGAATTGGGTACCATAGCCAGCGGCAATTATGCCCCCGGCAGTTACGAAGCCGCATTTGACGCCGGCAGGCTAAGTTCCGGTGTATACATTTACCAGCTCCAGGGTCCCGGCATCCGCCTCGTCCGCAAGATGTTGTTCATCAAATAAATAAAATGGGCCCCCAACGGGGCCCATTCATAATCCAAAATTGAACCAATTAACAAAATAAATAAAAAAACATTGATGTTTTGTGGGCGCGCGGCGCACGCCCGCCGTCCGCCGCGGCGGACGGGTAAAAAACGCATGGGGTACATTTTAACCCGGCGAATGCCGGGGACAAGGGAGTTT
>JBLMZM010000043.1:0-19853 GCA_050258815.1 Ignavibacteriales bacterium
GAGGTCACAAAACCAAATATCTTGCTGTAATCAATGCCGAAAACGTCCTGAATGGCAAAGCTTCCCCCAAGTGTAAATGTTCTGGCATTTCCCAGGAAGTTCTTTCTGGTATATGTTGCGCCCAGACCGACATTAAATGCGCTTTCCTGGTTGTTTATTATTACTTCTGGCGACAGATCATTCATTGCAGTTACATCACCGGCAATGTTAAGGTTTACCCAGCTGAGGTTTGTATCGGGGACAATACCGCTTATCAATACCGAAGAAAACAGGTTCGTGCGGTAGAGCCTGACCTGTGCCCGTTCCTTTTCATCTGCGCTGTAGTATGCACCACGCTTCATACTTACAATTTTCCTGATGAGCGTATCCTGAACATACTCCTTACCGGGACCCTTTTTCTCAACTACCAGGTCTTTTATTTTGTATCTTAAACCCGTAATAACATCAACCCTGACATCCACAAAACCAGAATCGGAAAATATGTACACGTTTGGACGCCTGATATCGGCCTGCATATAGCCGTTATCGCGTAAAAAACTAATCATCGGTTTGGTATCCTGGTCAATGAGGGTCTTCGAAAAGCCTTTGGCAGTATTTACAGTATAATCATTTGCAATGGTTTTCCTGAATTCAGCGGGTATTGAGTCGAGTCCCGTATAAACAAAATTCCTGATTATGAAATGGGGCCCCTCGGTGACATGGTAAATAAGTTCTGCTTCTTTTTTCCCCTTGTCAATATTATACTCGGAGGAAAATTTGGATTTGAAGTAGCCGTTATCCTTGTAGAAGTTCTCAAGAGCCGTCAGGTCCTCGCGTATTTTCAACGAATCGAAATACTCGGGCGGGCGGCCCATACTTTCAGAAATTTTATTAAGAAGCTTAAAAAAGAAGTTTGGTGTCTCTTTGGACGAAATGATACCAGCCAGCACAGAATTGGAAAAAGCATCATTTCCGCGAAACTGTATGCTCACCAGCTCATACTGCTCAACATTTTGTTCGTCTTTATCCTGAGAAAAGAGAAAATTGTTGCTAATTACTACCAATACAGATAATAGCAAAATCTTGCATCTAAGCATAATATAATTTACATCACATAATCAGGTTATATTTCAATAAATCTCTTCCAGATCATAATCCTTACTTACAATTTTCAACTCGGGATAGTCCTTTTGAAAATGCCTTACAAAAAACTCTCTGATCTCCTTAACATCCGTATCCGATGACATGAATAACGAAGTAGGCTTCTTAGGCACAGTAAAGAAGTGTGCGTAATAAACCTTAGGTGCATTAAAATCTATTATATATGAAAATATTTCTCCGCCCCCGCTTCCCAGAAAGTAATCCTGAGAATCATAATAGAGCATCTCATGGCCAATCGGATTGATCTTAATCTTTTTAATGAGACTCTGTGTAAGCGAACCCTTCAATAAAGGAGTCTCATATGATTTAATTAAATCATTATTGGATTTTTTGAAATAGAAAAATTTAATCCCCCAGGCAGATTTATCGTTCACTTCAAGTCCGGCCGCCACACCATACGTGGAATCATCCTGAAATCTGCCCTCCTCGAGCAAACGCGACTTGCTGCCAAGCAAACTTTTAATTTTTTCTTCAGCTACCCGCCTGTCTATTTTCCGCGCCGAATCGGCGGTTACAACGGGCACAACCGGTTTTGGAGTCTCCTTTTTATTGCAGGAGGTAATAAGAACCGGAACAATTAACAGAATAATTTTTGAAAGATCTTTAATTTTTAATGACAACTTCAGTCCCCAGTCTGATTACTGAATAAATTTCATCAATGCTTTCATTGCTGACTGCAACAGAACCATTGGTCCAATTGAATGTAAACGGAAGATTCTTGAAAATAAAATTCAGTCTTCCAATGCCATGAATGCCGATGCTGGTTATTGTTTTGTTCTTAAAATCAGGACAAATACCGCTTTGCAGTTCTTCGTACATGGTCTCATACTCTTTCTCGGAAATAACCCCGGCCTTGAATGATTCGGTCAGATCCTTGTAATTAGGGTAGTTTAACCTGAAATATTTCCCATATTTTGATGCAGTGTCAATCTGGCATATTTCATAGCTGCCTGCCGGAGTAGCCTGTACATCAAGCAGGTTCTTTCTTGGAACATTATTCCTGCCGAAAACGGCTTTATATGATTTTACAAGGATAGTATCCGAATACAGGTCCAGCCTGTAGCCGCGCCTGTCTATAATAATATGAACATTTGACAGATAATTCAAATGTTTTTGTTCAATTGCTTCCCTGAGAGTTACTTCTTTTAGGTTCAGTATTATTCCATATACAATAATGCCGGCAAAAAATACTAACAGGCTCCCGATAAAGTATATAATGCTTTTTAACACTGCTTAATATGATAATATACGAAAATAAGACAAATAGTAATTAGTATAAAAAATGCAATTTAGTAATTTGTTTGGTTCAAAACTACAAGAAGGTAAAATCTGTCCGGAAATACCTCAAAAACCTCAGAATTTCCGGAATTTTGGCTGTATTTAATTGAGTCATAGCTATCACAAATGATCTCTTCGTACTAAATATCTGCATATAAATGAAAGACGGCCGGGGGCCGTCTTTCACCTTGAGATATTATTTCTGATTTGCTTCAACGACTGCAATTGCGGTCATATTGATGATGTCTTCCACAGAGGCACCTCTCTGAAGGACATGAACAGGTTTCTTCATTCCCATCAGGATTGGGCCAATTACCTCAGCACCACCTACTCTGGCCATAAGCTTGTAGGCAATATTGCCGGAATTCAGATCCGGGAACACCAGAACATTGGACTTTCCTTTAAGTGTACTGAACGGGAAGTCGTTTTCGCGTATCTGCTGTACAACGGCAGTATCGGCCTGCATTTCACCGTCAACCATGATGTCCGGGCGCAGTTTCTTTACTGTTTCAACAGCATGCTTAACCTTCAGTGACTGGGGATTTGGTGAGCTGCCGAAGTTACTGAAAGAAAGCATGGCGACCTTGGGCTCAATGTCAAATCTGCTTACTGTATCTGCCGCAGAAATTGCTATTTCAGCAAGTTCATCCGAATTAGGATCTATGTTTACCGTGGCATCAGCAAAGAAATAAACATCCTTCTTCGTAACAACTATATACATTCCTGACACCACCCTGAACCCTTCTTTTACGCCAATGCACTGTAGTGCAGGTCTAATAGTTTCAGGATAATACGAGGTATAGCCGCTGATGAGTCCGTCTGCATGACCCAGTTTAACCATCATTGATCCGAAATAGTTTGGCTGTTTTATCAGTTCAAGAGCCATCCTTAGTGACATTCCCTTACGCTGTCTTGCGGTATGGAATTCATTCACATACAGGCTCAGATCCTTCGAGGTTAAAGGATCTATTACTGTAAAGATATTCTGATCCATATTCAAAGAATCGATCTTTCCCCTGATTACGGCCTCGTTTCCAAGCAGTATCGGGAAAGCAATATTTTCATCATAAGCTGAAAATGCTGCTCTGATTATTTTTTCCTCTTCTCCTTCTGGGAAAACAATACGCTTTGGACTCTTCTGTGCTTTCTGAATCATCACGCGTATTACTTCCTTCGACATGCCGAGGCGCTCTTTCAGCTCTTCCTCGTATGCGCTCCAGTCCTCAATCTTTACTCTGGCCACTCCGTTTTCAGTAGCTGCTTTTGCAACAGCAGGAGCTACCTTCCAGAGTACGCGCGGGTCAAATGGCTTCGGTATTATGTATTCCCTTCCAAAAGAGAAATCAGTACCACCATAGGCTTTTATTACAATATCCGGAACCTTTTCTTTTGCCAGGCATGCCAGGGCTTCCACTGCTGCCATCTTCATTTCTTCTGTAATTGCCGTAGCTCTTACATCCAGCGCCCCTCTGAAAATAAACGGGAATCCAAGGACATTATTTACCTGGTTGGGATAATCGCTTCTTCCTGTTGCCATGATGATATCTTTTCTGGCAGAAATTGCGTCTTCATATGTAATTTCAGGATCAGGATTTGCCATGGCAAATACAATAGGATCATGAGCCATGCTTACGACCATCTCTTTCGATACAACACCGGCAACTGAAAGACCGACAAAAACATCGGCACCGGCCATTGCATCGGCAAGTGATTTCCTGTCTGTTTCAACCGCAAACTGGAGCTTGTACTTATTCAGGTCGGTCCTGTCTTTGGATATTACACCCTTTGAATCGCACATCATTATATTTTCTTTTTTAACGCCGGCTCTCACGTACAGGTTTGCACATGCAATTGCGGCGGCTCCGGCTCCGTTGATAACAAGCCTGATATCCTCAAGCTTCTTACCGGCCAGCTCCACAGCATTCAATAAAGCGGCACAGGAGATGATCGCAGTACCGTGCTGGTCATCATGAAAAACCGGAATGTTCATCGTCTTTTTAAGTTCTTCTTCAATTTCAAAGCATTCCGGAGCTTTTATATCTTCCAGATTGATACCACCGAAAGTGGGTTCAAGAAGTTGTACTGCCCTGATAATCTCTTTGGGATCCTTGGTCTTAAGCTCGATATCAAATACATCAATATCTGCAAATCTTTTAAACAAAACTCCTTTTCCTTCCATTACCGGTTTGCCGGCACATGGACCAATATCACCCAACCCCAAAACCGCAGTTCCATTAGAAACAACCGCTACAAGATTGCCCTTTGCTGTATAACGGTAAACATCTTCCTCATTCGCCGCAATTTCCAAACATGGCACAGCTACACCCGGAGTATATGCTAACGACAGATCTCTGGAAGTAATACATGGCTTGGTCGGAACGACCTCGATCTTCCCATGTCTTCCCTGGAAGTGATACTCGAGAGCTTCCTCCTTTCTGATCTTCATAAATAAATTCCTTATGATTTTAAAAATTTTTTCTCTGATGGAAATTACAATAGTTTTATGAAAATATAAATAGCTATAAATAAAAAAAGCCGCTTTTAGCGGCTTATAGTAATAATACCTAAATATTTACACTTCCATAATTTCTTTTTCTTTATGCTTAATAATCTCGTCAATCGTATTAGTATGCTCATTTGTAAACTTCTGGATCTCAGATTCAAAATCCTTTAAATCATCCTCGGAAATCTTCTTTTCCTTCTGCTCTTTCTTAAGGTGTTCATTTGCATCACGGCGAATATTACGGATGGCAACCTTTGCATCTTCGCCCATTTTTTTGATTATCTTCATGAGATCTTTTCTTCTTTCTTCAGTAAGCATGGGGATCGGAACCCTGATGTTGGTTCCATCACTTGAAGGGTTCAGTCCCAGATCAGCAGTCATAATAGCCTTTTCAATGATCTGCACGGCAGATCTGTCCCAAGGCGTAATAGACAGTGTATGTGAATCCAGGACCGAAACATTGGCCATCTGTTTTAAGGGTGTCAATGTGCCGTAATAATCCACCTTGACTCCGTCAAGTAATGCCGTTGTAGCTTTTCCCGAACGGATTTTTGAGATTTCGCCCCTGAAGGCTTCAATGGACTTATCCATTCTCTGAGTGGCATCTTTGATAGTTGGGTTCATGGTATCCTCTGATTATTTATTAAATATTATCTTTGACGCTATAATTACCAACTGTGGTACCGATATTCTCTCCCAGGACGATCTTGAGCAAATTATCCGGTTTATCCATATTAAATACGATTAAAGGCAGGTTATTTTCCTGACACAAACTGACAGCTGTAAGATCCATTACCTGCAGCCTGCTCTTTAGTATATCCAGGTAAGAAATGGATTCAAAGCGCAATGCCCCCGGATTTTTCTCAGGATCTGAATCAAATACCCCGTCCACCCTGGTACCCTTGAGTATGACATCTGCTTCAATTTCCACGGCTCTCAGTGATGCTGCCGTATCAGTACTGAAATAAGGATGCCCGGTTCCGGCTCCGAATATTACCACCCTGCCTTTTTCCAGGTGCCTGATGGCTCTGCGCCTGATGTAGGGTTCTGCAATTTCTTCCATGTGGATTGCAGTCATCAGCCGCGTATAGATTCCCTTGTTTTCACACGCATTCTGCAGAGCAAGTGAATTAATTACCGTGGCCAGCATTCCCATCTGATCGCCAGTTACCCTGTCAATACCCTGTTCATTGGCACTCAGCCCTCTGTAAATATTTCCGCCGCCTATTACAATACCAACCTGAACACCTATATCACGCACCTTCTTGATTTCAGCAGAAAAAAAGTCAAGCACGGAAGGATCAATTCCATGGCCTTTTTTCCCCATCAACGATTCGCCGCTGAGTTTTAACAATAAACGCTTATATTTTAATTGTGTCATACTTCTCCGTCAAATTTAATAAAAAAAAAGGTCTTATTAAATAAGACCTTTTAGAAATGAAACCTATTTTTTTTCGTCGCTAAGGTGGAATCTGTGAAATAAAACAAGCCGTGCTTCAGTTGAATACTTCTTGTTATAATCGTTGAACAGGTCGCTCACCGACTTTGCATTATCCTTGATGAAAGCCTGCTCGTATAAGCAGTTCTCCTGATAATACTTATTCAGCTTGCCCTGGGCAATCTTTTCAAGTATCTGTTCAGGTTTACCTTCTTTTCTGGATAATTCTTTATAAATATCAATTTCTTTTTCAATTATATCTTTTGGCACTTCATCTCTGTAAACAAACAGAGGTTTCATGGCTGCAACCTGCATTGCAACATCTTTCATAAGGACAACCATTTCGTTCAGGTCGCCATTACCAAGATTATCGACACGCACCAAAACGCCAAGCTTTGAACCGTGGTGAACATAATCAACTACGGCACCTTCGGTCGAATTTTCAATTACGAAACGTGATACGGTAATCTTTTCGCCGATTTTGCCAATAAGGTTTTCTAACTCTTCACCAACTACTTTGCCATCATTTTTCAGTGTCAGTAATTCCTGGACATCTGCCGGCTTGTACTTAATGACAGTTTCCAGCACAAACTGAGAAAAATTCTTGAAATCATCGCTCTTGGCAACGAAGTCTGTTTCACAGTTTACTTCTACCATGATTGCAGATTTTTTATCTTCAGCAACGTATGTAAGGACCAAACCTTCGTTAGCTGTTCTTTCGGCTCTTTTTGCTGCAACGGCTGCACCCTTCTTCCTGAGTACTTCAATTGCTTTCTCAAAATCACCCTCGGCTTCTGTGAGGGCTTTCTTACAGTCCATCATTCCAGCGCCGGTCTTCTCTCTTAATGATTTTACTTTTTCTGCACTAATATCCATGATTACCCTTTATTTAATTCAGATTCTTTATTGCTATGTCTGTCTCTTCTCTGTTCCCTGGCCGGTCTGGAATCCTTTGCTTCCTTTTCCTTGGCATCTTCATTTTCTTCTTCGCGCTCTTTCTTCTGTCTTTCCTTCTCAGCAGATTCCTGTGCTCTTAATTCCTTTGCCTTGCCCAGTCCTTCGATAACCGCATCGGCCATTACCTTTGCAATAGCTTCAATAGTCTTTACAGCATCATCATTTGCAGGGATTATATAGTCAACTACGTCCGGGTCGCAATTAGTATCCACGATAGCAAAGATTGGAATGTTAAGCCTGATGGCTTCCATAACAGCAATTGATTCTTTCTTTATATCAACTATGAACAGCGCACCTGGCAGCTTGTTCATAGTTTCAACGCCATCAAGCACCTTTCTTAATTTGTCTTTTTCCCTTGAAAGGAATAATCTTTCTTTCTTTGTGATTTTGTCAAAAGTACCGTCATTTTCCATCTTCTCGATGTTGGTAAGACGTTTAATACTCTTGCGGATCGTGGAGAAGTTTGTGAGCATACCGCCAAGCCATCTTTCACTTACCCAGTTCTGTTCGCATCTTCTGGCTTCGTTGGCAATTATGTGCTTTGCCTGTTTTTTAGTACCGACAAACATTACTTTTTTGCCTTCGGAAACGAGCTTGGTCATGCTTTCAGCAGCATCACCTAACAAGGCTTTTGTTTTCTTTAAGTCAATGATGTGAATCCCGTTCTTTTCCATAAAGATATATGGTTTCATTTTGGGATTCCAGCGGCGGGTCAGGTGCCCGAAATGCGCACCAGCCTCAATAAGTTCGGTCAAATCGATGTTTTTCATTTTATACCTGTTTTACTTCTACTTTTTTCATCTTCACCTAAATCCCATTTATTCCGGGACACAGTCGGCAAATCCAAAAGTATGAATAGTTAATAAATATAGTAAATTAAAAATCTTATCTCTTAGAGAATTGGAATCTTTTTCTTGCTTTAGGTCTTCCGTATTTTTTACGTTCAACCATTCTCGGATCACGTGTTAAATAGCCTTCAGCTTTAAGTGAAGGGCGGTAGTCCGGATTAATAGCTTCCAATGCTCTTGCGATACCCAGCCTGATAGCCTGTGCCTGACCTGTTGTACCGCCACCGTTGACGTTTACAAATACGTCATATTTTCCTAGGTTCTCAGTTACCTTAAAAGGAGCTAAAATGTCATCCCTGTGTGTTTCAAGGGAAAATGCTTTTTCAAATTCTTTGTCATTAACGGTAATCTTTCCATTACCATTTCTCAATATAACTCTGGCAACTGCGGTCTTCCTGCGACCAACATAAATGTTATCAACCATTAATTAACTCCGATTATAAACTTAATATCTCTGGCTTCTGGGCCTGATGCGGATGTGCTTCGCCCGCATAAACCTTAAGCTTCTTTATTAATTTTTTTCCTAATCTATTCTTTGGAAGCATACCTTTTACTGCATGCTGAATGACGGCTTCCGGATCTTTTTTAACCAGCTCGTCAAAACTCTTGATCTTAACACCACCAGGATAACCTGAATGCGAGAAGTAGGTCTTCTGCAGTTCTCTTTTACCCGTCATCCTTACCTGATCAGCATTGATTACGACGACAAAGTCGCCTGTATCGGCATTTGGCGTAAATATTGGTTTTTCTTTACCCCTGATAACACGGGCAATTTTAGCCGCCAGCCTGCCTAAGACCTGATCCTTGGCATCAACTACGTACCACTTTTTATCTGCATCTTCTGTGCTGATAAACCTGGTCATTTTTTCTTGTTTCACTTAATTGTCCTCCGAATCAACTATTTTTTCCCAATAAAGGTCTTAAAGTTAACTTTATCTTAAAAGAAAGTCAAGAATCAGTTCAATATTTTTCTATAATTTCTTTTATTTTCGGCCTTTTCCCTTTATTTTTCCCCTGCCAAGCGCCCCTTCACGGGCTCAGAAACTGTTATTGCCCTGTCCTGCCCCTTTCCTGTATGTTGCCTCCGGTATCAGCTTTTTTGTAATCAGAAGGAATTTCGAAGTACTTCGGATCTACGGTCTTCTTATCGACGTTTGTAACTTCCAACCGGTTAATCTCCTTGCCCTGGGCATCACGCTGAATTACAAGAAGCGGGAAGAATTCCTTGCCATTAAGCTTTTCCAGCCATGCCGGTGCCGAAGTGCTCCCAATTCCCTGCATGAGCTCAATGCTTCCCAAATCAGACGTACTCCAGATCTCAACTTCACCCTTTTCATTTTTCAACATCCACTGGTCTGCATTGTAGCCCAGTATCTTCTTGCTGTTTCCTGTTTTTGTAAGATCACCGCCTTTTTTATCCATTTCCTTCATCTTTTCTTTTAAGTTCAGCGGTTTTTCTATATAAGCCTTTCTTGAGGGCATAAGAATAAACATCTCATGGTTTTTAACAATTATTGTACCCATCCTCGGTTTGCTGTTCTGCTCACCGGCATTATTCCCCATCTCGATCCTGGCCATGTCTGCCTTGGCATAATACCTGATCTCATTTGAGCTCCTGCTGCCATCATATTTCAGATCGACCGTACCTTCAAATTTTTTCTGTGCAAAACTGCTTGTAACACCTGCCAGAAATATTATCTGCAGAAATATTATTGTTCTGACTGCCTGTTTCCACATAGTCTCTCCGGTTTTTTCATTTTTATATCAATTTATTCAAGTTAATTTATTTTGCATAATTATCAATGATATATTAAGACAAAGTTTACTCACTTCAGCAAGAGGTTACTAAAAAAAGCTGCTGCCGAACCTGAAGGACCTTACCATTGCAAAGAAAACCGGCTGGAACTGGTTAAAGGCTTCCTTGCCATTCATGATCAGCTTTATCGAATAATCCTCATCATCACCCGTCCTGATGTAAATAGTCTGCGATACCTGGTTTTCCATTTCCTGAGGATCATTGTAATAACCGGTAAACCCGTCAAAATCATACCTGTGCCTGTACTGCTCAGGGTTGAATAAATACTTTTCCACCACCTCAACGTGAATATATGGCGGAGGATTGTAATTCCCGCCTCCCGCCCAGAATGTGATTCCATCCAGCTTCTTCTTGCGCTGCTGATCCACAAAAACCCAGCCGAAAGGATATCTCAGGCGTACTTTTAACGTGGACTCCTGGTATACCTGCCCTAAACCACTGGAATCAAAACCGGCCGCCTCAATGCTGCGGTATCCGCCGCTCGTACCCCGGCTGCCAGCGTTATCATTGCTGCTGCTGAGGGTTGTTTCCCCATGAGGTTTAATGTCACTCTTCTTCTCCGGCAAAGTTTCTTCTTTTGTTTCCCTCACCGTCCGGGCAACGCGCGTTTTCTTCTCATGGATGACCTCTCCGGCAGCCTTTTCTTTTTCCCTGCTTGCTTCAGCTGCTTCCCCGGCCGCCGGTGGAATCCCTCTTACAGGAGAAATATCGTAATATCCACCCACTCCGCCCGAAGCAGAATAGTACCCTCCGGATATCCTGGCCAGTATCACAAACGAAAGAAGTATCAGCAGGTGTACGCCCACAGAGCCTCCGATGCTGTATACCTCCAGGCGCCGTGCCTTCAGATCCTCATTGCCATTATCTTTTCTTTTCATCTTTTAATTATAATAAAAAAACGACCTATTTCCAGCGCTATAATGGACGGATGCATTAATCTTTAACATAAAATTTCTAATAAAGTTTCAGATTCACGGTCAAATGATTTATTTTCAAGTATAATTCAAAATTGTTAATTTTATGTAACTATTTATAAAATTTGGGGTAAAATATGAAATTTCTGATAACCGGGGGTGCAGGGTTCCTTGGGATTAATCTGGTCCGCCACCTGCTTTCAAAGGGACACGAGGTGGTTTCTCTTGATATTGCAGACTTCGATTACCCCGACGTCAAAAATTCCATCACTGTAATACGGGGAGACATCAGGAATGAAAAGGACGTTGAACTTGCCATGCAGAAGGTTGACATTGTAGTCCATACTGCTGCTGCCCTGCCGCTGTATACAAAAGAGGAAATATATTCAACCGACGTCCTGGGTACCAGGATGCTCTTAAAGTCCGCACTTGATAATAAGGTCAGAAGGTTTATACATATCTCATCAACTGCCGTATATGGCATACCCGACCATCATCCGCTTTTTGAGACCGACAAACTCGATGGTGTAGGTCCTTACGGCAAAGCAAAAATTGAGGCCGAACAACAGTGCATCGAATACAGGCAAAAGGGGATGTGCGTACCTATAGTCAGGCCTAAATCATTTATTGGTCCGGAAAGACTCGGCGTATTCGCTCTTTTCTATGATTGGGCCAAGGACGGCAAGGGATTTCCAATGATTGGCAATGGAAGTAACCGCTACCAGCTTCTGGATGTGGAGGACTTGTGCGATGCGATATATCAGTGTGCCGTTCTGGATGCCGCTCTTGTAAATGATACATTTAATATCGGGGCAAAAGTCTTTACCACTATGCGTGAGGACTACCAGGCTGTACTGGATTATGCCGGTTTTGGCAAAAAAATTGTTGGTCTTCCGGAAAAACCTATTATATTTGCACTGAAATTTTTGGAATTTTTTAAATTATCCCCGCTCTACAAGTGGGTATATGAAACGGCCTCAAAAGATTCATTTGTTTCGATTGAAAAAGCCGAAAAGATCCTCTGTTTCAAACCCAGGTATTCAAACAAGGACGCGCTCATTAGAAACTATAAGTGGTACCTTAATAATCTTGAAACTTTCCGGAATCAGTCCGGTGTTTCACACCGTGTGCCATGGAAACAGGGAATCTTAAAACTGGCCAAGATCTTTTTCTGAAAATATGAAACGGTCCCCGGCGCCGGATTATTTCCTTCATAAATTTTAATTTTATATTATATTAAGTAAAAAGCAAAAGGAGAAAAAAACCAAATGGCAGATAAGAAGGATTTCTTAAAGGAAACAATACAGCACATTGACATAAAACAGCATAACGTTGTTCCGCTAGTAGATGCAATGGAAAAAATGGCATTCTCAGCGCGTGATCTGAACCGCGCGGCCCGGATCTATGATATGATGTTGAAGGAAAAGGACTGTACTGTATTCCTGACACTTGCGGGCAGTATTTTCAGCGCAGGACTCAAGAAGGTTGTTTTTGACCTCGTCAATAATAACATGGTTGATGCAATTATATCAACCGGTGCACTGATCGTGGACCAGGATTTCTTTGAGGCCCTCGGTTATAAACATTATATCGGAACCAAATGGAGTGATGATAACCAGCTAAGAGAACTCGCTATAGACAGAATCTATGATACCTATATCGATGAAGATGAATTAAGGATCTGCGATGAAACAATAGGTAAGATTGCCGATGGCCTTGAATACCGGCCTTATTCTTCACGCGAGTTTATATATGAGATGGGCCGCTACCTCGAAAACAACGGAGGTCCCAAAGTCGACGATTCAATAGTATATACCGCATACAAGAAGAATGTACCTATTTTTGTACCGGCTTTTTCAGACTGTTCAGCCGGCTTCGGATTCGTTATGCACCAGACAAAGAATCCAGACAAGCATGTCTCCCTGGATTCGGCAAAGGATTTTCTTGAACTGACACAGATCAAGATCAACTCAAAGGAAAGCGGTATCTTCATGATAGGCGGCGGTGTTCCGAAGAACTTCACCCAGGATATAGTAGTTGCCGCAGACATTCTGCAGGAAAATGCCCCGATGCACAAGTATGCCGTACAGATCACTGTTGCAGATGAACGTGACGGCGCCCTTTCAGGCTCAACACTGAAGGAAGCAAGCTCATGGGGTAAGGTTGAAACAACATATGAACAGATGGTATATGCTGAGGCTACAATTGCAATGCCTCTTATTACCGGCTACGCTTATCACAAAGGCTCCTGGAAGGAAAGAAAACCAAAAGAATACCAGAAGCTTTTTACAAAGCAGACCGAAACTGTATAAACAACTAAGGGCGAATCAATGGATTCGCCCTTTTTTATTTCCCACTATTATTTAACAGACTTTATTTCATCAGTACCATCTTCATGCTTTGTGTAAAGCTTCCGGCCCTGATCGTGTATAAATATATTCCGCTTGCTGCCTGGGCCCCGGTAACGGTACGACCATCCCAGTTTACCTCGTACCTGCCTGCCTGCTGAAAATCATTTACAAGTTCTTTAACCTCTCTGCCCGTAACGTCATAAACTGTAATTCTTACATTCTGTGCGCTGGGGATCTCGTACTTAATGGTAGTTGCAGGATTAAAAGGATTCGGATAATTCTGATACAGCTCAAAATTTTCCGGCAGTTGCGATTCACCCGAACTGAGTCCACTGGTAGTGTTCCAGGATGAGGAGAACATTCCCCTGCCGTGTGTTGCAGCAAATATTTTCCCGTCAGCAGCCCTGTAATCCAGATCGAATACGGCAACGTTTGCCATGCCGTCATTGTTCTGAAGCCAGCTGCCCCCGCCATTTACCGTGATAAACGCCCCCAGGTCGGTACCAATTACCAGATTTGAGTTGTTTTGAGGATTGACAAGTATGCAGTTTACCGGAATATTAGGCAGATTCCCTGAAATATTCTTCCATGTCTGTCCGTAGTCTGTAGTCATGAATACCTTATTCCCTTCATTATATCCTGAATAAACTACGAACGCTGTGCCCGGGTCCTTCTGGTCGGTTGCAATCCTCCTTGCATATAACTTTGGCAGCTGACTGCTGACCCTGCTCCATGTTGATCCGCCATCTCTGGTCACCTGAATTACACCATTTGAACATCCCGCATATATTACTCTTGAATCTCCCCTGGCAATTGCCAGCGTTGAAATGGTGGCGCCGTACGAATTTGTGCCATCCCCGGTCAGGTCATCACTTATAGGCACCCAGCTTCCTGCCCCGTCCGTAGTCCGGTATACCTTGTAGGTCCCTGCCACCAGCACAGCAGGATTATTAGGGTCAATAGTAAAAGGCGCAATGAATTCAACCCTGTCGGTCGTGCCCGCCCAATCATCACTGCCCTTTGGAATACCGTTCATTACCTTTGAGTAGTGTCTGCCGCCATCAGTAGACTTGAAAATTGCCATCTCAACATATTCCATGTATATGGTATTAGGATTTGAATAGTCGACCTCCACGGCACCTCCATCCCCGCTCAGGATTTCATACCAGTCTGCGCCCCCGTCCGATTTAATCGTTCCGTTATCCTGTGCACCGCCATAATACTTACTTGATACAGGATCCACCGCGCCATAATAAAACTGAGTTATAAACAGGTTGTTGTTCAGACTTACCCAGGAATTACCCTTATCCGTTGATTTGAAAACTCCGCCATCCGTTCCCACGTATAAAATATTGGGATTTGTTGGATCGGTTACAATTGTGTGCTGGTCTGCGTGAACGTTGGCAAATCCGCTGGCGGGGTACCAGTTTGTTTTTTGTGACCAGGTTTGCCCTCCGTTGGTGGACTTCCAGAAATCGGTTCCCCCGGCATAAACCGTGTTCGGATCCTGCGGATCGATTGCCAGTGTATTGTTATACCATGCCTGATTGGAAGTGTAAGTGGAGCTGCCTGAAATATTTGGACCCGCAACCTTCAGGGAATCCCAGCTGTTTCCCCCGTCTCTTGTAACCCGCATTATGCCAGCAGTATTATCTGAAATTTTCATGGCAGAAAGATATAATGTATTGGGATCTGAGGGTGCAGCCGCCAGTACTGTCCTGCCCTGTCCCTTACTGGTAAAAACTGCACGGAATGCATCTCCCCCATCTGTACTCTTGTAGACTGTAGCATCATTAAAGAGACCGAAAGAAGCATAGATGCTTACAGGTGAGCCATAGGTTATTACAATACACGTACAATGAACATTCTGGTTAGGATCACCGCTTGCCTGAGGCAGGCTGCTGATTACTGAAAAACTGTTTCCGCCATCTTTGGACCTGAACAGCCCTTTTCTCGTTGCAGCAAAGAGCGTCCCTGTTGTTTTGTCAATCGCAAGGCTGTTAATATAATAAAAATCCTGGTTGACAGTTTCCGGAAGTCTTTTCCAGGTAGCCCCTGCATCGGTCGACTTAAAGATTCCTTCTCCTCTGAGTGCGTCATAATTATAAAAACCCTCACCTGTTCCGGCATAGAGAATATTATGATCAGCGGGATCAATTATTAGCGCACCTATGGATAGGTTTTCCATATTGTCCTTCAACGGCAGCCAGCTTCCTCCTCCGTTTGTTGTTTTCCATATTCCGCCGGATACCGAACCGACATAAATTACTGCCGGATTTACCGGATCCACGGCTATGCTCCGCACCCTGCCCCCGATATTGCGCGGGCCCAGCTGGCTCCAGCTCAGACTGGCTGCAGATTTATGCAGCTCCACATTATTCTGGCTGATCTTCATGAGCGCACTCTGATGCCATTCGGTTGGAATAACTCCGGTGGGATAGGATCGCTGCTCATAATACCACTGCAGCATTTTGTCGGGAAACCCTGCCCTGGCTTCATTTCCTTCGCCTTCTTTTTCTTCCTCGATGCGCCGGTGCATAAAATCCTCGTTGCTGAGCATCGGTCTCTGAGTGTAAAAATAAATCGCCAAAAAAAGTATCGGTAATATTAACGTGCCTGCTATCCTTAAGTGCTTACTCATTTGCCTGTTCTTTCCATCCTGTTATTTATTCTCATCCAATACATCCATAATCATCCACCCCCTGTCTGCATAGTAACTCATAACTGCCCAGAATCTGCTTCCGCTTTTCAATTTTTTCAGCTCAAGAAGTCTTTTATTCCGCTTGTCATCTGCAATCTTTCCATACTTGTCCAGAATAAAAGCTGGCCTTAATTCATAAGTCTCCCCTTTGACTGCAATATCCTGATAAGACTGGTTATCCCTTAAATCCATTACCCTTACTTTTAGTATAAAACTATTAGTGTCCACAATGGCAGATGAGAGAAGTTCCACCTGTGCCCGGGAGTAATTGGATCTGACTGCCGCCTTATTCGGGTTCTGCCTGGTTAAGGAGTCGGAAAGAGGAATATTTCTATCCTGGTTAACCTTAGTACCGGACTTTTGCCCTGAGCATCCTGTGCAGGAAATAATTGCTGCACAAATAACAACAAAACCTGAATTAAATAAATGCAAAAAACAGTTTCTTTCATTTTTAATGTTTATTCTCATTCAAATGCTAACCGGAAATTTAAAGTTCATTATTCAGGCTTTTTTTTAGGATTTAATTAGTCCCTTTGCATTTTTATTCTATTCATGCGGCAGTGTTTATAAACCAATGCATTTTTATTATATTTAAGGAACTTAAAAACAAAAACGTGAGGATTTATGTCCAAATTTGACCTGAAGAAAATTCAGAATATCCTTAAAGAAATGAACTTCGATGCCTGGCTGTTTTACGATTTCAGGGGCTCGAACGGCCTGGCTCACGAAATCCTGAATGTTTCGCCCGAGGCACACCTGACGAGAAGATTCTTCTATTTTGTCCCCAGAGAGGGAGAACCCGTAAAAATAATCAATGGAATTGAGGCTTTTCACCTGGATCATTTGCCTGGTAAAAAACTCACATATTCCAGCCATGCTTCCCTGGATAAACACCTGAGGGATACACTTTCACAGGTTAAAACCATAGCCATGGAATACTCTCCTATGAACGCCATACCTTACGTTTCCAGGGTTGACGCAGGCACGATTGAATATCTAAAGACTTTCGGACTGGATATAAAAAGCAGCGGCGACCTGATTTCCATGTTCGGTGCCTGCTGGACGCCTGAGCAGTTTGAGGAAAATAAAACTGCTGCAAATGCGCTCTACGACATTGTAAGAGTTTCATTTAATTTTATTAAAGAAAAGATAAATGCCGGTGAAAACATTACCGAATATGACGTTCAGCAGCTGATTATGAATGAATTCAGGAATAGAAATATGGTTACCGATTCTGACGCAATAGTTGCGGTAAATGAAAACAGCGCAAATCCCCATTATGCGCCGGACGAAAATACGCACAAGGATATCAAAAAGGAGGATTTTGTCCTCATCGATCTCTGGGCAAAAATGAATACACCGGAGGCCGTTATGGCAGATATAACCTGGGTGGGCTACGTCGGTGAAACCGTTCCTGAAAAATATACCAGGATATTTAACATTGTTGCCGCCGCCAGGGACAAAGCCTTTGAATTAGTCCAAAACCGATTTGCGGAGGGAACAGAACTGCGGGGCTATGAGGTGGACAACGCCTGCCGCAGTGTTATAAACGAAGCCGGTTATGGAGACCAGTTCATACACAGAACCGGACACTCTATTACAACTGAGACACACGGAAGCGGGGCTCACATGGATAACTTTGAGACAAAAGACGAAAGAATGGTCCTCCCTTCCACTTCATTTTCCATTGAACCCGGGATCTATCTGACCGGGGATTTTGGAGTAAGAAGTGAAATAGACGTGTACATCACGCCGGACGGAAAGGTTATCAGCACCGGACGTGAAAGACAGCATGAAGTTGTTCCAATTCTTAAATAGCTCAGGCATTTATACTTCAAAAATTATAAATCCCGGTGTTTTAAGCCGGGATTTATGATAACTGCCCATATCCTCAGTAACTAACCATATACCCGTTTATTTATTGCCAGAATTCAGCCCGGCACATTTTTTATGCACAATTATATCCTATTTTTTACTAATTTTGTAACCATATTATTGAATATTACGGTTTTATGACCATAACAGCAATTTACGAGGATTAAATGTTATCCGGACAGTACTTAGAATTATATAAACACCTGTTAAAAACCATTCCAGAAAACAGGCTGATTTTTGATGAACTCAGAACCCTTACATATGGTACAGATGCCAGCTTTTACCGTCTTATACCTAAACTGGTAGTAAAAGTCGAATCGGAGAATGAAGTAGTAGATATTATAAGCAAATGCACTGAACTTGACCTGCCGCTTACTTTCCGTGCAGCAGGAACAAGCCTCTCCGGACAGTCCATCTCCGACTCGGTGCTGGTAGTGCTGGGTACAAAATGGAACAATTTTAAGATTAATGAGGACGCCTCCGAGATCAGGCTCCAGGTAGGTATCATCGGTGCCCACGCCAACCTGTTTCTGGCCCCCTATAGCAGGAAAATAGGCCCGGATCCCGCGTCAATTAACTCAGCTATGATCGGCGGAATTGCCGCCAACAACGCAAGCGGTATGTGCTGCGGTACTTCACAAAACAGCTACCGTACCCTGGCCGGCATGAGAATTATTCTCAGTGACGGCGCAATACTGGACACAAACGACCCGTCCAGCAAAGAGAAATTCATGAACAGCCACAAGCAGATGATTTCGGCCCTCTGCAGCCTTTCCTCCAGGGTTAAGGAAAATACCGAACTGGCTGATCGCATCCGCTCAAAATTCAAGATGAAGAACACTACGGGCTACAGCCTGAATGCACTGGTTGATTTTGACGACCCGATAGATATTATCCAGCACCTCATGATCGGCTCCGAAGGTACTCTGGGCTTTATTTCCGAGGTTAATTATTATACAGTGCCTGAACTGATCAATAAGGCTACCTCCCTCATGCTCTTCCCCGACACGGTGACAGCCTGTAAGGCAGTTGAAATACTGAAATCGTGCAAAGTTGAAGCCGTGGAACTGATGGACAGGGCTTCTCTGGCTTCTGTTGAAGGTAAACAGGGAATGCCGGAATACCTCAGTACTCTTGGCAGTGAGGTTGCCTCTCTTCTTGTTGAAACAAGGGCCTCCGACAGTAATGCCCTCTCTGAACAGATATCTCAGATTATCAGCGCACTCGAAGTGCTGCCTAAAGTAATGCCCGTCACCTTTACGCAGGACAAGAATGAGTACAAGAAGCTCTGGGATATAAGAAAGGGACTTTTCCCTTCGGTCGGGGCAATGAGGAAGATAGGAACAACGGTGATAATTGAAGACGTTGCCTTCCCGATCCGGCACCTTGCAGAAGCAACGGCTGACCTGCAGGAACTGTTTAAGAAGCATGGGTATAATGACGCCATTATTTTCGGACACGCACTTGAAGGCAATCTGCACTTTGTTTTTAAGCAGGATTTTAATTCGGCATCAGAAGTCAACCGCTACAAATTCTTCATTGATGACGTTACAAAAATGGTAGTCAAAAAATATGACGGGGCTCTGAAAGCCGAACACGGCACCGGCAGAAACATGGCACCCTTTGTTGAACTTGAATGGGGCAGCCAGGCATACCAGCTGATGAAGGAAATCAAAGACATTTTCGATCCTAAGGGCCTGATAAATCCCGGCGTCATCCTGAATAATGACCCCCAAGCCCACATAAAGGACCTGAAACCGCTGCCTGCTGCCAACTCAATAGTGGATAAATGCATCGAATGCGGTTTCTGCGAGATTAACTGCCCGTCCAGAAACCTCTCCCTTACTCCCCGCCAGCGAATTGTTGCCTGGAGGGAAATAAGCAGACTGCAGGCAACGGGTAAAAATCCGGACCGCCTGGCAAACCTGAAGGAAGAATTCGACTATTATGGCAACCAGACCTGCGCAACCGACGGACTCTGCGCTACAAGCTGTCCTGTTGAGATCAACACCGGCAACCTGATCAAGGAGCT
>JBLMZM010000044.1:0-9364 GCA_050258815.1 Ignavibacteriales bacterium
TTGCATCCGATTATAGCTACTCCTTCGGGAGCAAGTATGGACAATCTGTTTTGGGACAGATCGGCATCAAAAGGGAAAACCAGTGTGTAGACATTTTCCTCTCCGGAAACCATATTCCTCAGGCGGACTTTTGAATGCATTGTAACGATATCCGAGGGTATCTGATGAGGATCTACTATTGTGGCGGTAACAAGTTCTTTTTCCAGTTCCCACAGGTGTTTCTTGTCGGAGTTTTCAAAACGTTCGGCGTTGGATATCAGCCATTGAAACCTTTTCATGTCAAAATCAGTGATAAAAATGTTTTTTCCCATTATATATATCCTCAAAATTATGCTGCAAATAGATAACTATATTTATCCGGTAGAATCATTATAGAAATATTTAACGTGAAATTCAACCTTCAAAGTCATTTTGATAGTGTGGAATAAAATAGGGGAGGACTGAGCATTTAAAAGCAAAAAGCCGCCCAAAGGCGGCTTTTTGCCAAACTGATACTGTTATCAGAGTAAGTTATTTACCTCTAACGTTCACAGAAGCGTTTATGTGTTTGTTCTGGTCAATGATCTTGCCCGATTCATCGACGACGCCAAAATGGCAGCCAGAACCGCCGCAGGAAGTTAACGTAAAGACTCCCACTCCAAGGTGGCCCTGTGGTGGTAAACCATGGCAGGTACCGCATTGTTTTTGCGATCCGTCAACTTTTACCCATTGCGGGGTGAAATTATTTCCGGTAATAGTCGTGCCTGTAAAGATATACTGATCCTGTACAGCCGCCGAATCCTTCGAAAATGCAAAATTACCATGGCAATAAGTATTTGCGCAGGTCTGGTCAGCAGAATTATAAACCGGGGTGCTGAGTGCTTTTGCTTTTGTAAAGGTACCAAACACAATTTCCACTGAATTATTTATATGTCCTGGTTGATAAACAGCAGTAGGAACCACATGGCATTCCTGGCATTCCACGGCCTTGCTGAGGGCAGTTGAATAGAGATGGCTCGTATGAGCTCCAACGCCGCGGGCTGTAGTCTGAGTATTGCCGCTGGCGTCCCTTGGAGGAGCAATAAACTGTGGTACGTTAAAGTCACCATGGCATGTATTGCATGCTTCGGGACCAGCATCCGATTTATGGCATGTTTTACAGCTCACGCCTGTGGCGCCGGCATTATAGCCAACGTGGCACTGCTGGCAGTTCTTCATTTCCCAGTCGTGCTGCCTGATAAAGTTGCCGTGAAAGTTAGGATTCCCGACTTTTGAGAATCCCTCGCCATGCACGACAGAGGTTGAAGGTTGAACCGGAAGATCTTTCCTGACTTCACTGCAGCCGGTTATTAAGAAGCCGGCTAAAAGGATTAATGAAAGATAAGTAATGATATATTTCATTTTGTACTCTTAAATTTTTATTTACTTGTGACAATAACCACAGAAGCCTACTCCTTTGGGGGAGTTAGGGGTGGCAGTAATATGACAATTATAGCAAAGTGAAGCCTGAGTATCGTGCCAGTCGCCCTTAGTATCGTGCATATAGTTGGCCTGATGGGTTTTGGGGTTTGTTCCCTGGACGCCGTCGTTGTCAATATGGCACCTGATACAAGCAGGATCTCCGCCCTGAGTGTCGTGGCATGAAGCGCAGCTTTCTATATCGCGTTTTGCGTCTCTTCCGTGTTCTCCGCCACCGGAGCCGGTAGCAGGTATGACGAAGTTAGGCACTCTGTGCGAGGCAGGCATAATACCTGTAATTGCATAATCGTGTCCGTTTGAATTAGTATGGCATTCTACGCAGAAGGTTTCAACCTGGTGACATGTCTGGCACTCAGTAGTGCCGCCCTTTAGGTCAATTCCGTGTGTATAAACGTAATTCAGGTCATGTATCCTTGTTATCTTCTGTTTCATCGGACCGTCTGAAGCAAAGTTCGTTGGGGTATACGGTGCGTAGAAATTCGTAGATGTATTTTTTTCAGTCAGCATATTAGTAGCAACGTGACATTCCTGGCAGGATGTGTTGTCGTGGCACATTGCACAATTAGCGTCATTTTTTACCGCGTCAAATTTATGTGTTTTCCTGAAGTTGTTTGTCTGATGGCTAACCGGTCTAAGATTTGCCGTAGAAACATGACAGGCTTCACATTCGTTTGTAGCGATTTCTTTTGAGTTGTTGTGACAAGTATTACACATGCTCATTGGCGGATAGGGCTGTGGAACTGCCTGATATCCGTAATCAACCTGATCGATTCCCATGTGGCAGCTCTTGCATTCAAGTTTTTGATCTGAGATGTGAAAGCTGTGATTGAACATGAGTTCCGGCTTCTTGTAATTCAGAGGCTGGAAGTTATCTTCATAATGACACATTTTACAGTTGTTTGTGTCCTCAACGTCATGGCATGCAGCGCAATCAGGATGTGCAGGATACAAATCTTCTTTCAGAGATTTGCTCTGAGCAGCCTTGGAATGGCAGGACTGGCAATCCGTTACTTCTGCATGAACTTTATGCGAGAATTTGATTATTTTCTCATTGCCGGTTCCTTTCCCGTTGCCGTCCACATTATTATCGGATATAAAGGCATTAAGAGCCAGAAATCCGGTAACGGCAAACAGAAGTATCAAATAAAAATATTTTGGTTTCATATCAAATCAGTTTTAAGTTAGTGTTAAACCAGTAGTTAATTTTAAAGAAGAGTCTGAAATCATCCTTGTAAATCTTATTGTTCATGTACTGGCCCTGCAGATCGAAGGACAGTACTTTCCAGGGACGCACATTCAGTCCTGCAAGCAGGGCAGTGAGGTTGTTCTTACTGTCTTCTTTTGACAATTTGTACGAAGTATAGGTAAGTCCCAGTGATGGGGTAACAAATCCATCCAGCAGAGTATATGCACCATAGAGTGAAACAGCATCCATTTCGCCGGCATAGCCCAGGTTCTTTCTGTAGCTTATGCTGCCGTAGTTACTGTTTACGCCAACTGTAATCCTCTGTGAGTTGTCATCTTTGTATTTTACATAGCCGAATTTTCCAAAAACGGTATATGTATTGTACAGTCTGTAATCAACCCCGCCCTCGATTTCCTGGCTGTTGCCGAAATCAAAGACTGAAAAGATGGAATTATACCTGACCCTTGGTTCCCTGTAGTTGTAATAAACGTCAATTCCAAGGTTGTCAATCTGTTCGTATCTGCCGTTCAGTTCTACTTTTGAAGTTTTTTCATAGTTGAGGTCGTAATCATATTTCGTATCAACTGTGAATACGCCCTTCATCTGATAGGAAACGTCAGCAGAAGCGAATTTGTACTGATTTGAATTGTTTTCAATTAAAAGCTGAATCGGATTTAAGTTTGCGTCAAAACGGTTAATGTAATCCAGAGGCCTGAAGTTTTTATTGATATAGCTTAATCCGATCTGGAAGTCGGGCAGGGCAGTAGTTGAGAATCTGCCGCCGAGGATATAATCTTTATCCCATTTCTTTGTAAGCTCAAACTTCTGGTAAGCCGGGGTATTTCCGCCGTAATAACCTGTCAGTTTGAAATCGCTGTATTTCAGGTCTAAGTTAACACCGTCAAACACACCACCTGCCACGCTGTTGAACAACGGCTGGCGGCCAATTTTAATCGTAGCAATATCTAATAAATTTCTTCCTTCCAAATATAAGTTATAGAATCTGAGCCTTGGATCATAATCTTGCTTTTTTGAAAGATCGCTTTCAAAATCCAAATATGTACGTAAAGAGAACTGTCCCTTATTGATGTTAAGGTTTAACATCTGATAGGAGCGGACATTTGTATTTGTTACATCGGTTGTGTCGAATCTCTCAAACGTATAAATGGAAGATGAAAATCTTCCATTTATATTTTGTGCTGAAATTATAACAGGCAAACCGAGAAGCAATATGCAGAATAAAATAAACTTGTTCATTGCCTTCCCACTTATTTTATTATTTTTCTTTAGGAACCATGTGACTTATTTTTGCCCAGTATTTATCATAGTCGAAGCCTACGAAAGTAGGGCTTTCAGAGTTATGGCACCCGGTGCAGAATTTTTCTTTTTCTGTATGGACTATCAGACCCTTGGAAATGGCTTCTTCGCGGTTTTTCATTACCTTTAATGCCTGGTATTCAGATCCGGCGCCATGGCAGGTTTCGCACTGTACACCATCTTCTACCTTGAATTTCGGACCCTTCAATGAAGCTTCTACATTATAACCGCTGGTATGACATTTCAGACAGGCTTCTGTTTCAGCTGCTTTGGTCTTAAATCCCTTTGCTGCTGCTATGCTGTCGGCTGTCTGTGTCTGCAAGGTCTTAAAAGCCTGAGAATGTTTGCTCTCCTGCCAAATTGTTAATTGTTTTCCCTGTTTTTCTGATTTGTGGCACATCCCGCATTTTTCAACGCCTACATAACCATATTTTTTAGTATCATCAGACCCGTTTGTCTTAAATGCGAAAAAAGTAATCGATCCAAGCAGGACTGAGCCAACTATCAGTTTGTTTAACATATTACCTCCAATTAATTGATTAACACCGTTAATTTATAGTTAATTATGCATATTTTCCAAAAATTTTTGCGAAAAACTGTCATTATTTGCTATTTATATTATTTTTATTTGAGAAAACTTATCAGGAAAGACAGGTCGTAAAAACGGCTGTTATATGATATAATAGTGCTCACTCCAATATCTCTGTTTATTTCAAATAATTATAAAAATTAAGACTAAACAAAAGAGTATTATTCGTGGACAGGTTAAAAATCTGGCGATATTCACATATCGCCAGATCATAAGTATTTAATAGAACAAATTAACCGGACTCAGAAGAATAATGGCTTATTCTTCTGAATTTATTCGTTCCAGTTCAAGAGGATGTTCATGTTTCATTTCTTCTTCGCTAAGTGTTCCCTTGATGAATGCTGTATTCAGCGGATACACCTCGGGGTTAAATATAACGTAATAGAAATGCCATACAATAATAGCCAGAGTAGCCAGCCAGGCCTCGTAAAGGTGGACGAGTGTGGCCAGATCAAGCAGAATTTTTGGTGCAATTGACAGGAAGAAATTATTGAACATAAGCATTAATCCTGTTGCCGACATGACTATTACACCCCAAATGAGAGCCCAATACTCGGCTTTTTCCATATATGAGAAACGGTCAAACTTCGGTTTTACCTGACTGATTCCTAGCAGGTATTTAACGTTAACGATCACATCTTTAGCATCCTGGAGTTTGGGCAGGAAATCCATGAAGAGTCTTCTGCCGTTTCTTGTAAACATAAGATAATAAAGATGATAAAGGGATATGGCTATCATGCTTATTCCCATTACGCGATGCGTTAAACCTCTGATGTCAAAGGCGGCTGGTCCGATTATGGCCCTTAACAGACTGGCCCACCAGCTATCAGGATACTTTAGTACGAAACCGGTTAGTACCAGGGTAATGAAGCTTGAAAGCATAATAAAGTGCTGAATGCGTTCGTTCAGGGACATTCTCAGATATACCTTGCCGCTCTTTTTTAACTCTTCAATTTCTTTTTTGTGCTTCTTTTTCTCCTGATACTTTCTTACAAAATCAAGAAGGTTATGAAGCAGCATGCCGCCAATTACTACCACAATCATCAAAAAGTAGCCTTTGGACAGCCAGTAGAGAATAGGGGATTCGGCTACTTCACCGCTAAGATGCACCTGCCTGAATTCAGCGCTGATGTTTGCACCAGGATGGCACTTACCACATGTTTTCGACAGGTTAGCCCTGTTAATGCTGGAAGCCGGGTCACTGCTTGGTTTAATATCGTGTGCACCGTGGCAGCTTGCACAGTCAGCCGCAAACTTTGAACCGCCCCTTACTGCAAGTCCGTGATAACTTTCCAGATAGCTGGAAGCTTTGGTAGTGGGAAGTCCGTATTTTTCACTTAATTTAACGTTCGCATGGCAGGAGCTGCAGAGCATAACAACCTGCTTACCCTGTGCTACAGTGCTCCTGGGGTTAGTTTTTTCAAAAATCTGATGATTACCGTGGCAGTTAATGCAGCTGGGGGCATCCTTAACTCCGTTTTTAACAGCAACACCATGGACACTTTCCCTGTACTTTGTAGCTATAGCTGCATGGCATCCATCGGCTTTTCCGCAGCTGTTTGCTATATTCATCTTGTTAGTGTTCGATTTGGGATCAGTTGATGTTTTCATCGTGTGACCGGTATGGCAATCCGAACAGGAAGGAGCATTAGTGTTGCCATTTTTCAATGCGATGAAATGTGCGGAATTTTCATAATTCATTACTGCGGCAGATGATTTGCCGGTCAGCTTAACTACTTCAGGGTTTTTAACGTGGCAGTTAAAGCAAAGATCTTTTTCACCGGCCTTACCGAGCGGAGTGTCCTTGATCAACTGAATAGTATGCTCACCGTGACAGTCAGTACAGTTTGGAGCAACGGCCAGGCCATTTGCAAAAGCCATTCCATGCGAAGATTTCTTATAATCTTTTAATATATTTTCATGGCATTTGCCGCAGGTATTGGGGATGTTCTGGCGTGATGTCATCGCTTTTGAAGCATCAGTGCCCATGACCATATGGTCGCCATGACAATCTACGCACGTGGCTGATTCTTTTCCGTTAACGCCTATCTTTCCATGGATGCTGGTCTGGTAATGTTTAACAAAATCAACTAATTTGCTCTTTTCCAGTGAGGAAAATTTGGATTTATCCAGATGGCATTTCAGGCAGGACTGAGATGAAATTGAATATTTGTTGTTATAAACCTGGTGCGCACCATGGCAGCTTACACATCCGGGAGTGTTGCTGTCTTTGGCCAGTTTGTGAACGCTCTTTGCAAATTCACCACCGCTTTTCTGGTGACAGGTGGAACAGAGTTTTTCTTCACTGTTTTTTGTGAACTTAGCTGCTTTAATGTTATGGGCAGCCTTATCGTGGCAATCTGTACATATTGGGGCCTTTGCACCGGCCAGAAATTTCTGATAGTGAGTACTCTTGGTGTAGGAAGCAACAGAAGCAGATTTATGGCATTTTATGCATAAATCCGCCTCTGATTTGTGTAATTTTGCTGCCGGAGCAATCTGATGCTTGGAATGGCAGCTGAAACATTCAACATTTTTGGCAGCATGTATGCTCTTTGCGAAAACATCGGTATCATGACATTGTGCACAGTTAACCTTTGCGATATCATTTCCTTCTTTATGAGGAACATTATCTGCATCGAAGCCCGAATGGCAATCAGTACATTCAACATCAGAATGAACAGACTTCTTATAGTTATCAGAATCAACATACAGGGAAACTTCTTTCCCATTTCTCTGCATCGTTAAAGTTTTGTCTCCATGGCATTCAATACATGGTGTTTTTTTGGTCTGAGCAAAGGATAAAGAGCTCAAACCGGCGAGTAATAAAGCAAGGAAAAGCCTCATAAGTAACCACTCCTGGTAAAGAATTATTTGTTTTTATTCAAAGTCTCGGCATACTTTTCTGCTACCTCCTGTACTGATTTGCTGGATATTAATTGAAAGATTCTTTCTCTGACCTGTGCCCACTCTTCATGCAACGGACAGGGATTTTCTTCTGAACATTCCTTCAGACCCGTTACACACTTCAGATTTATTACAGGACCCTCAACTCTTTCCACTATTTCAAGAATCGAACTCTTCATAGCCAAATCAGTAATCTGGAAACCGCCTCCTCTTCCCTTGAAAGAGTCGACATAACCATATTTTGCCATTCTTTGAAGAATTTTAGCCAGATAATGAGCAGGAATATCTTCACTTTTTGCGATCTCAGAAGACATAATCAGGTTGTCTTTCGGCTGCCTGGCTAAAAATAAAATGGCACGGATAGCATATTCACCCGTTTTTGTGTAAATCATAACAGTTCCCCAGTTTGTTGAAAAAATAATTTATAGGATAATTAGAGTCCAATGTCCTCGATTAAATTAGATATAAAAATACATTTTGTCAACTTTCCCGAAAAATAAATCGGACCTGGAGAAACGTGTTCCAAACTGCAATAATTATACCATGTGTCCTAATCTGTACATGGGGCCATAAAAATGCACTTTAATGACCAAAATTCCCAAAAATGGAAAGAAAAAATTCTCAACTGATCAATAATTCAACAATAATAAGGGTGAAACTATAAGTAAGTATATTCATTATGATCTATTATCTGAACTTTTCCACTTACAGCTTCGTTTAACAGGGAAGTAAGCCTGGGAAGGTCGGCAGGAATAATAATACAATCTATATTTACACTGTTTTCGTATCTTGTATTTGTTATCTTTGCAGTGACTTTGGAAAGAGCATGGTGGATATGGCTGATGAACATGAAACCGGATGAAATGGTTATTTTTTTGTATGAGGTTCTTTTGATCTTTTCGGATTGTTCAAGCACTGAGAATGCTGCATTGTAGTATGCTTTGCCGAGGGGCCCTACTCCGAGTTTTGTACCGCCAAAGTAGCGGATGACGACCACAAGTATATTAGTCAGGGAAAAATGCTGAATTGAGTTAAATATCCTGATCCCAGCTGTACCCGAAGGCTCTCCGTCATCGGAATATTTAAAGTCATTATTTATGAGTGTATAGGCAAAACAATGGTGTGTGGCATCGTAGTATTTTTTCCGGATGTTTTCCAGAATGGAATTAGCTTCTTCAGTGCTGCTCACCGGATAACATTGTCCAATAAAAACGGATCCCTTTTCCTTAAACTTGTATTCCGTATTGGATCCGATTGTAAAAAATTCCTCCGGGAACTGCATTTTGTACCAGATTTTATATACTAAATAAATTTGATTTTCATAAAAGGGATAATTAATATAACATTTTAAAATAAAAAATTTGAATTTAAAGAACGGAAAATGAATTTTCAGGATAAGATAATAATAAAGGGTGCCAGGGAACATAACTTAAAAAATATTGATTTAGAACTTCCGCGCGATTCTTTCATTGTGATAACGGGACTATCTGGTTCAGGTAAATCGTCGTTAGCTTTTGATACTATCTATGCAGAAGGTCAGAGAAGATATATCGAGTCACTTTCCTCATATGCCAGACAATTTTTAGACCAGCTTGAAAAGCCGGATGTTGACCTTATTGAAGGTTTAAGTCCCGCTATTTCAATTGAACAGAAATCTACTTCAGGGAGTCCCCGTTCCACGGTTGGTACCGTAACAGAAATATACGACTACCTGCGTCTGCTCTTTGCAAGGCTCGGGGTCCCTCACTGTTACAACTGCGGCCGGCCGGTTACCAAACAGTCTGCCGAACAGATTGTAGATACAATAACAGAAGTCCACAAAGGTAAAAAACTCCAGATCCTGGCTCCCGTAATCAGGGGCCGTACGGGGCATCACCGTGAATTATTCGAAGAGATTCTCACGGACG
>JBLMZM010000045.1:0-2820 GCA_050258815.1 Ignavibacteriales bacterium
TTGCAAGTGACGTGATCTTTTCACCGGTCGACTTGGTCGACTCAACTATCTTAAGCATGCCTTTCTTTGTATCATCAACCTTCTTTGCCCCTTCCTGCGCACTCTCGCTTGCCAGCCTTGAATTCTCAGCAGCTTTTGCGGCAAACTGACTGCTTTCAAGAATTGTCTTTGTCATTTCCTCAACGGCTCCGGCCACTTCTGTTGCCTGCTGGCTCTGCTCCTGGGCACCGGCAGACATCTGTTCGCTGCTCGAGGATATCTCACTTGCGGCACTTGCCGTAGCAGCAATTGCTTCGTTTACATCAGATATCAGATTGCCTAATGTTTCTGCAAATTCATTCGCATTGTTCTGAAGCAATTTATAATTGCCCCGGTAATCACCAATCATTCTTGCCGTGAGGTCACCCTGGCCCACCTTCTCAATTACTTTTTCATAATCGCTTATATTTTTAGTGATTTCATCAAGAGTGTTATTGAACCCGGAAACAATAAGTTTATAACCGCCGTCATACTTTTCGGCGCGGCCCCTGCTCTCTATATTGCCATTGACTGCTTCGGTTGTCAGAGCCTTTACTTCGTTTACCAATTCTCTTAATGTAACTGTTATCGTATTCATGGCGGTAGATAATGCATCATCTTTATCATAGGCAGGAAATTCAACCGACAAATCTCCTTTGGAAATGCTGTGCATTCCTCCGGCAAGAGCGTCAAGCTGAGAGGCTACCTGATCCAATGCTTTTGCCATTATTCCGATTTCATCCTGGCCTTCAACATTTGCCCTGGCCTTCACGTGCCCTTTCTGGATTTCCTGAGCCATTTGAAGCACCTTTGTAACCGGATTCTTTATAATAAAAGATACAAATATCCCTAAGCCTATAGATAATGCAACTCCTATAATCGAGAGAATAATCTGATTTAGAATTGCACTCCTGGAATTTGACGTGTTACTTTCACTTATCTTTCTGGCATTGTCAATATTAAGATCAATCAGTTTCTGCAAGGAAGCCCTGTATCCCTCCTTGATTCCTTCTAATTCGCCATTGATCAGAGCTTTTGCCTCTTCAGTTTGACCGCTGCCAATGAGCTGATCAAATCTCCCCACTACTTCCTTAAACTGTTTCCTGTATACAAGGAACTCGTCATAAAGCTGCCTTTCTTCAGGCGTAGATATGCTCGGCTCATATTTTGTCAGATAACCGCCTATTTCTTTACTCAATCCCTGCCTTAAGCTGGTCTTTCCGGCAGCAATACTCATATCCTGAGTCATGACCTCATCTCTTGTAATTGCATTTGCTCTTTCAAACCGGGCAAGCGCCATACTCAGATTCTGAATTGCAACAACGCAATCATTATACAAAAGGGTGTCCTGTTCTGCCAGATCTGAAAATCTGACTACTGCCATAGTGCTCATTGCTAATGAGATGAATGAGACAAGGAGGAACGAGTATATTAACTTTTTACTTATCTTTAAGTTGTAAAACCACTTCATTATTTTCTCCGGATTTATTTTCTACATTACAATAATTAAAAAGAATAAGTGCACGATAAACTGACCCTTAAATTATAAACATTGTATTTATTGCCGATTTCAGACTTTTCGCCCTTAAGAATATCTCCGTAAACAGCTTTACTGTAATCGAGCTCAGTTGTTATCTTCATTTTTGAAAATATAAAACTGACATTAGGCGCAACCCTGATAAGATTATCCATATTATTCATAAAGCCGAAATATTTACCGGTTGTATTTTTATCCGAGCCAAGGTTCTTTGAATAACCAACGAATAAGTTATAAGTCACATTGCTTCCATAACTTAATTCACCCCATGCGGTCATGGTGTTCAGGTTGGTAAATTTTGTGGTGTCTTCAGCGCTTATGGCATAACCTCCGGCAATAGTAATATCAGCTAAGTTCTGCCCGTAAACACCCTGGAATTTCAGACTCAGATCTTTTGCAGGAACTACTTTTCCATACAACGTAAACGCATAACTGTTAATTCTTTCATCTGTCTTTGTACCATCCTGTGCTTTCAGCCTTGGAACAAGGGATTTATAATCCCCGCCGGCACCTAAAAACAGGTTATCATATTTAGCCTGAAGCTGAAGGTCGAGCATAGGCAGGTAGGAATTTTTAAGGAATGTATTGCTCTTAACAGAGTTATTTTTCTCATCAGGTCCGCTGCTGGTAAAATCCCTTTGTGTTAAGGCAGTAAACGAGAGACTGTAATTACTGAGTTTCTGTGTAATTCTTATTTGCGGATTCCGTGAATAAGGAATAAACGGAGCAGCAAAGCTGAATGAGGGAATTACCTCGGTTGAGAACATCGGATGCCAGAACTGGCCGAAAAGAATGCTTGTGTTTTCCCAGTCAAACCGGACAAAGCCGTGACGGAGCCTGAAGCCGTTTATGTCATTGTCGGAAAGGCCGAAGAACTCACCTTCAAGATATCCGGTTATCTTTGCACCCATAGCTTCAATTCCTGTGGCCTTTCCGGATAACCTGGTGTGAAGGGCGAACATTGTTAAGTTGGGTGCTGCATTTATATCCTGAGAGAACTTATCCATGCTTTCGGGAGCAGGAGCTATCATTATGGCATTGTCGCGCAGAGAAATAGTCTGCCTGCTGTCAAACAATGCGTCCGTCCTTACAAAGCCTCCAAGCTCAAATTTTATTTTTGATTCCTCAGCCGACTGAGCGAAAACCTGAATTGACATCAATAATCCGATAAACAAAGTATAAAATTTCATACTACTCCCATTTAGTTTGTTATTATTCTGATTAGACTTTCCCAATCTGCCGCAATAGTCTGCTTTTTTATTTCC
>JBLMZM010000046.1:0-3529 GCA_050258815.1 Ignavibacteriales bacterium
GCCGACCTGGATCCCGATCCTGTTATAAGGGTTGATGTCAGGGGGAAAATAATATTTCTTAATCCTGCTGCCTGCTCTAACGGTTTTGAAGAATTTATGGGGAAGATTATTACGGAAGTATTTCCTGCACTTGCAATCGGATGGGAAGATTTTATTGCGCGTAACGGTGCCGTTTCACTCTACGATTGTTTTCAGGATAAGCATTATGCAATTCATGTAAATGGCATAAATAATCTGAACATTGCGCAGGTATATATGCATAATGTTACAGAACTGAAACTGAACCAGGCGGCTCTAGAAAAGTCAGAACGTGAACTTAGGAATTTCTCCAGGTACCTGCAGGTCAAAATTGAGGAAGAGCGGCAGAGAATTTCAAGGGAACTGCACGACGGCATAGGACAGAACCTTATTATCCTTAAAATGAATCTGCAGAAAAGCCTTTCCGAGCTTACGGGACGGGAGGACTCTGCTGCCTATATGAGTAATGCGCGTATTATTGAACAGGCAATATCTGACCTGAAAAGTATAGCTTATATGCTCAAGCCCCGAGTCCTTGAGGAAATCGGACTCGTGCCGGCTCTTATCTCTCTTGTAAGTACTATACAAAAGCAAAGTTCAATTCGCGGAGCTATCGATTTTATCAGTCTTAAAGAACGTCTTGAGCATGACCTGGAAACATCAATATACAGGATTACGCAGGAGGCCCTAAGCAATATTGTTAAATATTCAAAGGCTGAAGAATTCAATATACAGCTTATTAATAAAAATGACTCGGTCCGACTTATCATTTCCGACAATGGGAAAGGATTTGATGCGGATAACTGCAATAATGGAATGGGAATTAAAAATATGAAGGAAAGAGCTGAAAGCCATAATGGGAGCTTCCGCATCAGTTCTTCAAAAGAAGACGGAACAGTTCTGGTTGCCGATTTATCAAAGGAGGCTTTCAATGCCGGGTGACATAAGGATTCTGGTTGCCGAAGACCACAGCATTGTTCGTGACGGGATTATCAGCCTGATTGAAAATATACCAGGACTATATGTGGTCGGTGAGGCATCGAATGGTAAGGAACTTGTTGAAAATTATACCATGCTCGTTCCTGATGTTGTTATTTCTGATATTTCAATGCCCGGAATGACCGGTATTGATGCCCTGATAGTAATAAGGGAAAAGTATCCCGACGTGAAGGCTCTTTTTCTGTCGATTCATGAAGGTGAGGAATTTATATTTCATGTTCTCAAGGCCGGCGGAAAGGGGATGCTCAGCAAAAATATTATTAAAGGTGAACTCATCTATGCAATCAAGGTTGTTGCAAAGGGGGGCAAATACTTCGGAAGCGGATACACTGAAGAAAGACTGCAGCAGATTCTTGAAATGAATACACCTGCAGACCCGGCTTCTGTTTTCCAGGATACGGATTTAAGCCGCAGGGAAATAGAAGTGCTCAGACTTGTCTGCGACGGCTACAGCAGCTACGAAATTGCCGAGGCGCTGGAGATAGGAAAAAAAACCGTGGATACGCACCGCTCCAGCATCATGAAAAAGCTTGGTGTTGAAAACACCTCACAGCTTATAAAGTTTGCTGTTAAGAACAGGCTGGTCATTTGACCATTATGAATTAAGTCATTCGTTCCGGAATTTACAGAAGCCATAAGAGCTTTTAAGAATAGTTTTATGCCAGGAATAATTAAAATAAAAATGTGAAGTTTATGATTGTAGCACTATTAATTGGATATGTTTCGTCCATCATTTGGTCTTTTCCTCCATTCAGGCAGTATAAAGGGAATTTCTTTTACTACTTTCTTTTCATAGGGATTTCCGATCCTTTGGTCCTGATCCTCCGCAGTAAAATGCGTTTTATACCCTCAAATATTTATTTTGTCATTACGCTCTTTGCAGCACTTATTTCTATTATTTCATTAAATAATAAGATCAGGTGGAAATTCGTTTGGCCTGTTTTTATTGGGCTGCTTTGCCTGGGGTTTTCCCTTCCAAACTGGGATATATCCTATATAGAGGTGGCACTTCTTGTGTCTATATTATATTATTCCACCCGTTATATAATTGTCTTTGCTGCAAAGAACAGGTACCTGAGTCTTTTCCATTTGCTTTTTCTCATTTATAACGCATCATTGTTAATCAAGCTTATTAATGCTATGGTTGACCCTCTCATGGGGGCAATTTATTTTTATTCCACTACAATCTTTGATATTATGCTAGGAATACTCTTCTGTATTTTCAGAGAGGAGGATAAGCGCCTTGCATTAAGGCTAAGGTGGCCTGATTTAGAGAATCCTCAGCTGCAGGAAGATATTATCAAACGTGAATATGACAAAGTTGGTAGCTGAAAAAAAAGCAGAGCTTTAGACTCTGCTTTTTTTATATTGAGTTTCTTCACTATAGCAAATGCAGTATTATAAAAGAAAGACTATTCCAGTATCAGGCTCATCGTTTCAAAGTTGAGTGTCATACGGTTAAACTGACCTATAATATCCTGCCCCAGGTTTCCGTAAAAATACCGGTTGTTTTCATCCAGCGGTTCTGTAAGGACAGTTACCTGCTCCAGCCCTGCGCTTCTGCCTGAAATATTTATGCTGAAATTTTTAAGTCTGTAGACTGTGAGTTTTTTTGAGCCTCCGGCGCCGGCAAGTTCCCTGGTCTGCATCTCGGAATTTTCTTTTATGCTCTGTTCAAAATTCTGGAAGAAAGGCTGGTAGAGAACCGAATTCTTGGCACCTGTATCCAGGTTGAAAGAAAGTTTCCTGCCGTTAAATTCTCCAAGTATAATAGGGGAGAGTCCCGCCAGACACATGTTCTGAAGCAAATGTCTTCCGGCCCTTTCCGGAATTATCAGGCTGTCGGTCCTGGTAAGTGTTACCTCCCCCAGGCTTTCAATAACAGGGAATCCGATTATGCCTCTGCACTGGTAATTTAAGGATGGTACTGAAAGATCGCTGTCATTAAATACCAGGAATACTGAATTTTCTATTACAGCATTGCCGATCTTTACCGCCGGAGCAATACCGAGCGAGGCGTATACTACGTTTCCTGTAAAAGCATTTACTGCAATTGAATCGTCAACAATTCTGAAATGAAGCATATTAGCGTAGGATTTTGTTATGCTCGAAATTCCTGCGCCTGTGTCAAAAATAAAACCCAGCTTATTCCCGTTTATCTCTACCGGAATATTCGTCAGTCCTACTTTGTCTTTTTCAGTCTTTATTTTAGTGTCGCCATTAAGCCTTACCGACTGGGGAGGAACTTCACTAAACGCCTTCCATAGCTTTACGGAATTCCTTATATCTTCAACCTTTGCTTCATCCAGGTATGAGGTAAACCTGTCCAGTATTATCTGATAGCTTTCCGCAGCTTTTCTGTACTGGTAAGACTTAACATAATTATCGGCAAGTATATCGTAGCTTTCTGTCATATACTCCGCGCTGGAATTATTGCCCGTCTTATCTATGTACTTTTTAATATAGTCTATCGACTTTTCCAGCTGGTTAAACTTGTTGCTTACGGCACCTT
>JBLMZM010000047.1:0-2720 GCA_050258815.1 Ignavibacteriales bacterium
TGCTGTTTTTACATTTCCATAGAGAAGCTTATATGAAAACATTTCAAATATTGAAGGGTCGGCAAGAATAATGCCTTATTCATAAAAACTCCTGTTTTTATAGCTGAAAAGTTTCCGGGGAACTTTATTTATTCTTAGAGTCTGCTTTATACCAGGGTAAAAATCTTTCAGAGCGCCGCATAAAGGCACCGGAGTCCGCGCATAACTTTCTCCTGTAATCCTAAAGATCCTGTCTGCGTGTTCCGGGAATTTATCGCAGCTAAGCTCATAGGTTACATATTTCATTATGAATATGAGGCACGTAATTCCAATTGTAAGTCCTGCTATATGGATAAAGGAAAACGACTTATTTCTAAGGAGGTTTCTTACAGCAGTTACTAAATAGTTCTTAAACATTTTATATGTTCCCTACTCATATTTTATTGAATTTACGGGGTTCTGCATTGCGGCCCTGAGCACCTGAAAGGCCAGTGATAAAACGGCTACTGCCATTACAACTCCGGTAGAAAATAAGAAAACCCAGGGGCTTTGGCATGTCCTGTATGGAAAGTCGGAAAGCCATTTATCCATAATGAAGAATGCCACGGGAGCCGATATTGCAGCAGATATAAGGATGAGCTTTAATATTTCTTTAATAAAGAGTCCGCTTACCTGAATGACAGATGCTCCCAGAACCTTTCTAATACCTACTTCTTTGCTTCTTACTTCCGTGGTAAAAGAGACGAGTCCGAAGAGACCCAGGCACGAGATTAAAAGCGTAAAGGCCGAAAAAACGGAGAAAATATAGAGCAGGCGGAATTCGGTTCTGTAATCTCTCTTTTTTGATATCTCCAGTTGTGCATCCAATAAACCCCTGTTAATGCTTCCGGCAGTATTAAAGGATTTGAAAACAGACTGGATGTGACTTAAGGCTTTCTGGACATTGCCGCCCCTGATTTTTATTGAAAGATCCCTCATCCTTTCAGTTGAATCGGCACAGAAAAACATCGGCTCAATCCTGTTATTCATCAGCTGGAAGTGAAAATCCTTTATTATACCTACTACATATTTGCTGACATCGCGGCCTCTTCCCGAGACAATAATATTCTTTCCGACAGGGTCCTTCCAGCCAAAGGCTTTGGCTGCTGTTTCATTGAGAATAATCTTATCTTTATTATCTGAAGGGAGGAACTTCCTCCCCTTAGTAATTTTCATTTCATACAGGTCAATAAAGTCGCTATCTATTGAGCCATACCATAAAACATGATTTTTCTCTGAAATATATTCGCCTGGCAATTGTACCCTCCAGGCACTTCTGATATTGTCGGGGCGGCAGCTTGCAACAGATGCGCTAATTATGCTGGAACTTTTAAGTATTTCATTTTTCAGAGCCGCAAATCTTCCCCCGGTAAAGTTTCCTCCAAGAGATATAGTGACGATATTATCTTTTCTGTAGCCGGGATCCTTTTCTGTCATGTAATTTATCTGGTTCTTAACGGAAAATGCGCAGTAGACAAGAACAATAGTGAAAACGAACTGGACAATAATCAGTATGTTTCGGGACCGTGTTTTCTTAAGCGAAATGCCTTTCCCCCTGAAAAAAGCTAAGGGTGAAATCGAGAAGGCCAGGGATGCCGGATAGAGTCCGGCCGGGATGCTTATCAAAAGAACAAGTCCCAATATTCCGGCAAACATGTTAGTGGGAAGATGGAAATCGCGAACGGCAAATATTTTAAAAATCAGCATTATCAGACAAAGTGTAATTCCAAGGGAAACCATGGAAAGAACAAAAGTCTCAGTTAAAAGCTGCCTTAAGAGCTGTTTCCTATCTGCGCCTAGAATCTTTCTGATGCTGATCTCCTTAACGCGCTGAGAAAAGCGGGCTGAAGTCAGGTTCACATAGTTAATGGAGGCAATAAGGAGTATAACCAAAGCCATTGTCAGATAAAGGTAAATCTTGTCGAGGGATCTTTCACCAGGTCTGGAATAGATATCGGATTTAAGGTGAATATCGCCAAGGGGCTGTGAAAAATATTTCACCGGATGAAGAGAGCTGTTGACAGTATGCTGATGCCTTTTAAGAAAAGACTGATATTTTCTTTCAACGTCATCTATGTTTGCATTCTTTTTAAGAAGGAAATAAACATTAAACATCGAGAGTCCCCATGCCTGGTTCGGATTTGTAATCCCTGACTGTGATCCCATGCCATAGTTGCCCGTGGTTTCAGATGTTGGTATAATCATATCCGCAGTAAAGTGGGAATTTTCCGGCATGTCTTTATATATGCCTCTTACAGTGAGTTCATATTTGAACATATAATAAAACCTCATGCCCATCGGGTTTTTATTACCGAAATATTTCTTTGCGGTGCTTTCAGAAAGGCAGACGGAAAAAGGCTCATTAAGAACAGTTGCCGGGTTGCCCTGAACAAAATTAAAAGTAAATATCTTAAGAAAGTCAGGGTCGGCCAAAAGTATGTTTTCTTCAAAAAATGGCCTATTGTTAAAGAAAATCGTTCCTCTTTCAATGGACATTCTAGCTGCCAGCTCTATTTCGGGAAACTCATCTTTCATAGCTTTTGCAACAGGATTCGGCAGAACAGGATTGATTATTCTGCTGCCAATAAAATCCTGGGTATCGTCAACTACCCTGTAGATCCTGTGGAAGTTCTCATTATGCCTGTCGTAGCTGAACTCATATGCTACATAAAGAAGGGCAAGCACAACAGGAACGAGCGCTA
>JBLMZM010000048.1:0-36113 GCA_050258815.1 Ignavibacteriales bacterium
ATTTCTGGAAATATGCAAAGAGATAACAGGAATTTCATTGCCTCAGATATAAATCCTCAGTCATTCTTATCCGGATTTGTTTCGCCCAAACAGGCAGGAACTGTAAATTACCTGAAATCAGGAAACTTTCAATAATACTTTCCGGACTGGTTTTTTAGCCCGAGTTTTTTTTGACTACATTCTTCTCAAAATGTTTTCTCTGCCTGCAGCTTAAAATATTGACATTTAATTATATTTATATCATCTTGAGGCTATATAAAATAACCCTATAAGGTTATATAGTCAACAAATAACCCTATAAGGATATTTTTCGTCTATACAGCCTTATGAGGCTATCACTATTATGTAAACAGTGAGTAGCCGACTTGTCTGTCAGTAATGCCAAAGCTGCCTCCGATATATCCCAGTTTACGGGCACCGAAACTTCTTCCCGGGTTTGCAAAGAGATTATTGAAGAAAAGAAAAAATAATAACGCAAACAACAACGACGACCTTTTCAAAACCTTCAATCTACCATATTCAGGTGAATATGAAGTCAAACAGCTTAAGTTTAATGTCATTATTACTTATTTGAAAAACAGGATAAATGCATGATGATAAATTACACAGTTTAGGAATTAAATGTTAAAGTAGTTCCAGTTGTCATTTATTGAGAAAAGTATAATGCTATAAAGACTGTAGTAGAAACTGTTGTAGTTTTCAGGTCAATTCAGACCTTAATAGGTCATTTTTACGAGGGCAGGGGATTTAATAAAATACAAAAGCCTCAGATTCTTACGAAAATGAGGCTTTTAATGTGGGCCCAGAAGGACTTGAACCTACGACCCTCTGATTATGAGTCAGATGCTCTAACCAACTGAGCTATGGGCCCGAAACTTATGTTACAAAGATAATAATTCTCTTCTTATTTTGCAATAAATGCTTATATGTTTTTATAAATTTATTCTATTTTATTAAATTTATTATTATATTTATAATCTACCTTTGAGAAAAGGTACGGCCGATATTCTTTGGAATAAGGCCCGATTTCTGCATTTAAGCAAGAGTCCAGTGATTTTTGCATGGGCGCAGATCCTCTTAAAGAGGGAAAATATCCCTTTTATTGGATTTCTCAAGATTAGTTCTTGCAAATTTTTATCTAAAGCTTTATATTTGTACTCCAATTAAAACTGCCGGGGTGGCGGAATTGGTAGACGCACAGGACTTAAAATCCTGTGGGAATTTATTCCCGTGCCGGTTCGAGTCCGGCCCTCGGTACAGTACTGTTTTGAGCCTGGGTTCTTAGCTCAGTTGGTTAGAGCGTCTGCTTGACGTGCAGAAGGTCAGAGGTTCGACTCCTCTAGAACCCACGCAGAATCGGAGTTCGCTCCGTTTTTTTTTAAAAAGAAGTATAAAATGGATAAAATTAAAGTAAGTTTTCCCGACGGAAACGTAAAGGAATTTGATAAGGGCGTGACCCCTTACCAGATAGCAGAGTCTATCTCCAGGAAGCTGGCAGAAGAGGCCCTGATTGCTGAAGTTGACGGCGAGGAGAAGGATCTGTCTACTCCTTTGCTGAAAGACGTATCCCTGCGCCTTTATACCTTCGACGACGAAAAGGGCAAAGAAGCTTACTGGCACTCAACTTCTCACCTGATGGCTCACGCTATCCAGTCTATCTTCCCCGAAGCTAAATTCGGCGTCGGTCCCGCTATCGATTCGGGCTTTTATTACGACGTGGACGTTAATACCCCCATTACTGAAGACGTTCTGAAGAAAATTGAAAACCGCATGAGCGAAATTGCCCAGCAGAATAATCCTTTCCAGAGAGAGGAGCTGAGCAAACAGGACGCTATCAGCTTTTTTGAGAAAAAAGGCGATAACTATAAGACTGAAATCCTTAGCGAACTTGACGAGAATTCTGAAGTTATTAGTATATATAAAGAGGGTGATTTTACCGACCTTTGTACGGGACCTCACCTTCCTTCAACTGGTAAGATTAAATTCGTGAAGCTGCTTACGGTCTCCGGCTCCTACTGGAGAGGTGACGAACATAATAAACAGCTGCAGAGAATCTACGGCATTTCTTTCCCCAAGAAAAAAATGCTAGAGGATTATCTCACGTTCCTTGAAGAAGCCAAGAAGAGAGACCACCGCAAACTGGGCCGCGAACTCGACCTTTTCAGTACTCATGAAGAGGCGGGACCGGGACTCGTTTACTGGCACCCCAAGGGCGCCAGGGTCAGACTCGAAATCGAGGATTTCTGGAGAAAGGCTCACCTGGAAAACGGCTACGACCTGCTCTATACTCCCCATATGGGAAAGAGCTGGCTGTGGGAAACCAGCGGCCACCTGGGCTTCTATAAAGATAGTATGTATTCCCCGATGGAAGTGGACGAAATGGATTATTTCGTTAAACCCATGAACTGCCCCTTCCATATTATGATCTATAAAACGCACCTGCGTTCCTACCGCGACCTGCCACTCAGGTGGGCCGAACTCGGAACGGTTTACCGCTATGAGAAGAGCGGGGTGCTGCACGGTCTCCTGCGCGTCAGAGGATTTACTCAGGATGATGCACACATCTTCTGTACACAGGAACAGATCGAGGATGAAATTATTGAGGTTATCCGCTTCTCAATGTATATGTGGCGCTCTTTCGGATTCGATAAGCTTGAGTTTTATCTGTCCACAAAACCCGAGAAATCTGTCGGCGACGACGCACTCTGGGAAAAGGCAACACATGCTCTTGAAACGGCTATGCAAAAAGAAGGCCTGCCTTATAAGATAGACGAAGGCGGCGGCGCTTTCTACGGACCTAAAATTGATATTAAAATCAAAGACGCACTCAACCGCGAATGGCAGATGAGCACTATTCAGTTCGATTTTAATATGTCTGCCAGATTTGGTATGAAGTATATTGGCGAGGACGGTAAAGAACACATGCCTTTCATGGTACACAGGGCTTTACTGGGATCAATTGAACGCTTTATGGGCGTTCTGATCGAACACTATGGCGGAGCATTCCCCGTTTGGCTCGCTCCGACACAGGTAGCTGTTGTTCCGATTTCGCAGAATTTTTATGAGTATGCTGGTAAAGTCGTAGAGGAATTGAAAAAGTATCAGGTAAGGGTTGAATTTGATGAAAGAAATGAAAAGATTGGTTATAAGATAAGAGACTGGGAAACGAAAAAAGTGCCTTATATGCTGGTAATCGGCGAAAAAGAAGTTCAGTCAGATATGGTTTCTGTCAGACAGCATAAAAAAGGCGATCTGGGAAGCATGACTTTGACAGATTTCAAAAATAAAATTCTAGACGAAATATTAAGTAAAAAAAGTAATAACAACTAAGAGGTTAACATCTCGCAAAAAACTAACAAACATCGCGTAAATGAGGAAATAAGAACACCTAAAGTGAGACTTATTGACTCAGACGGTAGTCAGCTGGGAATTTATCTGATCAGGGACGCTATAAGACTCTCTCAAGAAAAGGGTCTCGACCTGGTCGAAATTGCGCCTCAGGCTGATCCACCAGTTTGTAAAATTGTTGATTACGGAAAGTTTGTATACGAAATTCAGAAGAAAGAGAAGACTCAGAAGAAAAATCAGGTGGTTTCCATCTTAAAGGAAATCAGACTGCATCCTAATACAGATACTCATGATTTTGAATTTAAGGTTAGACATGCCAGAAACTTTATTGAAGAGGGGAACAAGGTAAAAGTTTCCGTAATCTTTAAAGGGAGAGAACTGGCTTATACGGCACATGGAGAAAATCTTCTGAAGAGTTTTATAGAGAAAATGGAAGACGTTGCCAAAACTGAATTCGATATGAAGTTTGAAGGTAAGGCAATGAATGTTATTTTGGTGCCTTTGAAGGTAAAATCAAAAAAGAAAAACTAAATAAACAGGTATAAGCAATATGCCCAAGATGAAAAGTAACCGTGGTGCAGCTAAAACTTTCAAGCTTACTGCGTCAGGCAAAGTAAAAAGACACAAGGCTTTTAAGAGTCACATTCTGACTTCGAAGTCACGGAAGAGAAAACGCAGCTTGAGACATTCAGTTGTTGCCTCTTCGGTAGATACGAAACGTATCAAATTAATGATTCAATAAAGAAAAAAGGATAAATTATGCCACGCTCGAAGAATAAAGTTGCTGCGCACAGAAGACGCAAGAAAATTCTAAGTATGGCTAAAGGCTACTGGGGTGCTAGAAGCAAGGTTTATACCATTGCCAAAAACTCAGTCGAAAAAGGCCTTGTACATGCTTACAGAGACAGAAAATTAAAGAAGAGAACTTTCAGAAGACTTTGGATTGCCAGAATTAATGCTGCTGCAAGAATGAATGGTACTACTTATTCCAGACTTATTAATGCTTTGAACGTTAAAGGTATCAATATTAATAGAAAAGTCCTGGCAGGTATGGCCGCTGAAAATCCGGCAGCTTTTACCGAAGTCGTAAAGATCTGCTTTAGCTAAATTTAATGTGCCCTCTCGCCAATTTTTATGTCTTTTAAGAATTGCAGGGGGTATTTTTTTTGTCTAACTGAGATCCGGAAAATAGTTATATCCGCATACCGGCCACACGTCTGCCGGTGTCTGATGATGTGATTTATTTTGCCGGACTAATTATATTTTAAAAAAGCTATGGATATGCTTCAAACAATAAGAGAGACTGACAAGAGCTTCAGCGAGGAAATCGGGAAGATCAGCGATCTTAAAGCATTGGAAGAACTGAGAATTAAATATCTCAGCCGCAAAGGTATCGTATCGGTACTTTTCGACGATCTTAAACAGGTCTCCAAAGAGGATAAGCCCATACTGGGTAAGGCTCTCAATGAACTCCGTAACTCGGTTCAGGATAGATTCACCTCCCTGAAAGAACAGCTGGAGACAGTCTCAGGACATGACCATTCCATGCTGGACCTTACACTGCCTGGCAGAATTCAACAGGTCGGCAGCAAACATATTTTAACCCAGACTCTTGACGAAATAAAGAATATTTTCAAGGGCTTGGGTTTTTCTATTTTTGAAGGCCCTGAACTGGAATCGGACTATAATAACTTTGGCGCCCTTAACTTCCCGGCGGACCACCCCGCAAGGGACATGCAGGATACATTTTTTATAAATAAGGATTTCCTGCTGAGGACTCATACCTCACCCGACCAGATCCGCGTTATGACGGGCCAGGAGCCTCCTGTGCGCGTTCTGATGCCGGGCAAAGTGTACCGCAACGAAGCTATCAGCGCCCGCAGCTATTGCCTCTTCCATCAGGTGGAAGGCCTTTACGTAGATACCGACGTAACATTCGCTGAACTTAAGGGAACACTTGTATCCTTTGCACGCCAGTTCTATGGCAGCGATCTTAAGTACCGCTTCCGTCCCAGCTTCTTCCCGTTTACTGAACCTAGCGCAGAAATGGATATTACCTGCTTTTTGTGCAAGGGGAAGGGCTGCAGAATGTGCAAACAGACCGGCTGGCTGGAAATACTAGGCTGCGGTATGGTGGACCCTAACGTATTTAAAGCCGTTGGATATGATCCTGAAAAGTATACCGGATATGCTTTCGGAATGGGAATCGAAAGGATTGCCATCCTTAAGTATGACATCCCGGACATAAGGATCTATTTTGAAAACGACCTGAGGTTTTTGAAACAATTTTGATTTTAGCAGCCTGCAGCCGCTAAACCGGATGACGGTTTAGCAGATACTGTAACTGCTGCCGATTTATTTTGGGAGATTTACTTTGAAAATTTCGCTTAATTGGGTAAAAGATTACGTAGACCTTGAAGGAATATCTGTATCCGATATTATTGAAAAACTTACCATCTCCGGTCTTGAAGTTGAAGATGTGGAAGATAAGGGTAAAGAACTCGATAATTTTGTCGTTGGCTATGTGAAGGAAAAGAAAAAGCATCCGAATGCAGATAAGCTTTCGGTTTGCCAGGTTTCAACCGGCGACGAAGTGTTTAATGTGGTTTGCGGCGCACCGAACGTGGAAGCCGGCCAGAAGGTCGCTTTCGCTAAAATTGGTGCAGTTGTGCCGGAGGGCGGCTTTAAGATTACTAAGGCTAAACTTCGCGGGGAAGTATCAATGGGAATGATCTGTTCGGAACGCGAACTGGGACTCAGCGATAACCACCAGGGTATCATGGTACTGGACAGCAGTCTGGAACCGGGTACACCCCTTGCACTGGCACTGGGACTCGATGACATTATCTTCGAGATCTCAGTTACTCCCAACAGGCCCGATGCATTAAGCCATATAGGCGTTGCTCGCGACGTTGCGGCTCTCTTTAACCGTCCGCTCAGGTTGCCCGAAATTAAGCTTAATGAATCACCTGAGGCCATTGAAAAAGCAGCTGCCGTGGAAGTGCTGGACCCTTCAGGCTGCCCAAGGTATACCGCCAGAACAGTTAAAAATGTTAAAGTGCAGGATTCACCGGCCTGGCTGAAGAAAAAGCTCTCAAACATAGGTCTCAGACCCATAAATAACGTCGTTGACGTAACAAATTTCATTTTACACGAAATAGGCCAGCCGCTGCACGCTTTCGACCTCAACAGGCTGGCAGGCAATAAGATAATTGTTAAAAGGGCCTCCGACGGAGAAACCTTTGTTACTCTCGATTCAAAGGAAAGAAGACTTTTCTCAACCGACCTCGTAATCTGTGATGCTGAAAGACCCGTTGCAATTGCAGGCGTAATGGGAGGTGAAAACTCAGAAGTAACCGCTGATACAAAAGACATTTTAATTGAAAGCGCTTACTTTAATCCTTCTTCAATCAGGAAAACCGCCAAATCACTCATCCTTTCCACCGATGCCTCATACCGGTTTGAAAGGGGTACGGATCCCAACATTACGGCTTATGCCGCCAGCAGGGCTGCACAGCTGATATCAGAACTCGGCGGCGGTGAAGTGCTTTCAGGAATGATTGACGTTTATCCTGAAAAAATTATCCCTCTGAATGTTACACTCAGATTCTCACGCATAACTAAAGTCCTTGGCTTTGAGATCGCCAATGAAGAGGTAAAACAGATACTCGTAAATCTGGGACTCAGGATACTTTCTGAAAGCGGCGACGAGCTTATGCTGGAAGTACCCACCTACAGACCCGACATTGAAAGGGAAGTAGACGTTATTGAGGAAGTGGCACGCATATATGGTTATGACAAGATCCCGGCAGTTGAAAAGATATCAATTACGCTGGAACCCAAAACCGATCCTTCTGTTATTAAGGACCGTATAAGAGATGCTGCAAATGCTCTGGGATTTTTCGAAATTATTTCGAACTCGCTCCAGTCAGTGGAAGTAGCCGCAGTTACTGGAAATCCGATTGAGGTTCTGAATCCACAGAGTGCCGATATGTCCGCACTCAGAACATCACTGCTGCAGGGTGCACTTTATGCCGTCGCAAAGAACCTGAATTCCGGCGAAAAGAACCTCATGCTCTTTGAGGTCGGCAACATTTTCAACAAGTTGTCTGAGGGCGAAATTAAAAGCTTTGCCGATATTTCCGAGACAGAAAGCCTTATGTTTGTAGTCTCCGGAAAAGCCCAGTCCACAAGCTGGTTTGCAAAAGAAAGGTCCTTCGACATTTACGATCTGAAGGGGCTCATTAATAGCTTCTTAGAGAAGATTTGCCTTGACAATGTTTTAAATGATTCATATTATCTAATTGAAAATAAAAACTTTCAATATAAAATCGCCAAAAGGTTTAATGATATAGAGATCGGGTCAGGTGGCCTGGTAAGTAAAGACGTTCTTAAAAAGTTTGACATATCTCAGGATGTATATTGTTTTGAATTTAATTTGACCGAATTGGCAAAAATACCCGTCCCGCAGAAGAGATTCAGGGATCTGTTGAAGTTCCCCAAAGTCGTGCGGGATTGTGCTTTTATTCTCGACAGGCAGGTTACCAGTGATGATGTGACCGGACTTATTTACAAGAATAGTTCGAGCCTGCTTAAAAAAGTAGAACTGTTTGATATTTTTGAAAGCCAGAACCTTGGAGAGGGCAAAAGAAGCCTGGCGTTCTCACTGGAGTATTTTGATGAGAACAGGACTCTCAAGGATGAAGAGGTCGAAAAGGACTTCAGCAAGGCAATTGAAGCCGTTGTTAAAGAATTAAATGCAGAATTTAGAGGACAATAATTGACTGAGTTATCAAAATATGATTTGATTCTTGATGAATTAAATTCTTTAGAGAAGCAGTTTTATATTCTGGCTAAAAAGAATAAGGATCTACTGCTCAGGATCGAAAATCTTGAGAGAACAAATAGAGAGTTTGTTTTTGAAAATTCCAGTCTTAAAAGTAAAGTCGTGGAACTTGAAACCAGGATTGAAGAATTGAAAAAAGAAAACAGTAATTTACGGAATGGAAGCTCACTAAACTTAAAGGAGAGGGAGAACTTAAAAGCACAAATCAATGAATTAATAAGTAAAATTGATTTTCACTTACGTTCTTAAAATATTGTCTGTTTGATGGAATTGATATAAAATGACCAATAAAAAGAAGCTAAAATTAAAGATATTTGATAAAGAGTATTCACTGCTTGTTGAAAATGAGGAACTTGCTACTGAACTTGCTCAATACGTTAACAAGGTGATGACTGAGACTAAAGATGAACTTCCGGATCAGCCTATACAGACAATTGCTATCATTGCGTCTTTAAATATTGCATACGATCTATTTCTTGAAAAGAATAAATTTAGAGAATTCAGTAATCTGGCAATTGACAAAATCAAACGTATCAAGCTTCTTGTTAATGAGTCCCAAATATCTGTCCCATCTTAAAGATTTTGAAATCCGCACTGTCAGTTTGAATTATATGAAGAACTAACTTCTTTCATCGGGGTTATTGGCTTTCGGCGTCTATTGCAGGCCTCGTCTCTCTAGCAGGGAATCGTGCCGGTTTTACGGCACGGCAGTGGAAGCAAGAAGCGTTCGGGCAATTTCCCACACTAAATTAACAGGGTTCTTCCTGTTAATTTGGGCTGACAGGTGCGGTGTATTATTGATTAAATTCCTACTTGTGGAGGTAAAATGGATCTTAATATGGATCTACTGTTCTTAATACCGATGATTGCCATTGTGGTAGTAGTGATGTTCTATTTGGGATGGATGTTCAATTCTAAAGTTGGAAAGAAAAGTATTGCTTCTGCCGAAGAAAGAGCTAAACAGATAATTGCTGACGCGGAAAAAGAAGCAAATAACATTAAGAGAGAAAAGTTACTTGAAGTTAAGGATGAATGGCTAAGGAAGAAACAAGAATTTGACTCAGAGGTGAACCAGAAGAAGCAAAAGTTACAGAATTATGAAAAGCAGTTGGCTATCAGAGAAGAAAATATTGACAAAAAGTATGAGCTTATAATAAGAAAAGAAAAGGAAACGAAGCAACTTGAAAAAGATCTTTCTGTTCAAAAACAGAACCTGGATGTAAAAGCTTCCGAACTTGATAAGTTAGTCTATGAGCAGAATGTACGCCTTGAAAGAACGGCGGCACTTACCGCAGAGGAAGCAAAGAAAATGCTCATGGAGAACATGGTCCAGCAGGCAAAGTCGGATGCCACACAGATGCTCAAGGAAGTACGCGACCAGGCTAAGGTTGAAGCTAAAAAGGAAGCCCAGCGCGTTGTCATTCAGGCAATCCAGAGGACGGCTGTTGATCATTCAGTTGAAACCACTGTTTCAGTAGTACAGATTCAGAACGAAGAGATGAAGGGCAGGATAATCGGCCGTGAGGGCAGAAATATCCGCGCCTTTGAAGCGGCTACCGGTGTTGACGTAATAGTTGACGATACGCCGGAAGCAGTTATACTTTCTGCCTTTGACCAGTTCCGCCGTGAAGTCGCAAGAATTGCTCTGGAGCGGCTTATATCCGACGGACGCATTCACCCTGCACGCATCGAGGAAATTGTTGAGAAAGTCCGCGTTGAACTGGAAGAAGCCATTCTGCACGAGGGTGAAAATACATTTATCCAGTTAGGCCTGCATGGTGCTCATCAGGAAATTATAAGGCACGTTGGCCGCATGAAGTACCGTTCAAGCTACGGGCAGAACCTCCTGCAGCACAGCATTGAGGTTGCATACCTGACGGGTATTATGGCCGCAGAACTCGTTATCGATACGAATCTTGCCAAAAGGGCTGGCTTACTGCATGATATAGGCAAAACAATCGACCGCAGCATTGAAGGTCCTCACGCCCTACTGGGATACGACCTTGCCAAAAAGTATAAAGAACATCCTGTAGTGATAAACGCCATAGGCAGCCATCACGAAGATATTGAGATGGAACACCCGATCTCAGCCCTGGTACAGGCCGCGGATGCTATCAGCGGAGCCAGACCAGGTGCAAGACGCGAACCTCTCGAAAGTTACGTTAAAAGACTCGAAAACCTCGAAAACCTCGCCAAATCATTTGAAGGCGTTGCAAAGACATACGCTATTCAGGCTGGCAGGGAAATCAGGGTTGTCGTTGAACAGGATAAGGTAGATGACGTTTTTGCTGACAGACTTGCATATGATATTGCCCAGAAAATTCAGGAAGAAATGGAATATCCCGGGCAGATCAAGGTTACTGTGATCAGGGAAGTCAGAAAGATATCATACGCCAGATAAAATAATCGCCATTAAAAGCCCTGAAGATATTTTACTGTCTTCAGGGCTTTTTTTATTATTCCGGTCTCAAACAAACCATCCTGATTGCATAAAGAGAATGAGTTAATAATACTTTTCATTTTATTTGATTATTTTAGCAAAATGCTGAATATTGTATATGAATTTTCAATTAATTGGTTAACGAATGTCAAAAAAGCTTAAAGTGGCTGTTACGGGCGGAATAGGGTCAGGCAAGACCGAATTCTGCAATTTTCTGCATGAAAAAGGCTTCCCGGTCATCAGTGCCGACAGGGCGGCCAAAGAGGTTCTGGCAGGCGATCCGGCAGTCAGAGAAAAAATTATAGATGCTTTCGGTCTGCAGTCCTATGCAGGATCCGAAGTCAATACGCGCTACCTGGCAGAAACTGTATTTTCAGACCCGCATAAGGTGAAGCTCATTAATTCCATCGTTCACCCGGTGGTAATCCGGATAATAAAACAGAAGATGAAGGAGTACCTGAAGGATAACAGCATGGTATTCGTTGAGGCTGCACTAATATATGAAGCCGAAATGGAGGAATTGTTTGATTACGTGGTTCTTATTACCGCCAGGGATGAGTTTAAGATAAAAAGGACGCTTGAGAGAGGGAACATACCGGAGAAAGAAATCAGGAAAAGGATTGAAAACCAGATACCTGACGAGGAAAAATCCGAATGGGCCGATTTTACGTTTGAAAACAATATGGGACTGCAGGAACTGCAGCAGAAGGCCGGGATACTGATTTCTTTACTTAAATTGATGGCGGGATGAGAATGAATAAGGTAATTGCATACCAGGGTGAACCGGGGGCCTACAGTGAGATGGCTTCCCAGAGGTTTTTTAAGGATAATATAACCCTGTCGCCTTCAGTTACTTTCGATTCGGTCTTCCACAAGGTAAAGACCGGTGCGGCAAGCTACGGGGTGGTTCCTATAGAGAATTCCCTGTATGGCAGCGTGTTTGAAAGCTATGACCTCCTGCTTAATTATTCGATGAGCATAATTGGGGAACTTAATCTCCAGATACACCATTACCTCATTGCTAACAGGAAATATAAGATACAGGAGCTTAAGAAGATTTATTCTCACCCTCAGGCTTTGGGGCAGTGCTCCGGTTTCCTGAATAAATTGAAAAATACAGCCGTAATTCCGGTATATGATACAGCCGGCGCTGCTAAAATGCTGGCTTCCATCGCTGAACCTGCAGCTGCAATTGCCAGCAAAAGAGCGGCAGAGGAATACAAGCTGAAAATCATAAGCGGCAATATTCAGAATGAAAAAAAGAATTATACACGTTTTCTGGTGATTTCTAAGAAATCAATGCCTGCTTCGGAGAAAGACTCCAAAACTTCGATCTGTTTTGACCTGAAAAGCGAACCGGGTTCACTCTTCAGGGCTCTGAGCGTGTTCGCATTGAGGGATATTGATCTTACAAAAATTGAGTCACGTCCAATTCCGGGCAAAACATTTCAATATATGTTCTACGTGGACTTAAAAGGTAGCTTGAAGGATGAAAGGTTAGGGAACGCGATAAATCACCTCAGGGAAATTTCAAACAGCGTGAGAATATTCGGGTCCTATGAGACCGGAAAAACCTATGAAACCTGAAAATTATTATTGACGCTAAATTTTGATTGATTTTTATTATTGTTCTGTCTTTATTACATGTAGGAATTCTGCTAAAATAATAAATTGACTTGACAATGATAGCGGTAGTTCCTTAAATTTGTTCCAAAAATATGAGGAAATTTATAGAGTTTTTGCTACTTTTTAATGTGCATTTTTTCAAAATCGGAAAATTTTAAACTATTTTGATCAGCCTGCTGATTTGATTACTCATTTCGGTAAATGGCTACATTATTAAGCATGAAAAGCAAATACTCTATAGCTATACTCTTTTTTATTATCTTCAGTACGCCTTTACTGGCCGGCCAGGATATTAAAATTATCACATCAAACAGCAGTTATCTCCTTCTGGAGTACACTCCCGTTTATACAGATACTTCCGATGTTACTATCGATAATCAGGTTTATAAGAAAATCAGGGTTCTTGAAGGAGCCATATTTTCACCTGAAAAAACGGGTATGCCTGCAATTCCTGTAAGAAGATTTAGCATAGGTGTGCCTGGAGAATTCGGAAACACAATTCAGGTGGTTTCATCGGACTATAGGGAAATTCAGGGCCGGATTGCTCCTGTTGCCACACAAAGATTAAATGATGGCCTCCTTACCGATGTCTATAAGCTAAGCGAAAATTATAATACTTACCAGGCGGGCGATATTGCTTCATTTGGAGATTATGGCCTTACCAGAGATCTGCCGATGCAGGTTGTAAACCTGTCACCGGTTCAGTACGATGTTCAGAGGGGTGTAATAAGACTTTACAAAAGGATTGTAGTAAGAGTCAATTTTGCTGCTGCTAAAAGCCTGGCACAGAATAAAATAAGCGACGGACTCCTGGATGGAATAGTACTTAATTATGATGTTGCCAAAAACTGGATCAGCAGGAATACCAGATTAAAGAAAACTATAGCCAACAGCGTACTGGCTGCCGGCAGGTGGTTCAGATTTGAAGCTCCCGACGAAGGGATATACAAATTAACACCCGCTATTCTCACGTCAATTGGTATCAATCCGGCGACCGTGGACCCGAAAACAATAAAGATTTACAATAACGGCGGAAAAGTACTGCCTGAAACTGTTTCAGCACCAAGACCCGACGATCTGGTGGAAAATGCTACCTATCTGTACAAGCCCCAGGATGACGGAAAGTTCAATGAAGGGGACTATATCTTATTTTACGGAAGGGGCATAAGTTTCTGGGATGTCGATTCTCTGAGGGGACAGGTTGTAAGGAATTATCATACATATTCAAAAAGTAATTATTATTGGCTTACGTTCGGTAACGGAACGGCAAAAAGAACCAGGGAAACTGCAAGTCTGCAGCAGGCCCCGGATCTGGTGCAGAACACCACGCAGGCTTTTGCATCCTGGCAGGAAGATAAATATAAACTGCTCAGCAGCGGCAGGTATTATCTGGGTGATCAGTTCTCTGAAATTACACCCAGCAGGCCTTATATGACCAGCCTGACCGGAATAGTTCCTGGATCCAGGGTAAGATATAAATTCAGCCTGGTGAATAAATCCGAATATACTGCTACATTTTCCATACAGGAGAATTCCACACCGATTTACAGCGGGTATCTTACCGGTGTCGGGGTAGGCCAGATGGAGGAACCGCAAAATGAAAATTTCGATAACCTGGTTGACAGCGCTTCATATCAGTCGGCGCTGCCGGATGATAAAAGTGTGCTGAAATTTACTTACAAACCATATCCTGGATCGGTGTCTGACGGATATCTTGATTATTTTGAAATATATTATACCAGACAGATGCAGGCTCTGAGCGACCAGCTGATGTTTTTCTCTGCCGACATGAACGGCGTAGTGGAATTTAAGCTGAATGGATTCAGCACCAGTGATATTAAGGTATTTAATGTTTCCAACTATGCCGATGTGAGTCTTGTCTCCGGAGCCGCCGTCAACGGTGGTGAATGTACGTTCAGGGCAAATACAGTAAGAAAAAACCTGTCAAAGTATCTGGCAGTTTCCCCGAATGCATATAAATCCCCGTCCGGGTTTGTGGAGATGGGCAATTCTAACCTGCATGGCAGCGCTTCACAGGGGAAATTTATAATAATTACGCATAAAAACTTTTTGGATGAGGCCAACAGGCTGAAGTCATACAGGGAAAGCCAGTCCAGATTTAAGATGTCTACAGTGGTAACGGATGTCAGTCAGATATATAACGAATTTTCATGCGGAATGACCGATGTCAGTGCCATAAGGAATTATATTAAATATGCATACGATAACTGGTCAGTAAAGCCGGAATACGTTTTGTTGTTTGGTGACGGTGATTATGATTATAAAAATGTGGAAGGGAAAAATCAGAATTTCGTAATTCCATATGAATCCGCCGAATCTTTCAGATATATGGATTCCTATGCTTCAGATGATTTTTATACACTGGTTTCAGGGGATGACGATATTGTAGATCTTGCAATCGGACGCATTACTGTAACTACTCCCGAGGAAGCGGCAAACAGCGTAAACAAGATTATTGCTTACGAGAACCAGGGGCAGTCGGAAACTGCCGACCCGGCACAGTCGCGTCTTTGGAGAAACCTGATAACCCTGGTTGCCGATGACGGTTATACCAGTAAGGAATGGGAAGGTAATCTGCATACCCCTCAGTCAGAGAAACTTTCTAACGAAATCATACCAGCCAGCTTTGACCAGAATAAGATATACCTGGCAGAATATCCTACTGTTTTAACAGCAACGGGCAGAAGGAAGCCTGACGTGAACAAGGCAATTGTCAACGCAATTAACGATGGTACCCTGATAATGAACTGGGTAGGCCACGGAAATCCGGAGGTCTGGGCACACGAATATGTGTTTGACAAGGCTATTACAATACCCCAGCTGGTAAATAACAAGTACTTTTTCCTTACTGCTGCAACATGTGACTTCGGAAGGTTTGACATGCCGGGCGTTCAGAGTTCAACGGAACTCATGTTGTTAAAGCCGGACGGGGGTTCCATTGGAACATTAACTGCCTGCAGAACAGTATTTTCAGATCAGAATGCCGCTTTGAATGAGGCCTTCTATTCAAGACTTTTTATTAAGGATTCAACTGGTTATATCCGTCCTATCGGCAAAAGCTATTACTCAATGAAGATGGTAAGAAATGGGACTAATGATCTCAAGTACCTTTTATTCGGAGATCCAACACTGCGCCTTTCAGTGCCTTCTACTCCTGTAGCAATTGACTCTATAAACCATAGTCCGTTGGCAAAGGCTGTTCAGCTTAAGGCCCTGTCGAAGACCAAAATTGACGGTTCGGTAAGAAATGCCGACGGCAGCCTAAACACGGGATTTAACGGAGACGGAGTAGTTACCGTATTTGATTCAGAACGCCTGGTTCCGCTCAAGGATCTGGGTGACTATCCTATTACGGTTCAGGGCGGCCTGCTCTTCCGCGGAAGAGTGTCAATAACCAACGGGCGGTTCTCGACCGAGTTTATGGTTCCTAAGGATATTTCATATGAAAACAAGAATGGCAAAGTAGTTGCCTATGTATCCAGTAATAATGCAGACGGCGTCGGTTTTACGAAAAATATTATTGTAGGCGGGACAGATTCAAGCATAGTAAATGATAACAAGGGTCCCCAGATAAATATTTCCTTTGACGGTGCCCCTGCGGGTGCTGCTTACCTGGTAAACCCTAATTCTGTCCTGGATGTAAAACTTTCGGATGAAACTGGCCTGAACACTACCGGTACGGGAATTGGACACAAGATAACGGCAATATTAAACGGCAACGAAAACTCCCCGATTGACCTTTCAAATACCTTTGTCGGGGATATGAATGCGGGGGGCAAAACGGGTGTTGCCACGTATAAATTTAATGGTCTTGAATTTGGAGATTATAAGATACAGGTTAGGGCATGGGATATTTTCAATAATTCATCTACAGCCGAAGAGAACTTTACTGTAGTTGACGGAAGTGACCTGGTTATCCGCGACGTTCTTAATTACCCTAACCCATTTAGCTCAAGTACTACATTTACCTTCCAGCGGAATCAATACAGTAAACCTGTTGATATTAAGATAAAAGTATATACTGTTGCAGGAAGGATGATTAAGGAAATCGAAAATTTCAATAATAGTGACGCTTTTGTAAGGATAGACTGGGATGGCAGGGACCACGATGGCAATATGCTTGCCAATGGTGTATATCTTTATAAAATAATAGTAAAAAGTACAGACGACCAGTTTAAGCAGGAAGTCCTTGGAAAACTGGCAGTAGTAAGATAATAAACCGGACTTATTCATATAAGTATATAAATAACCATAAAACAATAAGAAAGTAAGTATTAGAATAAATTATTTTCTGGAGGAAAAGATGAAAGTCATTTCAAGGCTCGTACTGCTTTGTGCAGTAATTTTAGGGATAAGCAGAACTACATTTGCACAGGGTGGCGAGACTGCTGTACCATTCCTTCTGCTTGCTCCTGATTCAAGAGCCGGCGGTATAGGTGAATCAGGTTCAGGTTTGGCTGATAACTCGGCTGCAATTTTCTGGAATCCTGCCGGTATTGCGTTCCTTAGCGGTACCGAACTGAGCATTACACACAGTAACTGGCTGCCTCAGTTCAAGCTGGATCTGTTCTACGATTATCTCACATACAGGCAATATATACCTGAGCTTGACGGAAGCATTACCTCAAGCATTACTTATATGAACTTCGGCGAATTTGTCAGAACAGGTGAAACCGACCCGACAGAACTTGGCCGTTTCCATTCGTTCGACGCCGCCCTGACACTCGGTTATGCAACCAAACTTTCACCCGATTGGGGCCTGGGATTGAACTTCAGGTTGATCCACAGCAGACTTTCAGGAGAGATGAAAGTCGGTGAACAGCTGGGCGATGGCAGTGCAACAACTGTCAGTTTTGACCTTGCTGCAATGTGGAGGCCAAGAAGCCTGGAAATTCCTTTTACGGGTGAAGACATAGGCAACAGGTTCAGCGTGGGTGTTAATATCAGCAACATCGGCCCAAAGATCTATTACATCAATAAGGATCAGGCAGATCCCATTCCTACCAACTTCCGCCTTGGGTTTGCTTATAAGATTATGGACGATGAATACAATTCATTGATCTACACACTCGACTTCAGCAAACTGCTAGTAAGCCATAAGGCAGTAAAAGACGACTTCTATAAGGCTATGTTTACATCATGGGGCGATCAGCCTATGAGTGAAGAACTGAAGAGCGTGGTTTCGTCAATGGGACTTGAATACGTCTATGGTCAGCCGGGCGATTATCAGTTTGCAATCAGGTCTGGTTTCTTCTATGAAGATCCTAACTATGGTAACAGAAAGTTTGTGACCCTGGGAGCCGGAATCCGTTATGATATGTATGGTTTTGACTTCAGCTACATTACAACTTCAGTATTTAAGGGCGGTGAAAACCATCCGCTGTCAGATACATTAAGATTCACACTGCTAATAGGCTGGGGATCAGCTCCTTCACAAAATAAAGGTTTACCTCGCGGGATTTAAATAAATGCAGAAAAAAATATTCGTATTCCTGATATCTGTTATATGTTTGGGCAGTCTATCTGCCCAAACATTTAATGTAAGGAGCAGTCTGTATAAAAATACTGTTCCTGATGTTAAAAAGTCGCCCGATTCATTGAGGATTCTGGCGGTAATGGTCGATTTTCAGGTAGAAAAACCTGAAGATGCGGCAACCGTGGGCAACGGTAAGTTTGGAACCATGTACAGCACAAACTACGGCACCAGGATTCTTGATCCGCTGCCTCATGATAAAAATTATTTTGCCCTCCACCTGGAGTTTGCAAAAAACTACTTCAGGACGGTTTCCAACGGTAAACTTAATATTACCTATAATGTCCTTCCTGATACTTTTACGGTTTCAAAGAAAATGCGCGACTATTCGCCGGCAGGCAACTCGCAGGATTTGAGTCCTCTTAGTGCTTTTGCAAGTGAAGTATGGACTAAAGTTAAAGCCGCATATCCCGGCATTAATTTCAGTTCATATGATGTTTTTACCATCTTTCATGCGGGAGTAGGCCGGGATGTTACGCTGCCAGGCAGCTTCGGGAATGAAAGGGATCTGCCTTCGGTATATCTGGGTGACGCCCAGATCAGGAGTACTTTAACCGATCTTTCCGGAATGCCCCTTAACAGGGAAGGCAAATACAATTCCATGATTGTTCCGGAAACTGAAAGCAGGGAAATAAAAGATATTACCGATGCCGTAAACCTGCTGCAGATATCCATAAACGGACTCATTGCGGCAAACATCGGCAGTCATATCGGACTTCCCGATCTGTTTGACACAAAGACAGGTTTAAGTGCAATTGGCCGTTTTGGTTTAATGGATGGACAGGCAATCTTTACCTACAGCGGCCTGTTTCCGCCTGAACCCTCTCCCTGGGAGAAGATCAGGCTTGGTTGGGCCGAACCGGTAGTATTGAATAATACGGAAAACAGACCGGTTAATCTGACGGCCTTAAGGGCCGCAGGACTTAGTGACACGGTAATAGTTAAGATACCAATCAACTCTTCGGAATACTATCTGGTTGAAAACAGGGCAAGAGATGCACAGAAAAACGGTGCGGTTGTAACCTATGTTACGGGAACAGATACTCTGACCAAAGTATTTCCCAGGGACACTACGGGGTTCTATTATTACAGCGCTGATTCCATCAGCGGTGTTGTTATAAAAGTTGATGAATATGACTGGGCTGTACCGGGTAACGGTATAGTAATCTGGCATATTGATGATAAAGTTATAAATGAGAAAATTGCATCCAACCAGATAAATACGGACAAGTTCAGACGCGGTGTGGATGTTGAAGAAGCAGACGGAGTACAGGATATAGGGGAAAAATTTCTTACAGTTTTTGGTGATGAGGTAATTGGAGAGGGAACCGATCAGGATTTCTGGTATAAGTCCAATCCCGCAAAGCTTTATAAGAACAGGTTCTCATGGGATACGCAGCCTTCTGCTTTGACCAATACAGGCGCCAGCAGTCTTATTACAATGAGCGGTTTTTCGGATATTGCAAACAGAATGACTTTTAGCCTCAGCTTTGGCGATTCACTGCTTAAGCCATTGGCTTCGGCAAAAATTTCTTCCAATGGAATAATAAAGAATCTTACGGTTCCAACCGGTGCCGGAAGCCGTTTTGCAGTTTCAGGCAGAACTTTGCTCAGGTTTGATAATAAAGGGAACATAACCGATTCAGTTTCCGGTTTTTCGATCTTTAAGCCTGCTGCGGTTACCATCAATAATACTGAGTATGTTGTTGGTGCCGATTCAAACAAACTTAATGTTTACATGAATAACGGTACAGCAAAGTTTACGGGTTCTCAGACTATTGCCGAAAAGATTACGGCTGTTCCTGTAATTACTGCAAATGCCGGCGGACAGGCACAGATCTTAGTCGGCACTGAAAAGGGCCGTATACTGTTCTTTACACCGGGAGAGCTTCCCTCGGCCAATCCTGTCCTTATAAAAGAAGAAAGCCTTAGTCAGCCTGGTGAAGCAATAGTAAGCATTGCTGCAGACGGAATAAGCTATTCGGTAGTATACAGGACCATAGGCCTGGATAACAGGCCGGTTTACAGGGTTTCTGACCCGCTGCGGAAGGAATTTACCATTGCATTTCCTGTACGTAAATTAGTACTGACAAAAGACAGAAACGGGAATTATGTAGATGTTGTTCTTAGTGAGAACAACCTGTTTTCAGTTGTTTCAGGCGAGAGCCTGTTGAAGCAGATAGACCTGGGCGGAACTGATACTGTTCCATCTTTTTCTGTTGGCGACATCAGGCAGGATGGTGAAAACTATATAGTCTTCTCACACGGTAAATATATCGAAGCACGTAACCTGCAGGGAGCTTCTGCCGATAACTTTCCGGTTAAGGATCCGCTGGATAGTGTCTTTACTGCAACCCCGCTTTTATATGCCGCACAGGGCAGCAATTATACTGAAGTAGTTGCCGCAACCAGGGATGGCAGGGTAATGGGGATTAACGGAACAACGGGCAAAATCATATCCGGATTTCCGGTTTCTTCAGGAGCACGCCTAAGCGGAAATCCCGTGCTGTTTAATTTCGCAGGAAAGATTGCCCTTGCTTTAGTTACAGCAACTAATTATTTCTATTCCTGGACCATCGACAGATCGGAAGGCACTTTATACTGGGCAGATGAAAATGGCAGTAATACGAATACATCGTTTGCAGGCCAGGCTGCATATACAAACCGTCAAACAGCTTTCATGCCCAAAGAGAGGGCATATAACTGGCCTAACCCGGTTTACGGCGGACAGACAAACATCAGATATTTTGTATCCGAAGATGCTAAGATAAACATCAGGATCTTTGATCTGGCGGGAGACCTTGTTGCGGAGCTAAGCGACAACGCCCGCGGCGGATTCGACAACGAAACTGTCTGGAATGTCGGCTCCGTTCAGAGCGGGGTTTATTATGCAAGAATTGAAGCTACCGGGGTGACCGGTAAATCGGAAAACAGCACTATTAAAATAGCCGTGATTAAATAAAATCATCCCGGTTTTTCTGTTCCCGGTTGAAATTATATTTTCCCTGGGTCCTGTATTATGGATCCAGGGAATCCTCATATTTTCATGGTATGCTTAACAGGTACAAATTATCCTGCTGTTTGATTCCGGTAATATTTTTAGATTGGGACCTCATTTTCATAATTCTTAAATAGTTTAGTTATTCACTTAAATTATACTCAAATGAAAAGATTTTTTGGGATTATACTCGGCCTCGTTATTTTATTCAGCAGAGTTTCATTGGCTCAGTTCACAGAGTTCCACCCGGAATTAAACTGGCTGACGCTCAAGGGGAAACACGTTCAGGTCCATTATCACGAAGAAACGGAAAGAACCGCACGTGCTATCCTTAAGATAGCAGATGAAGTCTGGGAACCCATTACCTCACTTTACCAGTATGAACCGGAAACCGTTCATTTTGTAGTAAAGGATATAGACGATTATTCGAATGGTGCCACTTACTTTTTCGATAATAAGATAGAAATCTGGTCATCAGCGCTCGATTTTGACCTGAGAGGCTCACACAACTGGCTGAGAAACGTTATCTCACATGAGTTTACTCACATGGTTCAGATACAGGCCTCGCTGAAACTGGGAAGAACACTGCCTGCTGTATATCTTCAGTTTTTAAATTATGAGGACAAACGCAGACCCGATATACTTTATGGTTTCCCCAATGTCATTGCCTCGTATCCTCTGGCAACAATAAACGTTCCTGCCTGGTTTGCCGAAGGAACTGCACAGTATATGAGAAAGGAATTTAACTACGATAACTGGGATTCCCACAGGGATATGATACTGCGCAGCTACGCACTTGACGGCAATATGCTGACATGGAATCAGATGGGGGAATTCAGCAAGACTAGTCTCGGTAACGAATCTGTTTATAATTCAGGTTTTGCACTTACAAAGTATATTGCACAAAAGTATGGTGAAGATAAACTCAGGAGGATCAGTCAGGCTCTTGGCAGCTTGAAAAATTTTACAATCGATGCTGCATTTAAGGATGTGCTTGGAAAGTCGGGTGACGAGGTCTATGATGAATGGAAAGATTATATTACAAAGGATTACAGTAAAAGGATTGCGGATGTAAAAACAAATCAGGTTACCGGCAATGCTGTTGCTGAAACCGGATTTGGAAATTTCTATCCGGTGTTTTCTGAAGACGGCACGAAAATAATTTACATCTCCAACAAGGGAGGAGATTATTTCAGCCCCTCCAACGTGTACATGTATGACATGAACACAAAAGAAGAAAAAATGATAACCGCAAATGTAAGGTCAGCAGTCAGCTGGATTCACGGACAAAATAAGATAGTTTATGCCAAACTGAGCGAAGATAATCCATCATGGACAAATATTCATGATCTTTACATTTATGACCTGGATAGCAAGGAGGAAAAAAGGATAACACACGGATTAAGGACTACCCAGCCTTTTACTTCAAATGACGGTAGCAAAATAGCCTTTGTTTTCCAGAAGGATGGAACTTCAAATATAGGAATTGTTGATATCACAGGCAGCAGCTTTAAGCGCCTTACTTTTTTTGAAAACGGCGAACAGGTATATAATCCTAAATTCTCCAACGACGATCAGCTGATTGCCTTTGATTATTCTTATTCAAACGGAAGGGACATTGCCGCCGTAAAACCTGACGGATCAGGTTTTGGTTATCTTATTCAGACCAAGGCCGATGAGCGCAACCCTTATTTTGGCAAAGACGGCAAGCTCTATTACAGCAGTGATGAAAGCGGGATATTTAACCTCTATTCACTCGATCTGAAGACAAAGGAGAGCGAACAGCTCACTAATGTTACCGGCGGCGCTTTTATGCCGGCTGTTAATGCAAACGGGGATATCGCTTATGCCGGGTATGTTTCCACAGGTTACAAGATATTCTTTATTAACAGGGATGAACAGAAAAAAGTTGACCCTTTGAAAAGATACCAGAAACTGGATAACCCTCCTTTGAGTGCTGATAAATCCAATGGAGATATACACAATTTCGGGATTAACAATCTTATTGAGTATGACGATAACAAACTGCCCGACACAGAAAGCGAAAAATACAAGGGCTCTTTTACAAAAGTCACCTTTTTCCCGTTCATCAGGTACGACAACTATACGACTTCAAACAAAGTGGCAGACAAAATAAAACCGGGTGTTTATGTTACTTCAAGCGACATGCTTGACCGGTTTTCCTTTTTTGCAGGTGCCTCAATAAACAAAAAACTGGAACGTGACCTGTTCCTCAATTTTAATTACAGGAATAAGCTTCCAATACTTTTCGGACTTGGAATAAAGCCTGAACTCTCACTGGAACTGTATAATGTAACAAGGGCCGCGAATACCGATCTGATATTGGATGAATACACAAATGAAAAAATGCCCATTGACGTTACTTATAATTTGTTTGAAATGGACCTGGCCGCAAAACACAGAATATTTGCCCGGGGTAATGAGGTTGAATTCAGGTTTATATACAGCACTTATACCAGTACTCTCGGGAGCTTTATCTACCCTGGTACAACGGACATGCTGGTGCAGAAATCGAACGATACTTACCTGATCGGAAGAAACTTCCAGGTAAAATTCAGGCATGAAATAGATCTCCCTTATATCGATTCGGATATCAATCCTATAGGCAGGGAAGTTGAGCTGCAGTATAACTATGAGTTCAATAAGTTTAATATCAACAACAAATATACGGTTGAAGACGGCATACTGAAATCACTTTATGACAATTTTGATTTCCAGAGGGTAGAACTCAACTGGAAGGAGCATATGCCTCTATGGAAGGGCCATACGCTTACGGCACAGTTCAGAGGAGCCTCTATACTGAACAGCATGCCTGACACTACGGATTTCTTTGACTTTTATCTGGGCGGACTTGTAGGCATGAAGAGCTATCCGTTCTACGCCGTCAGCGGGAAACACCTCGGGTGGCTGAATCTAACTTATAGATTCCCCCTGTTAAAAAACATCGATTACAGGATGGGATTCCTTTACCTGGACAAAATATTCCTTTCAGTATTTGGCGATATGGGTAATGCATGGGAAGGTAAGATGCCTTCTGTCAGTGACTTTAAAAAGGGTGCCGGCGCCGAAATCAGGCTTAAACTTAATTCATTTTATATGTTCCCGACCAGCGTTTTCTTCAGTGCTGCCTATGCTTTCGACCGTGCCGACAGGATAATCAGAGACGAGCTTATCAGGTACGGCAAGGAATGGCAGTTCTATGGCGGTATTTTGTTTGATTTTGGTTTCTAATTAAAAAATAGGAGTTTATCATGAGAAGAATTCTGGCATTAATATTCATCCTGTCCATTACAGGCAGTATGTTTGCCCAGAAAAAAGATACGCTCAGCAATAAATTTACGGGTAATCTGCTGGCGGATTCCAAAATAGCATTAAATAACTATGAAAAGAATATTACTCCTGTTTCAGCAGGAATTGAAGGGAAGAAGTCTCCTCTGCTGGCAGGTTTTTTTTCACTCTTAGTTCCGGGTGCAGGAGAAGCATACTCCCAAAGTTACTGGAAAGCCGCGGCCTTTCTTGCAGTTGAAGCTGCTGCAATCTATGCCACAGTCTATTATAACAAGAAAGGTGAGGATGCAACGGCCGATTTCCAGAGATATGCAAACGAAAACTGGAGTGCAGTCAGATATGCGCAGTGGCTCAACAGGTTTGCCGCTGACGTCAGCGCCGGTGCAAAAAGTAATATCCGGATAGATCCCGACGGCAACAAGCCGCCCTGGGAGAGAGTGGATTTTTCAGAGATCAACAGCGTGGAAAGACAGATAGCCACGTTCTCACATGTACTTCCGTCCTACGGTGACCAGCAGTATTATGAGCTGATTGGTAAATATCATCAGTTCAATCATGGCTGGGCTCAGAGTGATCCGAATACTGCGGAATACCTGAATAATCTTCCTCAGCAGATGCTGGATTATGCCAGAATGCACATAAAACCGGATGATACCTATTATAAATATTCATCAAGGGCTGTGGTGGTACTGGTGGTGAATCATTTTTTAAGCGCACTTGATGCGGCCTGGAGCGCCAGCAGGTATAATAAGAGTCTGGCCGTTAACATGGAATTAAAACAGGTTAATATGGTTGGTATGCTTGACCTGCATCCACAGTTAAATCTGAAGTACAATTTCTAGAAAAGCAGTGACAAGTAAGAATTAGGTAATATGGGGCTGCCATGAATGATGCCTCAGAATTTACTTTCGGTTAAATTAAAATAAAAACAGGTAAGAATGAAAGATCCAATTGTTGTTATTGTAGGCAGGCCAAATGTTGGCAAATCGACTTTTTTTAACAGACTGACTGGCAGCAGTGAGGCTATTGTTGATGACTTAAGCGGTGTAACGCGCGACAGGAAATATGGCGAAGTTGACTGGAGCGGAAAAATATTCCGCCTTATAGATACCGGTGGTTACGTTCCCAATTCTCCTGACCTGTTTGAAACAGCTATCAGGGAGCAGGTTGAAATAGCCATTGCCGAAGCCGAGCTCATACTTTTTGTGGTGGATGCAAAACAGGGGCTTTCACCCATGGATTATATAATTGCAAATCTGCTGCGCGGTTCCAATAAAAAGACGATGCTAATTGTAAATAAGGTGGATACCGATCGCGATGAACCCAATGTTGGCGAGTTTTATGGCCTGGGCGTGAGCGAGGTATTCGATATTTCTGCAATGGCAGGAAGAAAGATCGGAGATCTCCTTGATATAATCATTTCCAAACTCGATTTCAGCGAGGGTGGAAGGGGAGAAGATACCAGGATCAGAATAGCTATTGTTGGAAAGCCAAACGTAGGGAAGTCTTCACTTACAAACGCACTGCTTGGCTACGACAGAAGTATAGTGACAAATATACCCGGAACTACCAGGGACAGTCTGGATTCCGTGCTTAAATATTATGGCGAAGAATTTGTGCTTGTGGATACTGCGGGTCTGAGGAGAAAAACCAAGATAAAAGAGAGCATTGAGTTCTATTCAATGGTCCGTACCATGAAAGCACTCAGTGAATGCGACGTAGCAATTGTTATGCTCGATTCATCAAACGGACTCGAGAAGCAGGATCAGAAGATTATTGATGAAGCCATAGCCCGCAGGAAGGGTATCATACTGGCCGTGAACAAGTGGGATCTGATCGAAAAGGATTCGAACACGGCTAAGCGTTATCAGGATGAGATCAAAAGCAAAATGGGTTCAATAGATTATATCCCTATGACCTTTATTTCTGCCCTCACCAAACAAAGGATATATAATTTAATTGAAATGTGCAAAAAGGTGCATGAAGAGAGAAAGAAGAAGATTTCCACAAGTACATTGAACAACGTGATGCTCGAAGAAATTGCAAACTTCCCTCCGCCATCTACTCCTACCGGAAAGGAAGTGAAAATAAAGTATATTACGCAGGCGGGTGAAAATTATCCCATATTCCTGTTCTTTTCCAATGAGCCTAAATATATTCCTGATAACTATAAAAGATACCTGGAGAAGGCGCTGCGCAGGAACTTCGGTTTTGAAGGCGTGCCGCTTATATGTGCCTTTAAGACTAAGTAGGCCTTACTACCAGTCGCCCAGCAGGCCTCCAAAAGCACCCTGATCATTACGGCTGTTATCTGTATCCCTGAATTCAGGAGCAGGATTACCGGCGTCAATGCAGGGTGAATTTGCAGACAGGTGAAGATCTGCATCGGATCTGAAAGATGGATCGAGTAAGGCAAAAGGCAGGAAGTTGAAATTAATGTTAATTTGCAAAGTATCCCCCTGGATTGAGATCCTGGGATCTCCCGACTGCCCTGAGTTCTTAAAAAATATGAAAATCGCAAGCTGTTATTTTGTCCGAATTTGCTAAATTTGAGTTACTCATTTTCCCAATAAACCAGAAAAGATGTATAAACCGAAAAACATAATAGTAGTAGGTGGAAATGCTGCCGGGCCTGCTGCTGCTGCAAAAGCCAGGAGGACGAATCCCGATGCAGGAATTATTATGTTTGAGGAAGGGGAGTTTATATCAACCGGCACGTGTGAAATGCCATACGTCGTATCACAGGATATCTGCTGTTATAAGAATATCGTATTCTATACTCCTGAAACCTTTGAGGCAGATAAAGGGGCGAAGGTATATATCCGGCACAGGGTTGAAGAAATCAACAGAAGGGAAAAGTGTGTCAGGGTCAGGGATCTTGCTGAAAACAGGCTTAAAGATTTTAACTACGATAAACTCGTTCTTGCAACAGGTTCTACGGCCAGAAAAATCCCATGGCTGCCGGGTGATGCTGAAAATGTTTTCCATCTGAAGAATATACGCGACCTTATATCTCTAAGGATGTATATAAAGGAAAGGTCTCCTAAGTCGGCGCTTATTATCGGTTCCGGTTATATAGGACTGGAACTGGCCGATTCTCTCAGCCATATCGGATGCAGTGTTACCCTGGCAGACAAAGAATCTCTGCCCATGGGTTCTGCTGAAGTTGAAATACAGCACCTTTTATCGGTGGTCCTGAAGGATCACGGAGTGCAGTTCATAGGCAATATTTCCGAGCTAAAGCTGTTCAATGATGCTAAAAGGATAAAAGCATTTGAATACGAAGGCAGAAGGGTTGAAACCGACATGGTGCTGGTTGCCGCTGGCTTTATTCCGAATGCCGCACTTGCCCTAAAAAGCAAACTGGAGCTGGGAGCTACAGGAGCAATTAAAGTTGACAATAAGCTGAGGACGAGCGATCCGGATATTTTTGCCGCAGGTGATAATATAGAAGTAATCGAAAAACCTTCCAATAAACCGGCCTACATCCCGCTTGCCACAATAGCTCAAAAGTATGGTCACATCGCGGGTGAAAATGCCGCGGGCGGAAATGCATATGCAAAGCCTGTAGTCAAAAACATCGCTGTAAAGGTATTTGATAAATCCTACGTTTCCGTTGGATTGAGCACTGCCGAGGCACTCAGGCATAATTTCAGGATCCTTTCAGTGCATGAAATAGCACCCAACATAATCAGGGTAATGCCCGGCAGTGAGAACGTATTCGGTAAAATAATTTATGAGAAAAATACATTCAGGGTGCTGGGTGCATCATTTTTGGGAGGAAAAGAGGCCACCGGATACGGAGATCTGCTCTCCTCATTTATTACTACAGGATTGGATGCGAGGGCCCTTGCCGATATAAATTACAACTATACACCTCCTCTTTCTCCCTTTGTTCACCTCCTTTCGGTTCTGGGCAGACGGATCAGATAACCTGAATCTGCCTATTCTAAAATGAGTCAAAATCCCATTCTGATACATACCTTTCATTGCAAAAGCCTTAAATCACTGCGTTAACGCATAAAAATCATCCCTTTTTCTGGTACCTTATTTGAAGCTAAAGTACGAACAAAAAAAGGGAAAAATGAAAACTCCAAAATTACTTTTATTCAGCTGTTTGTTCTTACTTCTCCTGGTATCAGGAAGCACTACATATGCGGAGAATGGAAATTGTAATTTGAATGGATTTGTTACTTTTACACAAGGGGGATGGGGGGCCAAGGCTAGCGGAAATAACCCTGGTACTGTCAGGGATATGTATTTTTCCAGCGTGTTCCCGACGGGACTTGTTGTCGGCGGCAAGTATACTCTCAAACTTACCACACCTAATGCAGTTAAGGATTTTCTGCCACAGGGCGGTCCTTCGGATCACTTCGACCACAGCTATACAGATGTTACTTCTACCAGCGCCGGAGTACTGGCCGGACAGGTAGTAGCACTGACACTGAACGTGTATTTTGATGATTTTGGCAGTACAGGTACCAATGTCCTTAAACTTAAGGATCTCGTCATAACTTCCGGAACATTTAAGGGGAAAACAGTTTCACAGTTTCTGGCAATAGCAAATACTGCAATTGGCGGTGGAACAACCTCTTACAGCTTCAGTGACATTAATGATGCTGCCACTGCCATTAATGAAAATTTTGACAATGGTACAACCAATAATGGTTTTCTGACATGCCCTGCTCAGCCAGCTTCAATCGGGGACAAAGTATGGCTGGATACGGATAAGGACGGAATTCAGGATTCAGGTGAGCCTGGAGTTGCCGGGGTTACTGTTCAGCTCTATAATTGCAGCGGAAGCCAGGTAATTGCCGAAGTGCAGACCGATGCAAGCGGTTTATATCACTTTACCGGCCTGAATGCTGGTGACTACAAAATCAAATTTGTACTTCCTGCCAATTACATTTTTACGCAAATGAATGCGGGAAGTGACGACTCAAAGGATTCAGACGCTGATCTGACATCAGGTTTTACAGCCTGCTATACTTTGACAGCAGGACAGACTAACAATACTGCCGATGCAGGTATATACGTGAAACCTGTGGAAAAGGCTGCTATTGGTAATCTCGTATGGAATGATTTAAATAAAAATGGCGTACAGGATGCAGGCGAACCCGGTTTATCCGGTGTTACAGTTGAACTTTATAACTGCAGCGGTAATACTGCTATAAAAAGTACAACAACCAATTCCAACGGCATCTATTCTTTTACAGATCTGACCCCGGGTGACTATAAGGTCAAATTCAATCTGCCTGCTAATTATACTTTCACTACTAAAGACGCAGCAGGCCAGGGCACAGATGAAACTGACTCAGATGCTGATCTTAATACCGGTTTTACAGGATGCTATACTCTTACAGCAGGAGAGACCGACAATTCTGTTGATGCAGGTATGTATGTGGTTCAGCAGGATGTAAAAGCAGACCTTAGCCTGACCAAAACCGTGAATAATTCAAATCCCCAAAATGGCGATAATGTTACTTACAGAATTACAGTGACCAACAACGGTCCTGCCAATGCAACAGGAGTTGCAGTAACTGATCTGCTGCCTCAGGGATTGGATTTCGTATCTGCTGCACCCTCAGCCGGGAGCTATAATAATACGACGGGAGTATGGACAGTAGGTAACCTTGCCAACGGTGCAAGCGCCACCCTGGATATTACTGTAAAGGTGAATGCGGGTACGCTTACCACCAGTACGGTAGACCTTGGCGTTGCCTCAGGTTTCAACCTTTTTGTGCTGGAAGACCTCACACAGCCTTCAGCAGATACGCAGGGCCGGGTAGCCGTTGGCCGCGATGCAACACTTTCCTACTACAGCGTAGGGGATCAGCTGACCGGTACTGCACCATCCGACGTACTTATCGTTGGACGTAATCTCACTTATACCAGCGGTGCAGTTTATAATGGAAACGTTGTTTATGGAAATTCAACAAACCTGCCGCAGCCAGGTGTTAGTATTGAAGGGACTCTGAAACAGGGTACTCCAATTGATTTCGATGCGGCAAAAACCTATCTGCGTAATCTTTCGACCCAACTGGCAGGAAATACTGTAAATGGAACAACAAAAATGGAATGGGGCGGCTTAACTTTAACCGGTTCTACTCCATTATTGAACGTATTTAGTGTTTCAGGATCTGATCTTTCGAACGCCAATAGTGTTGCTATAAATGTTCCAAATGGCGCTGTTGTGCTTGTTAATATCTCCGGAACAGAAGTGAGCTGGACGGGCGGATTGACAGTTAATGGCACGGACATCTCTAATGTGCTTTATAACTTCTACCAGGCTACCAAACTCACTATTCAGGGAATAGATGTGAGAGGTTCAATACTGGCTCCTTTTGCAGATGTAAACTTTGCAGCAGGCGTGGTAAACGGCCAGATGATTGCAAAGTCAGTTACAGGGGCAGGCCAGTTTAACCACTCTAAGTTTATTGGTAATATTCCCTCAGAAAAGAAAATTAACAATATAGCTGAAATCACCGCTGCAGTTGAAAATGATCCGGATTCTACTCCTGGCAACGGAATCAGTACAGAAGACGATTATGCTAAGGTACTGATCACCATAAACGGTAATGCCGGTTCAGGTAATACTGGCGGTTCAGGTCAAACCGGCAGTGGTAACTGGCAGCATGTTACTGATTTTACCGCTGGAGAAATGGTCTGGAAGCTGACCGTGGATAATTCAGGCAATGTACTTGCAGGTACATGGGGCGGTAAGATCTATAAGACTACTGACAATGGTAAAACCTGGAATATAATTAATTCAGGTATGAAAACGGGATTTATCTGGTCGATAGTGGTTAACTCAAGCGGCAGCATATTTGCGGGAACAGAAAGAGGTATATTCCGTTCCGCAGATAATGGTGCAACCTGGGAGGAAGCCGGTCTTCAGGGGAAAGATGTACGTTCCATGGCCATAGAACCAAACACAAACGTTCTGTATGCAGGTACATGGGGTACAGGCATATTTAAGTCAACTAATAACGGCAGCAGCTGGACAGAGATAAATAAGGGTCTCAGCAATCTGGCTGTACACGCTCTTGCTATCAGCAACAGTGGTGAACTGTATGCCGGAACCTTTGGTGCGGGTGTATTCGAATCAAATGACCATGGTACAAACTGGACAAACCTCAATGCAGGATACAATTTCATCTGGGCCCTGGGTGTTACTTCAACAGGAACAGTATATGCCGGAACCTATGGCGACGGTGTATACACTTCTGCTAATGGCGGCAATACCTGGACAAAAGTTAACAGCGGGCTTACCTCAATGTTCATCTACTCAATAACCGTGGATGCCAGTGACAATGTATACCTCAGCTCATGGGCCGGCGGTGTATTTGCTTCTTCAGCAAATTCAGGCAGCTGGAATGCAATGGGTATGGCTGGTTTAGGTGTAAGTTCAGTGGCAGTCAACCCGGTAACCGGCGGACTTTTTGTCGGGACCGGTGACGGTGCAATTTACCTGAGTATCAGCAGTTTAACTGACGTAAAAACGGGTAAAAAAGAAATCCCCACGAGCTTTGAACTGAAGCAGAATTATCCTAATCCGTTCAATCCTTCAACTGCAATACAGTTCAGCATACCATCGGCAGGACAGTATTCATTGAAGGTATATGATATACTTGGTAAGGAAATTGCGGTGCTGGCAAATGATCAGTTTACACCCGGTGTATACACTGTTCATTTCCAAGCCGGAAACCTTGCCTCAGGAATTTACCTCTGTCACCTGCAGGGTAACAATGTTAATTTGGTCAGGAAAATGCTCCTGATGAAATAACTTACCTGGTTAATAGCTTACAATGAGGCAGTGCCATGCACTGCCTCATTTGTTTTTCCCATCGCTAAAAACTCATTGGCTGCATTTCTGTTAAGATATTCTTCTTCTTTTACTGGGGCATTTTAACCCCTTTATATTTTGCTTTTTGGGAATTTTGAGTTATTTTATACTGTTTTACTGCGGAGGGATATTATCCCGTTTACATACGGTGTGAAATCAGATTCACACACTTCTTATTCCGCTGGTTTAAGAATTATTATTAAAATTATTAAAAGGAATTTATGAAAACAGCAGAAATCCACACCGCAAAGGGTGTAATGAAAGTGGAATTTTACGAGAAAGACGCTCCAAATACTGTAAAGAATTTTATAAGCTTGTCTGAAAAAGGATTCTATAACGGACTTACGTTTCACCGTGTAATACCTAATTTCGTGATCCAGGGGGGATGCCCTAAGGGTAACGGTACCGGAGGCCCGGGTTACACAATCAAATGTGAAACTTCAGGCGGTAACCAGTATCATGACCGCGGAGTCCTTTCAATGGCTCATGCAGGTAAGGATACGGGCGGATCACAGTTTTTTATCTGTCACGGCAGGGAAAATACGGCACACCTCGACCGCAAGCATACCTGCTTTGGTAAAGTCGTGGATGGATTGGATGTAATCGACCAGATCCGCCAGGGTGACGTAATTGAAAAAATCGTAATTCTTGATAAAGAATAAACTTCAGGCCGGACTGCCGCATAAGGCGGTCCGGTCATATCTGCCATATACTTATATTTCATTCCGTCTTGTCTTATATCCATAAAATCCCCTGAATTCCTCTTTTTTACTGCTGAAACCTTTACTCCCGGGCATTTATTCTTTGATTGAAACTTTGCACGAATAAATTATATTAAATGCTTAACCAGGTGAGCTACGAGTAAAAGGAGGAAAAATGAGAATAATTATATTGTATTTTACTTTAACTTTTCTTTTGATGTTCAGTGATGGAATCCATCCTCAGCAAAGAGTAGCAGCAAGCCGCGGACATGCTTTTTCCGGTACTCTTATGTTTGGAGTTGATGGCGGTGTAACTCTTGGGTTAACTGATTATAGTAAACTAAAACCGGATATCATTGGAAGAGTGTCACTTGAGTATTTCTTTCCTACAGATTCAAAAGGGATATTTGGACTCAGGGCTTTTGGAATGGGTGGATATGTGGCGGGAAGAGACGCCAGCAGGACACCCGATAAATTCAGAACTACTATCACGAGCATAGGTGGAGGCGCTACCTACACGTTTTCCATAGTTAATATGGTGTTCCCGTACGTATTTGCAGGAGCCTCATATGCATGGTTTGATCCCCGCGATGAAAACAGGAACCGGCTGCGTGGAAACGCTTTAGGCGTGTATAAAAGAAATGAAGTAGATTTTCACGGGGAACTGGGAATTCATACACTTCTATCAGACGCCATCAGTCTCAATATCAGCGCAGGAGTCCAGTTCAGCCCAAATGATAACTGGGATGATGTTGTTGCCAAGGGCAATAATGATCTGATGCTGCACGGAATGATAGGATTTTCATACTCTTTCTTTACCAGGATAGACAGCGACGGCGATGGGGTGGAAGATTCAAAGGACCAGTGCCCGAATACTCCGCCAGGAGTAAAGGTGGATGCATTCGGCTGTCCGCTGGATTCCGATAATGACGGCGTGCCAGATTACCTGGATAAATGCCCCGATACCCCCAGAGGTGTCAGGGTCGATAAGGACGGCTGTCCGCTGGATTCAGATGGCGACGGAGTGCCTGACTATATTGACAAATGTCCCAATACACCAGGGAACGTACAGGTGGATTCAAACGGCTGCCCACTGGACAGCGATGGTGACGGGGTCCCTGATTATCTGGATAAATGCCCGAATACACCGAAAGAAGCCAAGGTTGACGGTAAAGGCTGCCCATTGGATAGTGATGGTGACGGAGTGCCGGATTACCTGGATAAATGCCCTAACACCCCCAGCGGCGTCCAGGTGGATAATAATGGGTGTCCTATTGAAAAAGAAAAGGTAACAATAACCAAGAAGATTATACTTAGCGGTGATACAAACTTTGAAACGGGTAAATCTGACCTGCTTCCTTCCGCATATGATCAGCTGAACAGGATTGCAGAAGCGATGAAGAGTAATCCCGAAACCAGATGGAGGATAGAAGGCCACACTGACAGCAGGGGATCAGAAGCCGCAAATATGAAGCTGTCAAAAAGCAGGGCAGAAGCTGTAGCAGACTACCTGGAAAGCCAGGGAGTTAACAGAAACAGATTCGTTATTGTACCGTTAGGAAAGACCAGACCGGTTGCGTCGAATAATACTGCTGAAGGCAGGGCAATGAACAGGCGCGTGGAAATTAAACTGATTGAGTAGAAGAATAACTACAAAACTGCCGGATTGTAAAACTAAAAATTATTTACCAGCTAACAATCCGGCAGTTCAGTTTCAAACGGCTACTTTAAGAATGCTTTCAGCCGTTCACTGGCCTCAATGTTGTTTATACACTTAATAATATTGATCTCCTCGCCCAGCACCCCGCGGAAAATATCGCCGATTTTTTCGAGCCTTTTGTGAATGGTTTTTATTGTAAATTTACCCGGATCAAGGTTCTTGTTAACCTCATCCCACTCAAGGGGAGTAGCAACCGTTGCTCCCGGCCTGGGTCTCACACTATAAGGGGCTGCAAGGGTCTGACCTATGCGGTTTTGAAGGTAATCCAGGTATACTTTCCCCTTGCGTTTCTCAGGGTTCCTTTCCAGACTCGTGATCTCAGGCAGCTTTTTGTGTACAATCCTTGCAACCAGGTGAGCAAATTCCTTTGCAATTTCATAGTCATATTTCGCATTCAGCGGGACATAAATATGAAGGCCGGTTGCGCCCGAAGTCTTGCAGAAACAATTTGCCTTTGCTTCATCCATAACTTCCTTAACCACGAGGGCAGTTTCCACAACTTTTTCAAAGGGTATATCCTCCGGATCCAGATCGATGACCATATAATCCGGGTTTTCTATCTTTTTTACGCGTGAGAACCAGGGATTGATCTCAATGCAGCCGAGATTAACCATATAAAGAAGGGAATCCCTGCCGGTGCAAATGAGATAATTCACTTCCCTGCTGTTGGAATCATTTTGAAATTTAACAGTATTTAGCCAGCCGGGAGCAGTGTCACTCATATCCTTCTGGAAGAAGCTTTCTCCGTCAATACCGTTCGGATGCCGGAGAAGTGATTGAGGCCTGTCCTTCAGGTAGGGAAGTATGTAATTGCCTATCTTTTTATAATAATTAATGAGATCACCCTTTGTATATCCCTCTTCAGGCCAGAAAATTTTGTTAAGGTTAGTAAGTATCAGCTTCCCATCATCAATGACTTCTTCAGTCTTTCTCCTGGCTGTACTTTGAGGGATTTTACCGTGATCTGACTTCAGTATACGATCCGATAAACTTCTGGAAGCCGTTAGTTTCTTAGGGCTTTTCTTCTTACCGCCCATTTCATCAACTTTCTTCTCGGATATTACAGACCGGTCCTCTTCAGTAATATCCCTTGAAGAGGCAAACTCATCTTTTTTCTTGATGAGCAGCCATGAATTTTTATTGCCTGTTTTGAATCTGGTAAGTGTAAATTCTCCCTTCAGCTTCCTGCCATCCAGTATAAACTGTATAGTTCCTTTAGAATATCCCTGCTGCAGAATTTTTTCACTTTCCTCCCGGCTTTCCGAACCGGGCACGTGATAAGTGCCCTCATCCCATACAATTACATTTCCGGCACCATAATTATCTTCGGGGATTACCCCTTCAAACGAGGCATAGTCCATGGGATGATCTTCTACTTCCATTGCCAGGCGTTTATCTTTGGGATTAAGAGAAGGTCCCTTTGGTATTGCCCAGCTTTTGAGTACTCCGTCAAGTTCGAGGCGGAAATCATAGTGCAGCCGGGTGGCATCATGTTTCTGAACCACAAAATGCAGGTGCTCATCCTCTGAAACCTTTGCCCCCGCGGGTTCAGGAGTTGACTTGAAGTCCCTCTTTTCATTATATGTTTTTAAGCTCATAAAAAAATAATCCTGCCTTTCATAGTCCGGGCAGCAGACGATAATATATACAGGGTATAAATCCCCGCCGCGGTTTTAGTGATTGTAAATACCGGCACCTGGACATATCAGGTGCCCTGGTTTTTAT
>JBLMZM010000049.1:0-38754 GCA_050258815.1 Ignavibacteriales bacterium
CCTGGGTTGCGGTATGTGCCTGAAGGATTCCCTTCTTCCATTCCCGGTCGGTTTTACTTTATAATGTTCAGCACTGATCCGGTCGTGGAGATAACTCTTAAGTATGCCATTTTCAACCAGGAATGTACGCTCTGTATCATTGCCTTCATCATCAACATTAATTGAACCTCGAATATTTGGATTAGTACCGTCATCTACAATGGAAACAAATTTTTCAGCGACCGGTTTATTGATTTTATCACTGAAGATTGAAATATTTTTCCTGTTAAAATCTGCTTCCATTCCATGGCCTATGGCCTCATGAAGCAATATGCCTGAGCTGCCGGCGGCAAGGATGACTTCCATTTCTCCGGCTCCCGGTTTAACTGCATCAAATAGTGCCACGGTTCTTCTTACAGATTCCTTTGCCAGTTTATCTACATTTTCAGGAGTAAAGAACTCAATTCCCCTTCTCCCGGAAAGGTCGAAATAATTCTGTTCTCTCTGTCCGTTCTGCTCAGCTGTACAGCTTACAGCAATCTGTCCCATCGGCTGATAATCACATACTATCCTTCCATCAGAGGTTGCAATCATGATATAAGAAGTACCATTAATAAACCATATATTCGATTTTATTATTCTGTTATCCGCCGCAAATACTTTTTCATTTATTTGCTGAAGATATGGGACCTTCTGGTCAATGCCAACCTGTTCCCAGGGGGTCTGAATTGAATAGTAATCGGGTATATCTTTAGATTTGAATTGCACCGGTTTATAGGTCCTCCCGGAATCCGCCACATTAGCTGCGGTTCTGGCAGCCAGTATCATTGCTTTTGGAGTAATTTCTTCTGTAAAAGAATATCCGGTCTGGTCTCCTTTCAGGACTCTTATTCCAACTCCAAAACCTACGTCGGTGTAGGCTCTGTTAACTGCCTTATCTTCAAGCCCAATATAATTATCTATACTATGCTGAAAATAAAGGTCGCAATAATCTCCGCCTTTTGAAAGTGCTTCACTAATTACATCGCTGATGACCTTCTCATCCACGCCAAAATGTTCCATGTAATTTTTAAGCTTCATCCCGGAAAGATTGGGTCCTGCAATGGCTTTCTCGATATCAGACCCCAGGAAGTAGGGTATCATGGCAGCTGCCAGTAGTCCCTTTGAACTTTTTTCCAGGAAGGCACGTCTTGAAATTTTAGAATTCATATATTCCCCTTCAATTTATTGTAAAATAAAACCAGAGTACGCTGGATTACTGTTTATCCTGTTAACCTGGATTAAACTAAACTATAAAGGTCGAATACTATCTATATTATCAAAACCTGCGCTGCAGAAACAAACCGGAGCTGAAGTTGCCGGTTTTTCCAATGCAGATATAATTATTTCTTTTTAAATGAATACAGGACCCGGAATTGAAGGACTTCGGGGAAGTAAGAATCATGGGAAAAATATTTGAAATGCTAAGGTTCATTGTGCAAAAATTTATTAATAGTTAATTATTGCAACAAACCAGAGATAAATTATACAGAAAATAAAAGAAAAGCAAACCTGTTTTTTATTCTTTGAAAAGAATTATTGATAAAACAAAAAGAGACACTTTAAGTGTCTCTTTTTGCAGCATTTAGCAGGATTTTTAATCATTGTGCTTTGTTTTGAACCCTTTCATCATCCATTTTTTTGAAAGGAGAAGGCCAATTGGACTAATGATTGCAATGAATCCATATATCAGCCACATAAATTCTGTGTTCATTTGTCCGGGAGCAACGCCTTCGGGACAATAGTGCATTAAAAACCATCCTGAATAAAAGCTCGTGAAGACTTTAGTTAAAAACCATGGAAACTGTCCAATTCCCATATATATTCCGGTCATGTTCTTTGGAGCAATTTCAGCAACCCATTGTAAGAAACGAGGCTGCCACATTGCCTCACCAATGGTCATGATAATCAAAAATGCAAAAAGGGTGTACACATTTGGGCCCAAAACAAGCAGGAAAGTTGGGGATGCCATAACAAAGGTACCCAAAATCATCATTTTATAGGCATTCTTTTTAGCTGTTAAAGCAGCAACCATAGGGGTCAGAACAAAGATCAGGATGGGATTGAAATTACTGAAGAATTCAAAATTATCCTTTACGAATCCCGAGAATGCCCTGCTTGTATATTGAGGAATTGTAAGCCAGTTATGTGCAAAAAGAGTTTGTACTGGAATAAGTATAAATATGAAATAAAGGAATCGCAGATCTTTTAACGGGAAGTTTTTCATATAAAATTTCAATTTTTCTTTCCCGGTCATTTCTTCAAATTCATCTTTTTCCACTTTAATGACTTCCTTCCCTGCCGCGGCTTCAGCCTCAGCCTGTTTGACCGCCTTTTTTGTAATGATGAAAGCCACTACTATCATTCCGACAACCGTCAGAACAGAATAGACCCAGAACACACCTGTAATACTAAAGGCCTTCCTGAGCGGTGGAGAAATCAGTCCAGGCAGAAAACCACCCAGATTCATCAATGCATACAGCATTGCGTATCCCATCGCCGCCGTACTCTCGTTAGTCCACTGCTTTACCGCAGCATAACAGGCAGGCTGGTAGATTCCATATCCCAGTATAATGCCAAATAAACCCAGCATAGCCAGAATGTGTGCCGATGACCACATTCCGCTCGTCCCTGTCAATCCGGGAGCAGCAGCCAGGAGTATGCGTCCAACCAGCATGAAGGATAGTGAAATCAGCAAGGATTTTCTTACACCTACCCAGTCAACAGTAGCTCCTAAAAATAGCATACTGAGGGTAATGCCTCCCGTCAGAACTCCAACCATCAGGCCAGCATTTATGTCATTAAGCCCGATAAACTCGTTGAAATAAATTGCAAGTAAGGTAACCACTCCAAAATATGTTAACCCTTCGAGAATATAAGAAAGGTTTAATCCCTTCAATGCACGAGAAGTATGCACAACATCAATAAACGGTTGGGTAATCTCTTTCCAAATACTGCCAGAAAGATTTTCCTTTGTTTCTGTGTTTACAATTTCACTATCTGCCATAAAATTCCCCGTTATAATTTTGTAACTTAAAGTTATATACTACACTAACATACGCTTATTCCATGATCCAGAACGAATTCTTCCCCGAAAAATAAGAATTATTTAATAAAGTAAAAATTTATTATTTCTCTGCTTTCAGTTTGGCCGGAATAGTGGAATGCTAAAACAGGATTTGACTTACGATCAGGTGAACAACCTCAAATAAAATCAGCACAATAATAATCCATTCGAGCCGCGAACTCTCCCTGTTGTGCAAAAGCTCCATTAGCATGTGGAGATTGTCAATGATGATTTGCAGCTGGTAATCCAGTTCCCTGAATCTTTTCCTGATGTCGAAGGCATCCCTCAGGCCAAAATTAAGGTTGTTCATCGCCTCATCTTCCCAGGTAAATTCGGGTTCATCAAGTATATAGATATTGTCGATAATTTTCTTTTTAATGTTCATTGATTTACCAATGAACTGAAGCAGCTTTTTCTTGGATATCGAAAATTTCCCTTCCTTTTCCAGAGTTTCATAGATATTTGTTGTTTCATTAAGAAGGTTCTGAGTCAAAGCAGAATAATAATCCAGACCAACTGATTGGCCTACATTTAGCATGGTTATTTTCAGCACCTGATTCGTAATTTGAGGTACCTGAAGCGAATTGTAGGAAAATATATACTTGGGTGCTCCATCTGAAACCTGATAATCTTCTGTCAGCTTTTCTTCAAAATAGTTTTGGGTAAATTTTTGCAGAAAAGATAAGGTTTTGGAGATATCCAGATCATTAAAACCGGCAAAAACCACTACACCGTAATCCAGAAGGAACAGATAATCACGTCCATTTACTTTATAAAACAGATCAAAAGAGCTGCTGTCTATCAGATCACCGGCAAATTCATTTTTAATCAGCTTAATGTTGAGGCTTTCAGCAATCTGATAGGCAGCTATAGTTATTTTCATGGGGAATTTTCTCACCTGTTTTTAAAAAAGATAACGAATTAATTCCTTTTTTAACAATTACCCACAGGGAAAAATAATACCCCGGATCAACACATTATATTATGTTTACTTCTGTCTCCAGTGTAATTCCGAATTTCTCCAATACAGTGTCCTGAATCTTTTTCGAAAGCTCAAGAATTTCCACACCTTTGGCATTCCCGTAATTCACAAGAATAAGCGCCTGTTTCTCATATACGCCAGCCTCCCCGGTCCTTTTGCCCTTCCAGCCACACTGCTGAATAAGCCATCCTGCCGGTATCTTAATTCCGCCTGCTTCAGTCTGATACCCAGATATCCCGGCATATTCCTGCTTTAATGCCTGAAATTTTTCTTTATCTATCTCAGGATTCTTAAAGAAGCTGCCGGCATTTCCAAGCACCTGAGGATCAGGAAGCTTGCTTCTTCTTACTTTTTTAACTGTCTCGCTGACATCCCCTATCGTAATTTCATTTAAATTTACGTCCTGAAATTCATTTTTCAAGGCTTCATAAGTCAGGTTAATCCTTGGATTCTTAGCGAGTTTGTATACAACAGAAGTTATAATAAACCTGTTCTTTAATTCCTGCTTGAAGATGCTGTTGCGGTAGCCAAAACGGCAATCTTTGTTAAGAAAGGACTGGACTTTCCCCGTTTTTATATCTATACCTTCAACAGAAAATATAACGTCTTTAACTTCTACCCCATATGCTCCGATATTCTGAATGGGAGAAGCACCAGCTGTTCCCGGTATCAGGGTGAGATTTTCAAGTCCGCCGTAGTTTCTGCTTACACAGTAATTTACAAGATCATCCCAAATTTCTCCAGCCTGCGCCTGGATCAGAATGCTATCCTCATCTTCCTTAATAGCAGTAATCCCTTTTAATTCATTTTTAACTAATATCCCGTTAAAATCACGGGTAAAGAGTATGTTACTACCGCCACCAAGAATTAAAGTTGGATGTTCCCTGAATTCCCTTGTATCCAGGAGTTCTAAAAAATTGCTTAAGGTCTCCGCCACAGTAAAATACCGGGCTTTAACATCCAATCCAAATGTATTTAGTTTTTTTATTGAATAATCTGATTTTATTTCCATTTTCAAAGTATTTTTATTTCAAAAGCCAAAGATAATCAATTTCCGAAAGACTTTGGAATATTAAATGCCATGCATCTTAATATCATTATTTCTATAACCGCCTTTCAGTTATTCCATTCTATTTTTTCAATTCTTCTCCCATTGCTTTTCATTAGTATACCACCTTCAAGGTCAGTCCTTAGCAGCTTGATATTTAGCTTACCTGCCCTTAATAATACCTCCTTTGAGGGATGGCCAAATCGGTTATCAGTACCTGCGCTGATGAGCCCCCAGGCGGGTCTGGTACGTTGCAGGAATTCGGTAGTGGAACTTCCACTGCTTCCGTGGTGACCAAGTTTCAAAAAGTCGGTCTTTAAAAAGTTATTATAGACAGATAGCAGCAGATATTCTTCTTTCTTCCCGGCATCACCCTCAAATAAAAAGCTGGTATTGCCATAAACTATCTTTATTATTCCGCTTTTGTTGTTGATATCAAATGACTTATAGAATTCACTTTTCACAGGATTCAGGACATAGACTGTCACATTCCCTATCCGCAGCTTACCTTTCCTGTAGTTTAGTATATGCACATCCGATTCTTTCAAAAACGCTTCAAGCTTTATATCTTTTGAAAGCGACGGGTCCAGGGCAGGTTTAAAGACCTTCCTGATAATTCCTTTGTTGATTAAAGATATAAAACCTGCATAATGATCAGAGTCAACGTGCGATATAACACCATAATCAATTTTGTCTATGCCAAGAAAGCTCAATAATGGGGCAATTACCTTCTCCCCACAGTCAAAATATTTGGTTGCATTACCGGCATCAATTAACATTGTTGTATTATCAGGAAACCTTATTAAAGTCGCATCCCCCTGACCAACATCTATCGCAAACAGATTCAATTCACCTGGAGTAAACAGTTCTTTGTCATCCAGAGAACAATATGTCAAAAGGTTCAATAGAATGAAGCCCGTAAGAGCAATTTTTGCTTTTATGTGACTAAACCTTCTATAGAAGTATACCAACCCCAGCAATAACACATAAAATATTATCACATCAGAAAGGGAAAACTGCCTAATTGCCAGGTATGAAAACCTCAAATTTCCCAGATAATGTGTAATATTCAGCATTATTTCTGAAAATAAATTGTTTGTCAGGGAGAAAACATGAGCCAGGGCAGGTGAAATAAAGCTCAACAATAACGTTAGAATTCCAACAGCCGTTATTATTCCCGAGAGTGGAATTACAAGCAGATTTGCAGGCAGTGAAATGATAGAGATCTTGCCGAAGTAATAAAGGACAACAGGCAATGCTCCAACCTGCGCAGCTATCGTAACTGAAGAAAACAGAAGGATTTTACTTATAATTACGTTTTTAATTCCGGAATTTTCAATCTGCAATTTTAATGCAGGATAAAAAACGACTATGGAAAGTACAGTTGAAAACGAAAGTTGAAATCCGGGATCGAATAGAAGATTCGGTGAAATAATAAGAATTAATAGCGCCGCAATAGCCAACAGATTATATACATTATAGCTCCTGTTAGTAATTACTGCCAGTAAACTTACCAAAGCCATGGTTACAGCTCTAAGGACCGATGGAGCCGTCCCGGTAACCATAAGGAAAAATATTAAGCCTGCAGAGGTTAATAATATCCTGGATATTATATTAAGCCTGCCAAACAATAATGTAAAAATAATTACAATGAAAAAAACATTTGAACCGGAAACTGCAAGGATATGCACGACCCCGGTATTAACAAAATCATTCTTTGTTTCTTCATCAACCTCGCTTCTGTCTGCCAGCAGGAATCCTCTTAATAGAGAAGCGCATCTTTGGGTATGAAAAGAATTAAAGGCATCATCAATTTTCTGCCGAATTTTGAGAATAAGATTTGCGATCAGGCTTGTTTCGGAGTGATATAGAATTTTTAAGTCAGAAGCATTATAACTGCTAAAAACACCACTCACCCCATGTTCCTCCAGATATTTCTGGTAGTCAAATTCTCCGGGATTTCTACGCTCCTTTCCTTTCGAAAATATACCCATCAGGGATATCTCCTCTCCTACAAGAAGCTTGCTGTATAAAGTATCAAGTTTTCTGAAATTCTCGTCTCTGATCCGGCAGGAAACAACATTATTCATTTTAACTTGTCTCCCTTTAATTATCAGAGAATCTGTGGTCACAGTAAATTTCACCTGCTTGTCATTTCGTAATTCCACACTGTTAATTTTACCATAAAGCAAACAATTACTGACTTTATCTGACATTAACGGATATGGTTTAAGTTCTTTAATATAAAGAGAATATGCCGCACTGCCTAAAGTAACTATAAGCATAATTACTCCGGCGTATTGCACAATAAATAATCGTTTTGTAAAGAAGTTAAATAAAAGGATAAAAATGAGTAACGACAGAAGAATGATAAGCGGGCCTGGTTCAAAGTGAAATATCTTTTGCAATATTATGCCGCTGATATAGAACAGACAAATCCTTATAAGCGGATAATCCTTCATCCATACATCCCAAGTATTGAGGGTTTTATATCTGACAGGTCTTTTATTTCCCTGGATAATTCTATTGCATTTTTCCCTCCTGTAATTGTCAGGGCAGGATTCAAGGTGTGTCCTTTTACCGAAATATCCTCAAGATTTCCATGATCCGAACATATGACAAGTGTATTTTTCCTATCGAAATTTTTGAGAATATAATATAAAAATCTATCCAGGGTTTTTAATGTACTTTCAAAAACATCTTTATTTCTGCCATGCCCCAGGTGGTCGCTTAAAAAATATTCAAACAGCGTAAAGGCATTTCCCTCCATCCCCCTGAGCAATCTTCTGGCAGCAGTTTCGGGACGTATGATCGGCAGGTTATAATTTAATCTAGTTACCCACCTGCTGTTATCTATTTCCGGACTTAAGGCTGCCCCTTTTTTAAGATCGGTATAATTTTTTAACCGGATTCCACTCAACTTGCAGCATAAAGTCGTCGCACTCAGTCTCTGTTTTCCTGAAGCGACATAATCAAAGAATAGTTTAGGATAGGCATTGACAAAATTAACATCCATTTCCAGGTTAAGGAATTCCTGGAAAATATTTTTTTCTTTTATTAAAGGAATCATTGATGAATGAGGGAAGGGACCAAAGTGCTGACCTAAGATCCTGGGAGCGTTAATTCCACAGAATATGGCCGTCTGCCCCGTGCCACTTTGTGGTAGTCCGTCAACTCCCAAAGTTGCGTCAGAAGGAAAAAGGTAAAGTCCGTCTTTTGAACTCAAATTTTGAGAATCCAGACTGGGAGTTTGTCCAAAGATATCGGTAAATGTCCTGAATGGAGTAGAAAAGAAGGGATTAATTGCCGGATCCGGCTTCCCGATTCCGACACCGTCCAGAAATATTAGTAAAGTTGAATGCAAGTTATCTATACCCTGTTTTCTGGTCAGACAATTACTTAAAATATAACAATAATCTTTAATTCTCTATGCTTATTTTGATTCAACCAAAATAGTTACAGGTCCGTTGTTAAGAATTTTCACATTCATCATTGCCCCAAAAACACCCGACTGAACCCTGTTGTCACCCAGGTTTTCTTTTATCCTTTGGACAAAATTATTATACATTCTTTCAGCTATTTCCGGTCTGGCTGCATTTGTAAAATTGGGTCTGTTCCCCTTTCTTGCATCTCCATATAAAGTAAATTGGGATATCACAAGCACTTCTCCCCCTGTATCCTGAATTGAAAGATTCATCTTTTCATTTTCATCCTCAAATATTCTCAGGTTGCTGCATTTATCTGCAACAAATATTACATCCTCGTCTTTGTCATCGGCTTTAATCCCAAGCAAAATCACCATTCCGTGCCCGATTTCAGCAGAATATCCAAGTTTTTCAATGTACACGCCTCCTTCGGAGACTCTCTGAACTAAAGCTCGCAAATTAATTCTCCATATATTACTCTTTCAATATTCAGATAATCTTTTTTTATGCTAATATTTGTGAAATTATTTTCTCTCATTATCCCGGCTACCACATCAGACTGCCCCTTACCAACTTCAAAGAATAACTTGCCATTTGTTTTCAGCAATTTTTCAGCCCTCGCAGAGATTTTCCTGTAAAATGTAAATCCATCTGAGAAATCAGTAACAGCATTCCCGGGCTCGAAATCCAGGATCTCTGCCTGAAGTGTCTTATACTCATCCAATGCTACATAAGGCGGGTTTGATACAATCACATCAAATTTATTAACAATATTAAAACCCTCATCCAGTATATTGCCCTCAACGAAAATTATCTGATCTTCCACTTCATTCAGCTTAGCATTTTCTTTACCCAGGTATAATGCTCCTGCACTCACATCTACCGTTGTAAATGAAGCTGCGGGAAGATATTTTGCCAGTGTAATTGGAATGTTGCCTGTCCCTGTACCTATATCAAGTATGCTGCAGGAACATTCTTTATCCAGATTGCTGATTATAGTCTCAACTAATATTTCAGTTTCCTGTCTTGGGATCAGAACCGAGGGATTTACTTTAAATGTCAGTCCATAAAATTCTACGTCGCCAACTATATATTGCAGAGGTTCAAATCGGGCTCTTCTCTTTAAGTACTCCCTGAATATTATTACCTCTTCATCTTTTAACGGTTTGTCGAAGGAGAGGTATAAATCCAGCCTTTTACATTTCAGAATATGGGCCAGCAATATTTCAGCATTTGCCCTGGGTGCTTCGATTCCCTTTTTCTCAAAATATTCCGTCGATAGTTTAATACTTTCTAATACTGTCATAAAACTTAATTTATTTTAAATGTGATCACTAAAACTAACAGCAATATAACGAATTTCATGCATTTTTTTGAGTTATTCTGAAGTTAAGATTTAAAATTTACCTTTGCCAAAGGACCGTTTTTTCTCTATTTTAAACCATGGAAATTGAAAAAAATAAGGTACGGAAAATACTTTGTATCAAATTGCGCGGAATCGGGGATGTAATTTTATCTACTGTTGTTTTTAATAATCTGCTAAAGGATTTTCCGGAAGCGAAAATTGATTATCTGACGGAAGCTCCCAGCAAAGCTGCACTTGAAAAGCTCCCTTTTTTAAACGAAATTCTGATCCTGGACAAAAAGAGCTCATTTAGTAGTATAGCAACCATTCTGGCTATAAGGAAAAGAAATTACGACCTGGTTTTGGATTTTTATTCCAACCCACGTACGGCGCTTATCACATTTTTCAGCGGTGCAAGATACAGAGCCGGGTTCCCATATAAAGGCCGGGAGTTTGCATATAACCTGAATGGTCCCAAAGAAAGAGATAAATTCCATGCCGCCGAGTTACACCTGGAGTTTTTAAGGCAAATAAAACTCAGCGCCGACTGCACCGATCTGCATTTCAGCCTTGCTGAGGAGGATATTAATTTTGCCAGGAAATTTTTCAGAGAGAACTTCAGGGAAAATGAGTTCGTGGTTGGAATAAGTCCCAGCGGCGGCTGGCCTTCAAAAAAATGCGATCCGGTAAAGCTAGCGGAAATCGGAGATGCTGTTGCAAAGAAATACTCTGCCCGGATTCTAATGCTCTGGGGACCCGGCGATAAAGCCGAAGCCTTGGAAACTGTAAAATTAATGAATAGTAAGGTCATTATGGCTCCGCCGAGCGATATAAGGGAGATGGGAGCCTTACTTTCTGTCTGCAGCATGGTAATTGCAAATGACAGTGGACCAATGCACATAGCAACCGCAGTAAAGACTCCGGTTCTGAGCCTCCATGGACCTACAAATCCCAGGCTTCAGGGTCCTTACGGAAACATGCATGAGTGGGTAAGGCTTGATGAACTGGATTGCATTGAATGCAATCTGCTGGAATGCCCTAGAAATCACGAATGTTTTTTGGATTTGCCCATTGAAAGAATTATGCAAAAAGTCCAGACGTTAATCAGCAAAAATAACCTGAAGTTTTAATAATGAAAAGAATTGAAATCTTTATAAAGAATATTTTTCTGAAGATCTTACTGCTGTTAAAGTCAGGTAGCCATAGAAATATCTCTCCGGTTTTTAACAGGGATTCCAAAATCCTTTTTATCCGGCTAAACAGAATTGGAGATGCGCTGGTAGTCACTCCCCTGCTAAGACAAATCAAACAATCACTGGGTTGTAAAGTACATCTTCTGGCAGCTAAAAGTAATTATTTCGTTTTCAATCACAACCCTGGTATCGATAAAGTAGTTGTGTTTAATAAAGGGCTGAATGGATTTTTTGAAGTTCTGGATTATATCAGGAGGGAAAAATTCGATGCGGTTGTAGATCTGCATGACGATGTTTCAACTACTGTTACCTATTTAATGGCAATGTGCAGCGCAGCAAATAAGTTCGGTCTGGAAAAAGGCAACGGGATTGTATATACGCGAACCGTAGAAAAACTCGATGCTGCTAATCACCATGTGATCGATAGGATACTGGAAATGGGTAAACTATTCAACCTGGAAATTAAAAAGGAAGATGCAAACGTAGTATATTGTCCTGAAGAAAACTCAGTAGCTGAAATTAAAAAGGTTCTTTCCATGAAGTTTCAGCAGAAGAAATTCCTTATTGGAATAAATATTTCGGCAGGCAGCGATGCAAGATTCTGGGGTATAGACAGATACAAATTATTGCTTCAGTTTCTATCAGTTTATGATATAAATGTTATTCTGCTTTGTTCACCACGAGATATAAAGTATGGGGAAACAATTGTTGATGGAAATTCTGATATGCTGTTTTACACTCCATCTTTTGATGAATTTGCTGCTATGATTTCCCAATTGGACCTGCTTTTCACTCCCGATACCTCGACTGTTCATCTTGCATCTGCATACCAGGTGCCTGTATTCGGCCTTTATGTGCACTATAATACGAATGATATGATTTGGTCCCCTTATAAATCTGATTTTGACTGTGTCATTACAAAAAAACCTAACCTTGAGGATGTTACCTATACTCAGGTTATAACCCAATTTCAACCATTTTTAGAAAAGTATTTGATATGAATCCTGAAATTCCAAAATGTAAGCATTTCACGGGGTACAAACCCTGCTTCCCAGGACACAATTGCGTTCAGGACGGATGCAAGGACTATAAACCCATTGGGGTGAAAATTCTGTTAATTAATCTTGATGCGATGGGTGATATACTGATGACTACCGCCCAGCTCCCGGGTCTTAAAAGAAAATTCCCTGAATCTACTATCTACTGGGTCACACTGAAGCAAACGGTGCCGCTGCTTTACAATAATCCGTTTGTTGATAAAGTATTGCCTTTTGATTTTGAGACAATCTCTATTCTTTCACAGATGGAGTTTGACTATGTTATGAACGTGGACAAATCTTTACGTTCTGGAGCATTAGCACAAAGCGTTAAAGCAAAAAACCGTCTGGGATTTGGGATGAATGAGGACGGGAAAATAATCCCGCTTAATAAAAGTGCGGAATACAATTACCTGCTTGGAATGGATGATCATCTGAAGTTTAAGGTTAATAAAAGAACGGGGCAGGATTATCTTGCCGAAACTTTTGAACTTGATTATCAGATGGATGATTACGTTTTTAACTTCTATAATGAAGAGTTGAAATTTATTGAAGACTATAAAAAGGCAGTTGCTTTAACAGCAGACGATCGGGTTATAGGATTTAATACGGGCTGTTCAAATCTGTATCCCAATAAAAAAATGACGGTTGAACAGCATATTTCGCTAATAGACCGGTTCCTGTCCTTAAATAAATATAAAATAATCCTCTTGGGCGGACCCGAAGATACGAAGCGAAATGAAGAAATTGCTTCTCACTTCTCCGGGAAAATTATCAATACTCCTGTTGATCTCGGCGTCAGAAAAGGCGCGTGTTTTGAAAGCCTGGCAGACGTTGTTATTACGGGTGACTCATTTGGAATGCATCTGGCAATTGCACTCAAGAAATTTGTTATTGCATGGTTTGGATTAAGCTGCTGGACAGAAATTGAATTATATGGAAGAGGAGTAAAATTATTCCCTGAAGGTCTCGAATGTGCTCCCTGCTGGAAGAAAGAATGCCCTTATAATGTTGAGTGCAGGTCAATGGTTGACCTGGATAAAATTGTAAATGAAACTGTCAATTATTTGGAAAATATGAAAGTCACAGTATAATATTTTACTGAGGGAATATGTCAACTCTGAATATTAACCTGTTTGATTTTGCCAGAAGAATTCACCGGCCACTGATACTTGACGGAGCCATGGGAAGCCTGCTTCAGCAAAGAGGAGTTAAAGAGGATGACTGGTTATGGACAAGTATTGCCGGAATTGAACATGGCGAGGCCGTTCAGTCTATTCATAAGGAATATATTGAAGCTGGAGCAGACATTATTACGACCAATACTTTCAGGTCCAACCCTGCGGCAGTAAAAAACAGTTCAAGAACGGGTATTACTTCCGATTATCTTGTAAAAACAAATGTAGAGTTGGCAAAATCAGCTCGCGGAGGCTTACCGGTTATTATTGCCGGGTCAAATGCTCCCGCAGAGGACTGCTATCAGGTTAACAGAACCCTGCAGTTGAGGGATCTCGAAGAAAATCACGAGCAGCATATTGACTCTTTAATGCTTAATGGCTGTGACTTTGTTTTGAATGAAACACAGAGCCATTTTGATGAGATCAGCATTATTTGTAATTATTGCAGCAAGAATGATATACCTTTTATAGTCAGTATTTTCTTCACCGGGGACCTGAAACTTCTCTCCGGAGAAAACATTGAAGATGTGATCAGGTTTCTTCAGGATTATAACCCTCTTGCCATCGGGTTTAATTGTATCAGGCCCGATGTTTTCGTTAATTTTATCAAGAATCATAATCCGGATTATAGCTGGGGAACATATTTAAATTGCGGCAGCGGTAATTATACAGACAAGATTATTACTTGCGGTATCAGTGGGCAGGAATATGCCCGGATCGTAAGCGGACTACTGCAATTTAATCCATGTTTTGTTGGGGCCTGTTGCGGATCTAATAACAATCATATTGAAAAAATCAGGGAAACTGTAAATGGATTATCTAGAGATTAAAGCCCCGGCCAAAATTAATATAGGGTTATTTATTACGTCAAAACGTCCTGATGGGTATCACAATCTGCAGACCATATTTTACCCCATTAATGACCTCTATGATGAAATATCATTTACACGATGCTCCTCTTCTGATTTTTCATCAAATGATAAAAGTATTGAAGCTGATAATCTAATTATCAAAGCAAAAGAATTACTTGAACGACAGTCAAACAAGCAACTGAATGTCAGAATTGAGCTGAAAAAGAATATACCGATAGGTGCTGGAATGGGCGGGGGAAGTTCAGATGCAGCTGCTGCATTGATTTCTTTAAACGAGATGTTTAATCTGAACTTTACTGTAGAAATGCTTCGTAAGTTTGCGTTGTCATTAGGATCAGATGTCCCCTTTTTTATCAAACCAAAGCCATCTTTTGCCGAATCAAGGGGAGAGGACCTTACTTTGCTCAACCTTGATATACCCTATCCTATTCTAATTGTAAACCCTAAGATTCATATTTCTACAAAAGAAGCCTATTCGAATATCACCCCCAGAACACCACGTTTCGATTTAAGAGAAATTGAAGGGATAAACCTGAATAACCCGGATGAGCTAATAAATAATATAACTAATGATTTTGAAGAATATGTTTTTAATAAATATCCCGAGATTGAGCAAATCAAGGATTCATTATACAGATGCGGAGCCAGATTTGCACTTATGACAGGCAGTGGTTCAACGGTTTTTGGTATTTTTTCTACGGTTGAGGAAGCTGAAAGAGCCAGGAATAATTTCCCAATGCAATATTTTACTCACATCAGTCTTGAATAAATATTACAGCTGATTACATTTAAAAATTATGAATGCCCTGATCGTTCACCTCTTTTGTAAAAGTCATTGAAATGTCAATTCCTTCTTTTACAAACCTGTATTGAACTTTCAATCCGCATGATGCTGTCCAGTAACCTTTCTTATTAAACTGTAAGGCATCAATGAGATTGTATAGCTTAAACATCACATCCTCTTCGTTTGGAACCCTGGTCTCCCCATTGACATTCCACTCCCAGTTAAGTGCAGCATAAAGCGGAGTAACCTTTTCGAGAAAGGTTTCAACTTTTCCTCTGAGGACATCTTTTATTCTTTCAAAGAGTTGTTCATCACTCATTATAATTCAAGCTTTTTTACTCTATATTCGAAATATTTAGAAATTTGTTGATAGTAAGCTCAATTTTTTTTACAATAATTTCCCTGTTTATTATATCTCTTTACGGACTACACTGGTTATTTATTCCTGCTTCCGGCAGTAATTACATTTATCATTCTGCAGAACCTAAGAATTATCCAAGCTGCTTACATTAAGATTTTTTAATTTTTCTTTAAGCTATACTTAATGTAGACGCAGTAATTTGATATTGTAAATCTGATTAAAACTAAATCAGAGAAATTCAAAACAAATATATAAGGAATGATAAAAATGAAAGCTCGTATTTTTGCTATGTTACTGGCAGTATCTGTACTTTTTGCCGGTGTTGGTGTTTCAAGTTATGCACAGGAAAAGGATAAGACAGTTAAAACAGAAAAGAAAATTGAAAAAACCGACAAAAAAGGTAATAAAAGCACTGAAATGAAGTCAACCAGCAAAACTCAGGTTTCTTCAAAGTCGGATATGAAAAATGACTCTTTAAAAACATCAACACATCATAAGAAGATGAGAACCACAAAGCACAAAAGCGCAGTAAAAGATTCAACTTCAGCACACATGAAAGCTCCTAAGAAAAAATAATTAGGGCAGGTAAATCAGACAATAGGGAGAGTTTTTAACTCTCCTTTTTTTTTATTAAATTTATTTTATGAAGATACTATTAGTAGAAGATGAAAAAAAGGTCGCATCATTCATCAAACGGGGACTTGAAGAAGAATATTATACTGTTGATGTGGCCAATGATGGGAAAGCGGGTCTGAATCTGGCTTCTGGTCAGGAATATGACCTCATGATACTGGATATTATGCTGCCTTTCATTGATGGGGTAACCTTATTAAAAGAAATCAGAAAACTTAAAATTTCTACTCCGGTACTTCTTTTAACTGCGAAGCATTCAATTGAAGATAAAGTTGAGGGTCTGGACTCCGGTGCAGACGATTATCTCACCAAACCATTTGACTTTGAGGAACTGCTGGCCCGGATTCGCGCTCTGCTGAGAAGAAGTGAGACCGAAAAATCGCTTTCCTTAAAAGCAGCCGACCTGCTCCTGGATACTCAGACACACCAGGTTACACGAAACGGGATAGAAATTTCACTCACTCCAAAGGAATATGCTATTCTCGAATTCCTGCTTAGAAATAAAAACCGTGTGATCTCCCGTACTAAACTTACAGAACACGTATATGATTACCATTTCGACACTGACACGAACGTTATTGATGTTTATATTAATAAACTGAGAAACAAAATAGATAAGGATTTTGATAAACAACTGCTGTATACTATCCGTGGAGTTGGTTATGCGATTAAGGACAACTGATATAAACGGAAAGATTAAGATTTTTTAATAAATCTTTAAGATTTCCTTAATGATCACCTGTTAAGTTTAAACATATAATTTGACAATTAAGATGTCAAATAAACACAACATCAATAAAAAACAGGAGTCCTTCCATGAAAACACGTATTTTTGCATTAGTTATTGCTTCAGCAGTATTGTTCTGGGGAGTAAATGCTTCTTCATTTGCTCAGGAAAAAGAGACCAAGAAACCGGTTAAAACAGAGAAAAAAGTAGAAGAAAAGACTGAAAAGAAAGATGCAGGTAAAACAGTTGTTAAGAAAGAAACAAAGACAGAAAAGAAGGAAATAAATACTGCTAAGAACGACACTAAGACTGAAAAGAAGGCAGCTAAAACTGAAAAGACAAAAACTCCAAAGGTAAAGAAAGTGAAGACTGAGAAAACAGAAAAGACAGAGAAAACCGAGAAAACAGAAAAGAAATAAGCGATTCCCCTTTTCAACTATAAGGAGGGCTTTTGCTCTCCTTTTTTTATTAATCTAATAAACTGCAGCAAGTGAAGATTTCAGCTTTCCGGAACAGAATAATTTTACGGGCGTTTTCTTATATTAAAACGACCCGCTTTAAAACTACCATATGGTACTCCTCACTATTTCTGCTTCTGGAAATAATGATAGGCTTCATTATCTATTTTTACCTCCATAACAGTCTCAACCAACAGCTTGATATTGCCTTAACCAGGCAGGCCGAGGCAATATTTAATTTTGTTACCGATAGCAAGGTTGATCTGAGTGATTTTCAACCAGATTCCCTTTATGCTTCTCCGGAGGATCTCATTTATGATCTTATATATGAGGCAGTAACATTAAATCCCCGCAATACTTTTGTTCAGGTCCAATTAAAAAATAAAATTGTCTTCAAAACTGAAAATCTTATGGGTGATAGGCTCAATTTTCCAGAAATAGAAGCTAATAAGATTAAGCTTATGGACTTCAGGGATGAGAAGCTGTCACCGATGAGAATCAGAGGTGCATATCTTCGAAAAGGCAAATACAGGATTGTGGTCGCCTTTCCTGCCGAGCTGATTCACGAGACCTTAAATAGCCTTAAGGATATATATATAATACTTGCTCCTATCTTTTTTATCATTTCCATTATTGGCGGAGCGCTGATATCTGCCGGCTCTCTCTCCCGGATTGATTCCATTATCAGGAGAACTGATGAGATAACTGCACAAAATCTCGAAGAAACGATAGAAGGTGCAGAATTTGATGATGAGTATGGAAGGCTGGTGCGCCGGTTAAATGAAATGATTCATCGCATAAAGACTTCCATTGAGTATATGAACCAGTTCTCTATTTCAGCTTCTCATGAACTAAAAACGCCGCTTACTATACTTAGAGGTGAAATTGAGGTTGCATTACGTTCACCCAAAACTGCAGAACAATACAAAGAAATACTTCAGAGTAATTATGAAGAAACCCTGCACTTAATAAAAATCGTAGATAAGCTGTTTTTCCTTTCAAAGATTGATCACTCTCTTATTAAACTTAATAAAGAAAGAGTTAACCTCAGGGAATATCTGGAAAATATTGTTTCAAATCTGCGCTTTTTAGGAAGAGAAAAGAATATAGATCTTATACTGAATATAAATACAGACCTTTTTGTAAACATTGACACTGAATGGATGAGGCAGGCCTTATATAATCTGGTTGATAATGCTATAAAATACGGAGAGGAAAACTTTCCTGTCCTGATTAAGGCAACAGAGATCGAAGGGAAAAAAGTATGTATTTCCGTCATTAATAAGGGTGAAGGAATTCCTCATGAGGCTCTGCCCAAAATATTTGACAGATTTTATCGCGTGGAATCTTCAAGAAATCGAAAAACCGGAGGTGCAGGTTTGGGTCTTTCTGTGGTAAAATCAATAGTAAACTGGCATAATGGGGATATAAAAGTTATTTCAGAACCCGGCAAAGAAACTGAATTCTTAATAGTACTGAGCGAACAATAAAAAAGCGGCACATGGCCGCTTTTTTATTATCACCTTTATATATTCAATTTACCACGTAATCTTATCGCCGGGAACATCCTTAGATATAGCTTTAGCTACATCAAAGTTGAACAGATTTTCCGGGTCGGTCAATCTTACAATTTTAACTTCTTTAATTCTGTCAAGTGAAACAATCTGATCACCATAACCATTTGTTCCCTTCTGGCTGCTCCAGTATACCAGATTCTTCTTGTTATCTTCATCCATGTACCATCCAAGAAAAACAACAGAATGTCCAATGCCGGTTTTCCAGGAAATGTTCATAAAATCACCGGGACGTGCATCCTCCGGTTTGATTTCCTTTCCCATGCCTGAATACTGAACAAGTGCATACTGACTTCCAAACCCATCTGCATTCCAGATACCCCAGTATTTTATCCAGTCTTCTCTTCTGCCGCCGTCAGGTTCCTGCATTCTCAGAGCTTCCAGCCTGTCCTTTGAAAGTTTGTTGCCTTTTTTGGATAAAATCATGTTTAAGGTTTCCATCAGGACAGAATATGAAGAACCACTGCAATAACTACTGTGGCGTGGCGGTGTTATAAGAGAATTATTAAAAAGCTTAACTTCATAATATGTTGGTGATTCAGTCGGTACTGAGTCCTTCCCAATAAAATATCCGCCGCCATCCATGGCCTTTGCCTGCACCTTATCAATACCTTTTAATACTGCCAGGTTATTGCCTGAAGTATATTTGCTGAATATTTTGAAATGGTTTGTATGGTGGGCTCCCTGAGATATATCTTTTTTGCTTAAAACGAGCCATTTACCATTTGATTTTGCTGAACCCGATTGTATTGAAAAGCCTAAAACAGTAAATAACGACAATAAAACAGCAATCTGAAGTAATTTCACTGATTTTATCATATTCTGCTCCGGAAAAATTAAAAATTATGTCACAAGATAAATAAAACTTAGTAAAAAAAAATGCCGGGAAATTTTTTCCCGACATTTAATTATAATAGTCTGGCAAAGAAGTATTACATCAGAAGTGCCATTATCGCCTTCTGAACATGAAGTCTGTTTTCAGCCTCATCAAAAATAATTGAGTTCGGTGAATCAGCAACCTCATTAACCACTTCATCTCCCCTGTGTGCGGGTAAGCAATGCATAAAAAGATAATCTTCCTTAGCATTTTTCACCAATTCAGGATTTACCTGATACTTCTGGAAGTATTTTTTCCTTTCTGCAGCTTCTGCTTCCTGCCCCATACTTGCCCATACATCAGTATAAACAATGTCAGCGCCCTTTACGGCAGCTACTGGATCTTCCAGAATCTCTACTTTACTTCCCATATACTTAGCATTTGCTTCAGCATTTCTTACAATCTGTTCAACAGGTTTGTAGCCTGACGGTGAAGCAATTGCAATATCCATTCCGACCTTAGAACATCCATGTAACAGGCTGTGGGCCATGTTATTTCCATCACCAATATATGCAAGCTTCAGGCCTTTAAGAACTTTTTTCTTTTCATAAATGGTGAAAAGATCTGTCAAAACCTGGCATGGATGAAGAAGATCAGTCAATCCATTTATTACAGGGATTGAACCATATGTCGCCAGGTCAATTACGTCCTGATGATCAAATGTCCTGATCATAATACCACTCAGATAACGCGACAATACTTTTGCAGTATCGGCTACACTTTCACTTTTCTTTATCTGAAGGTCATTAGGGCCAAAATACATTCCAATTCCACCAAGTTCATAAATCCCTACTTCGAAGGAAATTCTGGTTCTGGTAGATGGTTTTGAAAAGATCATTCCAAGCGTTTTCCCCTCTAGAACTTTATGTGGCTCCCCCGTAAGACGCTTCATTTTTAATATTGCACTTAATTCAAAAATCTGCCATACTTCTTCAATAGTAAGGTCATTAATTGAAATAAGGCTTTTCCCTTTCATATTAACTGCCATTTTTTCTCCGTATTACTTATTTTTTCTATAATACCCACTCATAAGACAATCCTTGTACCACAACTCTTGTCAGTCAACTGAGTGGCTTCAGTTATAATTGTCTCCTTTCCGCTGCGTTCAACAAATTTGATTGCAGCCATTATCTTAGGGCCCATACTGCCTGCAGGGAATTCACCTGCAGCAATATATTTCTTAGCATCTTCCAATTTTAATTCATCTAACTGTGTTTGATTAGGCTTATTAAAATTCAGGCAGACTTTTGAAACATCTGTAAGAATAAAAAATGCATCAGCACCTATCTGACTGGCTAGTAATGCTGAAGCCAGGTCCTTGTCAATTACGGCATCTTCTACCGGACGGTAGGTGTTCTTCTCATCCAGAGAGACAGGAATTCCGCCACCGCCTGCTGCTATTACTATATGCCCTTCTCTGGCAAGCTGACCAATGATTTCACTGTTTATAACATCCAGCGGCTTTGGAGAGGCAACTACCCTTCTCCAACCCCTTTTACGAGGATCTTCCCTGAACAGCCAGTTATTAGTCTTTGCCATTAAATCGGCTTCTTCTTTCAGATAATAAGGACCTACCGGTTTGGTAGGTGCCTTAAATGCTTCATCATCCTTATCCACAAGAACCTGAGTAAGGATTGTAAGAACCGTTTTATTAATCTGGTTTTCAATTAAGAGATTTCTCATCTGCCTTTCAATCATATAACCGATTTCTCCCTGGGAGTCAGCTACTGAAATATCCAAAGGCATCTTGGGAATCTTATATAACGAATACCCTGCATCACTACGCAAATAAATATTACCCACCTGAGGACCATTGCCGTGCGTAATTACAATATCATAATCTTCTTTAATCAGTTCAATAAGGTTTTTACACGTATCATAAGAGTTCTGTTCCTGTTCATCTGCAGTTCCGATCTGGTTAGCCCGCAACAGCGCATTGCCTCCGAAGGCAACCACAGCTAACTTCTTCATATGATCCCTTTTTCTTTTAGAATACTGTCTACCGTTATCGCACCAATCTCCTGCAATTCATAACGAACGCGGGTAGATGGTTTATTAATCTTTAATATTCTTCCCAAATCTATCGGTGTGCCAATTACAACAGAATCGCAATCTGTATTGTTAATTGTTTCTTCCAGATCCTTCATCTGATCTTCGCCATATCCCATTGCAGGCAATAAAATGCCGATTTTGGGATACTTTTTATACGTGGCGGTGATCGAATTAACCGTATATGGTCTTGGATCCACTATTTCAGCAGCACCATAGTTCATTGCCGCAATAGTACCGGCACCATACTCCATTTCTCCATGGGTCAATGTTGGACCGTCTTCCACAACCAGCACACGTTTGCCTTCGATCAGTTCAGGTTTTTCCACAAATATCGGGGAGGCACCATCAATTATTTTTGCTTTTGGATTCACCTTCCTTATATTATTTCTTACCATAAGTACATTCTTGGCATCCGCGGAATCAATTTTGTTAATAATTGCGCAATCAGCCATCCTTAAGGATGTATTTCCCGGATAGTACGTTAATTCGTGTCCTGGTCTGTGTGGATCCACTACTGTAAATGTCACATCAGCGTTATAGAATGACAGATCGTTATTACCACCATCCCACAGGATTACATCAGCTTCTTTTTCAGCTTCTGCAAGTATTGCCGCGTAATCAACACCAGCATAAATCACCCCACCAAGGGCAATATGTGGTTCGTATTCTTCAATTTCTTCAATCGTGCACTCATGCTTTTTCAAATCGTCCAGTGATCCAAACCTCTGAACTTTTTGCTTTACCAGATCGCCGTATGGCATCGGGTGACGTATTGCAACAACTTTTTTACCTGCATTCCTCAGTACTTCAACAATCTTTCTGGATGTCTGGGATTTTCCGCATCCGGTACGGACTGCGAGCACGGCAACAACCGGCTTACTGCTCTTTATCATGGTTTCCTGGGCACCCAACAGCCTGAAAGAAATTCCGGCAGCATTAACCATTGATGCTTTGGTCATTACATAGTTAAAAGGAACGTCAGAGTAAGAAAAAACCACTTCGTGTACATCAAGCTCATCAATCAGGCATAAAAGTTCCGATTCGTCGTAAATTTTTATACCTTCAGGATAAAGCTCTCCAGCCAATTCGGGAGGGTACATTCTGCCATCAATATTCGGGATTTGGGTTGCTGTAAAAGCTACAACATTATAATCCTTATTATTCCTGAAATATACGTTAAAATTGTGAAAATCGCGCCCTGCAGCGCCCATTATTAAAACATTTTTACGGGCCATAAATAAAGTTCCTCCAATTAAGTTTTTATTCTACTGTAACACTTTTTGCTAAATTCCGGGGCTGATCAACATTCAACCCCTTCTTAACTGCTATATGATAAGCCAAAAGCTGCAAAGGAATGACTGTCAGCATCGGCATTAACATTCGGATAGTATCAGGCACCTTAATGGTATAATCCACCATCGAATCAATTTTATCGTCGTTTTCGCTGGCAATGGCAATGATTCTGCCATGCCGGGCTTTAACTTCCTGAATATTACTCAAAATCTTATCATACGTAGAATCTTTTGGGGCGATAAAAACAGCAGGCATGTCTTTATCAATCAGAGCAATCGGTCCATGTTTCATTTCTGCCGCCGGATATCCTTCGGCATGTATATAAGATATTTCCTTCAGCTTTAATGCGCCTTCCAGGGCAACCGGGAAGTTATATCCCCGGCCAAGATATAAGAAATTTTTGGAATCCTTAAATTCCTCGGCAATGGCTTCTATCTGGTCATTCAGCTTCAGTATCTTTTCAATTTTTTCAGGAATAAGACTTATCTCTTTTGCAATGTTTTTACCATCGATAAGACTCATTCTTCTCTTTCGTGCAATCATTAATGTAATAAGTGAAAGCACCATTAATTGAGACGTAAAAGCCTTTGTCGATGCAACTCCAATTTCAGGACCCGCATGGATATAGACCCCTGTGCTGCTCTCTCTGGCAATAGAACTTCCTACTACATTACAAATTCCGACACACAGGGCACCTCTTCTTTTTGATTCCTTTAGGGCCGCCAGTGTATCTGCCGTTTCGCCGCTTTGAGAAATAAAAACTACTGTATCATCCGGATAAATAATTGGGTTACGATATCTGAACTCTGAAGCATATTCAACCTCAGTAGGTATTTCCATGAATTGTTCAAACATGTACTCACCAACCATTCCTGCATGCCAGGATGTACCGCAAGCCGAAATAATTATTCTTTTTGACTGGGCCAGTTTGTCAGCATATTCTTCCAATCCGCCCAGCTTTGAAGTACCTTCGTCAAAGATTAGTCTGCCTCGCATCGAATTACGAATAGATTCAGGTTGTTCCATTATCTCCTTCAGCATAAAATGAGGATATCCTCCCCTGCTGATTTCTTCAAGTTTGAAAGTAATTTCCTGAACCTTCTTTGCTATTTCTTTGTCGGTGACATCTTTAACTATGAACTTATCTTTATAAACTTCAACGACCTCACCATCCTCAAGGTATACTACCTGTTGAGTATGTGCTACAAGCGCACTGACATCTGAAGCAATAAAATTTTCGTTGTCTCCGATGCCAATTACCAGAGGAGATCCTTTTTTAGCAACAACAATCTTATCGGGCTCTTCCTTGTATATAACGGCTATTCCGTATGTTCCTTCAACCTCGTTTAAGGCTGCTCTTACGGCGTTAAATAATGAAAGTCCCTTTTTAAGAAAACTGTCAACCAGAAAGACTAATACCTCTGTATCAGTTTCACTTTGAAATTTATAACCGGTTAATTTTAAAGTCTCTTTTAATGCTGCGTAATTTTCGATAATCCCATTATGAATAAGCATAAGTGAATCATCATTATTTATATGAGGATGAGCATTTACTTCATTGGGAATCCCATGAGTAGCCCATCTGGTATGACCAATACCAATACAGGACTCCAGGTTCAATTTTTCCAGTTTTTCCTGGAGAACAGATACTTTTCCTACACTTTTAACAACATGAGTTAGACCATTAAATAGAATACCTATACCAGCTGAATCATAACCGCGGTATTCTAACCTTTTCAAACCCCCAATCAATATAGGAATACAATCTTTTGCGCCAATATATCCAACTATACCGCACATAATTACTCTCCTAATTGTTAAGTTATTTTCAGTAAGGCAAGAAATGTGGAAGACTTATAAGTCGGGGCAATGCCGAAGCAAGAGTGGATTTAGCTTTTGAAAATAAAAAGTATTTACTTTTGTAAAGAGCATTTCTTTACTTTCTTTATTTAGTGAAATATTATCATTACTCGTATATGCAATTTTAGAAAAATAAGCAATACTTGCAAGTAAATTCAGGTAGCAGGTAATAAAATTACCTTCATTTTTCAGGTTTGTACTAAAGTCCCCTAAATAAGGTGGATTTTAACCTGCATTTGCTAAATAAACCTGCTGATAATCCGGCATTAAGAGACTCACTATTGTACAGGCCACTCCCCTGCCGGTTTGTGTTTGAACCTGCATTTTATTAAAATAAACTAATCATAGGACATTTTTGTTAATGAAGTTAAAACAAGGTTTAGATGTAAGATGAAAGAGAAAAATATATCTGAGGGGCATGAGATCTTATTCGATCAATTCGGTTACAACTTCTGGTATGTAGCTGATCTCTATGATCGCTTTCTTACCGATAAAAATTCCGTTTCGGAATACTGGCAGAACTTTTTTGGGAACTTGTCTGCACTGCAGAAAATGCAGCAGCCTGCTGATGCAATACCTGGGAAAACAGCAGAGGTAAGGCAGGCGCCAACCGTAAGGGAAACCGGGATTCCGGCAAGGGCTTCATTTACTGAAGGATCCGAAAAGTACCAGCTTATTACCGGAGTTGGCGTAAAAATTATAGAGAATATGGTAAGCAGTCTTACCATACCTACGGCAACTTCACAACGTACAGTCTCTGTAAAACTTCTGGAAGAAAACAGGAGAATTATCAATGACTTTCTTAAAAGGACTGAACAGGGAAAGGTTTCCTTCACACATATAATTGCCTACGCAATAGTAAAAGCGCTAAACTCCTTCCCTTCTATGAATAATTCTTTTGCAATGAGGGATAATAAACCCTATCTCGTTCAAAAAAGCGAAGTGAATCTGGGTATAGCCATCGACATAGAAAAAAAAGATGGTACCCGCTCCCTGATTGTCCCCAATATCAAAAATTCCGATAAAATGGATTTTGCCGAATTCTTTAAGGCTTACGACGACGTTGTCATTCGTTCGAGAACAGGGAAAATTGAACCATCTGACTTTCAGGGAACTACTATCTCGCTGACAAACCCGGGTACTGTTGGAACAGTGTCTTCTATTCCGAGACTGATGACGGGACAAGGGGTGATTATTGCAATAGGCGTTATTGACTACCCTTCTCAATACCAGGCCATGAGTAAAAGCGTGATCACAGAACTTGGCATTGGGAAAGTCATGAATATTACCAGCACTTATGATCACCGGGTAATTCAGGGTGCAGAATCAGGCCTGTTTCTTAAGCTGATAAATGATTTACTGCTTGGAGAGGAAGTTTTCTATGATCAGATTTTCCAGGACCTGAAGATACCCCAGAAACCCGTCAATTATAAGGAGGATACATCTGCAAAAACTTTTGCCTCAGCAGCACACGGTGAAAGCGATATTGAAAAACAGGCAAGGATTTTCCAGCTGATTAATATTTACAGGGTACGGGGACATCTGATTGCCAACCTTAATCCGCTAGGAATTAATACGGTATATCACCCCGAACTTGATCCCACAAACCTGGGCTTCACAATTTGGGATTACGATAGAAGATTTTTAACCGGAGGCCTCGGTGGTAAAGAAATAATGACTTTGAGAGAGATACTAAATATACTGCACCAAACATACTGCGATAAAATTGGGGCTGAATACATGCATATCCAGAATCCTGAGGAAAAATCATGGCTTCAGAAAAAAATGGAACCGGTTCAGAATCATATCAGTTTCGATACTGAATTAAAAAAGAGAATATTATGGAAGCTTGAAACGGCTGAAGAATTCGAACACTTTTTACATACAAAATTTATAGGACATAAAAGATTTTCTCTTGAAGGTTCCGAAACAGTAATTCCTGTACTCGATTATCTGATAAATATTGCAGCTGAGGACGCTGTTCAGGAGATCTTTATGGGCATGGCTCACAGAGGGCGGTTAAATGTACTAGCCAATATAATCGGAAAAACATACGAAAAAATCTTTACTGAATTTGAAGGAAACTCAGACCCTAATTCAGTTCAGGGTACAGGTGATGTTAAATATCACCTTGGGGCATCTGGTGTTGTAAATACCAAAAGCGGTCATGCTGTTAATGTGTCTGTTGCTTCAAACCCAAGCCACCTGGAATGGGTAAACCCTATCGTGGAAGGAATCGTACGCGCTAAACAACAAAGGGCTAAAGATATAGAAAGAAAATTTATCATTCCGCTTCTTATCCATGGGGATGCAGCCTTTGCAGGACAAGGAGTTGTTGCTGAAACTATTAACCTTTCACAATTAAAGGGTTATAGGACAGGAGGCACTATTCATCTCATAATAAACAATCAGATCGGCTTTACTACTGATCCAAAGGAAGCCCGCTCTTCAATATATGCTTCTGATGTGGCAAAAATGGTGCAGGCTCCAATATTTCATGTAAATGGAGACGATCCCGAGGCTTCATTGTGGGTAACCAGGCTGGCTTATGAATACCGCCAGAAATTCAAAAAAGATGTGGTTATCGACCTTTTCGGATACAGACGCCATGGCCATAATGAGGGTGACGATCCGGCTTATACACAGCCGGTACTGTATAAAAAAATAAGAAACCATCCTTCAGCAAAGGAACTCTATAAAAGGAAACTTATTTCGGAAAAGATATTAAGTAATGAGGAAGAAGCCAGGATAAAAAGTGATGTAGATACCTGCCTTAATGACTCTTTTGATAATTCAGGAAAACAAAAGTTTGAGTGGTATTCGGATCTTCCGCTTGCAGTACCTGAAGAGGTAGTCCATTCTGTAAAAGAGATGGACTCGACGGCTGTCAGCCTTGAAAAACTAGTCAGGGTAACAGAAGGAATTACAACGCTTCCTGAAGGTTTTACTATTAACCCTAAACTGGGTAAAATGCTCGAAAAAAGGATGGATCTTATTACAAATCCTGATTTTCTGATCGACTGGGCATTTGCTGAGGCACTGGCATTCGGTACCCTCCTGTTGGAAGGAACACCTATCCGCCTTAGCGGTCAGGATAGTGCAAGAGGCACTTTCAGCCAGCGGCACCTGATTCTGTCTGACATAAACACAGGAGCCGAAATGCTGCTGCTTAACAGGATTTCACCCGATCAGGCTTCAATGGAAGCCTTGGACAGCCTTTTGTCAGAGGCTGCCGTTCTGGGATTCGAATTCGGCTATAGTGTCGCAGATCCCTTGTCAATGATCTTATGGGAAGCTCAATTCGGAGATTTTGCCAATAGCGCCCAGGTAATTATTGATAATTTCATCTCCAGCGCTTACAAAAAATGGAAATTACCTAATAAACTCGTGATCTTGCTGCCTCATGGTTTTGAAGGACAGGGACCTGAGCATTCCAGTGCCAGAATTGAAAGATTTCTTTCCTTATGTGCAGAAGATAATATGATAGTAACTAACGTCACCACTCCAGCACAATATTTTCACTTACTGCGCAGACAGATGAAGCATAATATGGCAAAACCACTCATAATTTTTACACCAAAGAGCCTTCTGAGGCTGCCTGAGGCGCGCTCACCTGTGAGATATTTTACGGACGGCTATTTCTTTGAAATTATTGATGATGAGTATATAAAAAATAAAGAAAAAATAAAGAATGTGATTTTTGTAAGCGGCAAGCTGTACTTTGAGCTTCAGCAGCATAGGATGTCTGAAAAAATACAGGATACCGCAATCATAAGGCTGGAACAATTGTATCCCTTTCCTGCTGAACAATTGATGAAAATCTTAAGGTCCTATCCTAATGCAAATTTTATTACCTGGACACAGGAAGAGCCTCAGAATATGGGAGCCTGGACTTTTATTTTTCAGAAGTTTTACAAGCTGCTGTCAGCCAGTTATCTGGTAAACTATGCCGGAAGAGAAGAAAGCGCAAGTCCGGCTTCCGGTTCTCTCAGAATTCACCAGAAGGAGCAGGAAGAATTGATTAAAAGTGCTTTTAATATGGGGAAACATGCATCCTGATAACATTTGAGATTGAGAATAATGAGCCCATCCAGGTCTCCATTTCAAGGTTAGAAAACTGATAGGTTAATGCGAGAAAAGAAAAAATAATATTTTTTAAAAATTGTGAAATAAAAGCGTAATATTTTGAATTTTTTTTCATAATTTTTCCGAATTGCATTACTTTGATGATATTATATATATATCAAAAGATGTGTAATTTGATAAACGAGGAATTTTATGAATTTAAAAAATTTTTATGGCCGACCTTTTAAAGAAAAGGGAAAAGAATTGAATTATGAAGATGTTCTTCAGCAGGCTGAAAGATTGGAATATATAAGTGACAGAACAGAATCTGATATTTGCCTGGAAGTTGGTGCAAATACCAGGTTTTTCCCGAAAGATGATTTTGTCAGGGCAGTATGTGACGAAATGTGTACAGGAAAACCACTTACTTCAGCCATCCATTATGCTGTTTACAGCCTCATGAAAAAAAAAGATAGTCTGGTCATTTCCTGATCAGCCTTCGAATTTATTAAAACGGTCAATCCAGCCTTTCTGCTGCTTGACCGTTTTTTATTTAACATTCCCAAATCACTTCCTTTATGTTCATTGCCCAATATTGATGTTCCTTCGTTTTTTTTTCATATTGTTCTAATAACAGTATTGAGGTCCTATGCTTAAAAAGTTTAATCAGAATATCTCCGAAGGAATTCTTTTTACCGATTATTACCAATTAATAATGGCCCAGCTTTATTTTAAACTCGGATTACACGAAAAAAGAGTACAATTTGATCATTTCTTCAGAAATTATCCCGATTATGGGTCCCATCAGGCCGGCTATTGTATAAATGCCGGATTGGAATGGCTGATTGACTGGATGCAGAATTCCTGTTTCTCCCGGGAAGATATTGATTATCTGAGAGCACAAAAGGACACTAATAATGGACCCGTCTTCCAGCCTGATTTTTTGGAATGGCTGGCAAAGTATGGAAACTTTAATTCCCTTTCTATAAAAGCTATACCTGAAGGTAGAGTCATTCATCCCAATGAACCTATTACAAGTGTTGAAGGGCCCCTGATTATGGCTCAGATTCTGGAAACTGCACTGCTCAATCAGATAAATTTCCAGATATTAATTGCTACAAAGGCTGCCCGTATAAAGGAAATATGCCGAAACAGACCGGTTTTGGAATTTGGAGCAAGACGCGGCCAGGACAGAGGTGCAATTGCAGGTGTAAGAGGTGCCCTGATTGGCGGAGTTGATTATTCCTCAAATGTCGGCATCTCATTCCTTTTGGGTTATCCACCTAAAGGTACACATGCTCACAGCCTTGTACAACTGTTTTTATCGCTGGGAATGAGCGAATTTGATGCTTTTCAGGCATTTGCCGACCTTTATCCTGATGATTGCATTTTGTTAGTTGATACAATCAATACACTCGAAAGCGGCATACCAAATGCAATCAAAGTGTTTGAAAAGTTAAAATTAAAGGGACACCGTCCCCAGGGAATCAGATTGGATTCAGGCGACCTGGCTTACCTAAGCATTCAGGCGGCCAAAATGCTTGATAAGGCCGGTTTCAGTGAAACAGTAATTGTCCTTTCAAATGAACTGGATGAAATGAATATCTGGCAGATAATTACACAAATATCAGAAGAAGCCCCGAAAGAAGGAGCTGATCCTGAAAATATTATTAACAGGCTGGTTTTTGGAATTGGCACAAGGCTAATTACTTCAGCCGGAGAACCTGCCCTGGGTGGGGTCTATAAGCTCGTAGCAGTCAACAATAATGGCTGGATACCTGTCATAAAGGTGTCTGATACCAACGAAAAAATACCCAACCCCGGCAGAAAACAAGTGTGGAGAATATATGATAAAAAAGGAAAGGCCAATGCTGATCTGATAAGCGAAAATGATGAAAAGCCATATGAACATAAGGAGATCGAATTGTACCATCACTCCAAACAAAGTAAAAGGATAATCAGTAAAGAGGATTATTCAGATATGGAACCTCTTTTACAAGATATTTTGGTCGATGGAACACTGATCAACGAAATGCCGCCTTTGGAGGAAATCAGGCGGCAAAGAGAACGCGACTTAAACCGGCTTGATGCGGGCGTGAAGAGGTTAATTAACCCTCACATATACCATGTGTCCATTTCGGCACAGCTTGTTAAGATTAAACAGGAACTTCTAAATAAAATGAAAGCAAAGATAAAATAATCCCCTCCAATATCCGGTGCTAACCAGATAAAACATTGCCGAAATTTCAAAAAGACTTGGGGGGATTAAGCTGGATAAATCTTAAAATAGAAGTAGTTAGTTATCTCTTTCCAGTACTGGCTTTTTAGGATCCCTCATCTAATGAAAGATGAGGGATAAAATATTTACCAGCGTTTACCGCCGCCACTGCTTCTGCCTCTATTGAATCCGCTATTTGAACCGCTTCCACCACCGCTGCTTCTTCTGTCATTTGTCTTTGGTCTGGCTTCGTTCACGTTTATCTTTTTACCTTTAAGATCTCTGGTATTTAATTCATTAATAGCTTTCTGGGCTTCGGTATTTCCTGGCATTTCAACAAATCCGAACCCTTTGGATTCACCGCTGAAAAGATCTCTAATAATTTTTACGCTTCTGACCTGACCATATTCTGAAAATACCTTTTCCAGTTCCTGGTCTGTTACGTCTTTGGCTAAATTGCCGACAAAAATATTCATCCTGTTCTCCTGTTAAATGATAATATAGTTTAATAATGTATAATAACGAACAATTGCTGAAGTAGATGAGATTAAAAAATAAATTAAAAATAGGATAAATGAAGTGTTAAACTATATTTTTATCGGGATTTTTAATTGTCTGTAATACTAGAGCAAACTATGATTAAGAAATATAAATGGTATGGGCTAGAGGAATCTGTTATGCAAAAGACTTAGTCATATACCTATAAATTAAGTTACCTATAAAAGGGTAAAAAAGCAAGTCAACTCGTCTTTTCTTCAATTTTATACTTACAATCGATGATTGCATCTGAATGTTTTGCTGAAACCATTATTGAAATGCTCCTGATTATTATATAAAGATCCAGCATAAGGGACTTCTTTTCTTCATAGAATTCATCATATCTTATAAGGTTTTTTACCCCCTGATTTCTATCCCCAAAGACTTGCCAGCATCCGGTCAAACCTGGCTTCGAATGCAGTAGAGTTCTTTTGTAATATAGTTCCGGTGTAGTTTTTTCCATGATCTTCAGGTCTTCAATACTCAAAGGTCTTGGACCAACCAGACTCATACTTCCAGCCAGAATATTAAGAAGCTGCGGGACTTCATCCAACCCGGTAGTCCTCATAATTTTACCTAAAAAAGTAATTGATCCGGTTTGGTTAAATTTATAGAAAATATTTTTATCCTTACTCTCGATTGGAAAATCCCGGGAGCAATTACTTGAATACAAAGTCCTGAACTTGATCAGCTGGAATCTCTGGTGTTCAAAAGTAAGACACCGTTCCTGGATAAAGAATGGATTCTGCCTGGTTTTAAAAACCAAAAACAATGAGCACAATATTATTACCGGCAAAAGCAATGTTAGTAAAATAAGTGACAGGCTGATATCCAGAACTCTCTTTACGAACAGAAAGAACCGGGTATTAAGATCTTTTTGAATTATACTGGAAGACATTCCTTTATAGGTTTAATATTTTTCGAATTCTCACCTTTGTTCAACCCGCACGAGCTGTACATAAAGGAATTATGTTTTTACAAAGATAAGCAAAGTATTATTAAAGTAAAATAATAAACTATTTTGGAATCTTGACACCGGCTATATTGCATGCGATTTCGGCTGTATCTTTCGGAATAATAAAATCCGCACCCACCTGTTTCCCATTAAGAAAATATTTAGCGCTTTTTTTTACGTTCCTGAGTTTCTGAAGCTCAGACGAAATAATGTCGTTTTCAGTGTATATTTTTATTAATAAATCATCCTCCTGCAAGAAAAATTTCCAGGAACAGGATTCCTCTCTCGCCTGATTTGTCCCAGGTGTGAAAGACACATCTTTTTTCACCCTTTTGGCGGCAGGCTTGAAAGCTAATTCCTTTTTTGCCTCCTTCTCAGCAGGTTTGAGCGCTAAATTCTTTTTCACCTTTCTTAAATCAGGTTTTGGTGTTGAATCCTTTTTCACCTTTTTTGAGGCGGATTTAGGAAGGGAATCCTTTCTTACAATTTTCTCAGCAGGTTTTGGAGCTGAAACCTTTTTCCCCTTTTTTTTAACAGAGATGGGATTTGACGCAATTCTTACTTTTTTAGCAGCGGGCTTTGAAGAGCTATTCTTTCCATCCTTTATTACCACTGGTTTTGGCGTCTGTTTCTTTTTCGCAGCCTGCTTTAATGGTTTATCCTTCTTCCCTGTGAACTTTGAAGATGATATTTTTCTCTCCATTTTCGCGGTGGAAGCCGGGGATAGTTTTTTCCCATCTTTTTTTGCAGCAGATTTAGGCGGCAATTCCTTGCTCCCGTCTTTGGCAGCGGATTTGGAGCTAAAAGCTTTTAATTTTTTACTGCTCTTCTTAAGTTTTGTAGTTTTTTTTTGTTTGCCCACCATGGCGCATAAACTCTACTTTATTTTAAATACTCTTCCCGGATGTTACATAATAACATAAGAGCATTCGGTAATTAATTTGGATAAAATCGACTCCAATATAGTGAACATTGGTGCACTACGCAATACTATTTTCAGGTGTGCAATTATAATTTGAAACACGCAGCCTGATTGGTATCTGCGTGACTGTTAATAATCAGCTTTTAGGAAGTGTAAAATAAAATGTGGAGCCCTCTCCAACGCTGGATTTAATCCAGATCCGGCCTCCATGTCTTTCAACAATTTTTTTACATACAGCCAGACCAATACCCGTACCGGGATACTCCTCCCTTTCATGGAGGCGCTGGAAAATGACAAATATTCTCTCATTAAACTGCGGATCAATGCCGATTCCATTATCACTTACAGAAAAAAGCCAATCATTTTCCTTCTCTACTGCATCAATATGGATTTCCGGAGGTTTCTGACTCCTGAATTTAATGGCATTACTTATCAGATTCTGAAATAATTGCATAAGCTGTGTATCATCCGCCATAACTTTGGGTAAATGGTTGTATGCGATAACAGCATTATTCTTTTTTATACTTATCTGAAGATTGGTTAATACGTCCTTAACAATAACATTGCAATTGACGAGTGCAAATTCTTTACCCTTAGTGGCAACGCGCGAATATTGAAGAAGATCATGGATAAGCTGCTGCATCCTTTTAGCTCCCTCCACTGTAAATTCAATATATTGGTCTGCTTTTTCATCCAATTGGTCCTTATACCGTTTAGCGATTAGTTGTGTATAACTGGATATCATTCGCAATGGCTCCTGCAGATCATGCGAAGCTACATAGGCAAAGTTTTCCAACTCTTTGTTTGAGCGGGCCAATTCATCAAGTGTTTTCTTTAATTTATCTTCAGTAAATGTACGTTCCTCAATTTCATGTAGTTTTTCCTGATGAAGCCGTGAATTTGTAATTGCAATTGCAATTCTGTCAGAAAGTTCTTCTAAAAAAGTTTTGTCGTTATGTGTATAAGGTCTTCCAGGACTAATTCTGAAAACACTAATTGTACCTATCACCTGACTGCCTACCCAAAGTGGGACTATCATAATACTATATAATTCAAATTGCCCTAAATATCGGAGGTATTCTGTCCTTATATTTCCTTTAATTTCTTCTATATTCACTTCGGATATTATCAGGGGTTCCAAATCCCTGAGTACTTTTCCGGTCAGGCCGCTTTCTATAGCCTGATGTTCGGATGACATTATTTCATGCAGAAGATCATTTACTTTTTGATCCGGATGAAAAATAGAGATTGGAACCAGATACTTTTTATCAGCCGAAATAAGCCTGATAATTGAAGCATCTCCGATTAATTCAGCAGTACGTTTCGAGGCCATATCAAGAACGGCCTGATAATTCAGGCTCAATTCCGCAAAAGTATGAGAAATCCCTGACAATATTTCGGCTCTTTCTTTTTCATTTTTAAGTGCATCTTCAGCTTTTTTACGTTCCGTTATTTCTCTGGCAATCCCAATAGAATAGTTGTTATTATTCATCCTTATTTTACTTCTTGATCCCTCTACCCATATCCAGCTGTTATCGGATTTACGAAGTCTGAACTGGGATAACAAAGTGTTATTCCAGTCAGATATTTTTTCGTAATCTTCAGGATGAACCAGATCTGCAGGTCCCAAATTCAAAAGCTCAGTGTTGGTATATCCAAGAATAATACTAAAAGAGGGACTCAAATAAGAATATCGTTCATGTTCATCTACGACAGAGATCAGATCCCGGGCATTTTCAGTAATCAACCGAAAGCGTTCTTCACTTTCGCGCAACGCCTTTTCTACCCGTTCCCTTTCGTTAATCTCTGCTGCCAAAGCAACGGCACGGGCACGATTAAAAGCTAAAGACTTTACTATTGTAAAGAATAGAAAACTGATAATAAGCCCGGAGATTAAAATTATAATTGACTTCTGGTTGTCGAAACTTGACTCAAGAGCGGGTTGTGAAGAAAAATGTAATGTCCATAGGTGATTATTTATATCAAGTACTTCTATTTCGGTAAAAAGAGGATCATGCCCTTTCCCCCCTTTCTGATCTGTAGAATCACTATCGTACATTAGTGTTTTACTCTCTAATGATTTCCCGTCATAAATTCTTAAACGGATATCTGGTAATCCCCTCCATAAGATGCCATTCATCAGATCATTTACCCTAAACGGACTATATACAAATCCGGCAATCGCCTGTTGTTTCTGCTCCACTGAATTAAGCGCTAAATTCTTTTTATAAATTGGCACATACATTAAGAATCCCGCCTGAACAGCAGCATTTGTTTCCTGTACCAGTTTAACCTTACCTGTGACAGCTGTTTTACCGGTATTTATTGCCTTGGACATTGCTTCGTGCCGCACTGGTTCTGAATACATGTCATATCCAAAAGCCCTCAGATTAATACCGGTAAAGGGCTCAAGATAAATTATCGACGTATAGGCATCACGTTTACCTTCAGGCCAAACATGATAATCCGGGAAACCTTCTTCTTTGATTTTTCTTATGTGAGCTTCCAGCCCGGAAGGATGTATATAGACGGTAAACCCAATTCCCTGGATCCCTGGATGAGTAGTATTAATCATTAATCTATCCACGTAGTCATGCCACATTTTACGGGTAACTACCGGACTAACATCAAAAAGACCAGCTCCCCCAAGCAGAATTTTCTCATATTCACGCATGCGAAGCTGAACAGCTTGTTTTATCTCATAAACCCTGAAGCTAAATCTATCGTGAACATTTTTCCTTATACCTGTTTCAGAATCTCTCCAAAGCCACCCGGTCAGTGTCAGGCAAAATATTAAAGTGAGCCAGGCCGTTGCAGTGTTATATTTTTGAACTGTCCTTTTAATAAGTACCCCTTCAACAATATAGTATGATTTATCTTTATCAGCAGAAATCTTCAGTTTAAAACTTAATTTTTGCTTAATATACTAATATTTTGCTTTAAATATAAATATTATAAATTTTGGAACCCTCAGACTTTTGGGATGGATATGCTAATAATCGGTCCTGAAGCTTTCTCATCAGGTAAATATCCAGGTTTTTATACCCTGTTATTTTCTGGTTAGTATCTTTAAATCCAGCAGATAAAAAGTAATTAAATAATCAGTTATTCCAATTTAGGAATATATAGCACTGTTTCATTACCTGCTCAGAAAAATAATTTATAATAATTATTGTAATAATATCAATGCCCCGGCAATGATTCCGATAAAGGACGTACTGCTTCCGGAAGTAGTAATTATATTGTATGTAAGGTTCAGATCCAGATCCACATTGGGAGGCATGTGAAGCCGCACACCAGCCATTGGAGCAAATCCGAAATTTGTCTCAGAATTATCTGTATCCAATTTAGTCCCACCCAGGTTGATAATTGTCTGCTTTGTATTCATAAAATGCACACCCATATCAGCTCCTAAATACGGGTGGAAATCTCCTTCCAGCAGCAGGTATTTGGCACCAACCAAAACCGGGATAGTGGAAAGTGTATAATCGAAGCCTTCAGCCAGATCTCCTTTGGCTCCCCATAAATAGTAACCTACTGAGGCACTAAGATTAAGACTCGGTATCACCGGATATTCCAGATTTGCCTGTCCTCCCCAGCCAAGCTTAGCGACATCACTCAGACTGCCTGTTGGAACAGCTGCTCCGGCCTGGATTGAGACTCCCATTTGGGCCGACAATTTACTTGAAAGACTAAACAGAATTATTAAAGTAGCTATCAATAGATATTTTTTCATTTTACTGATTCCTTATTTTTACTTCATTAATACCTGTGCATAGTTTAAAGTATTTCGCTTGATCTTCCACCCTGCTCTTAAATTATAGTACCTAATACTAACAAAAAAATCAAGAAATTATGTATTGATTAGCTAATCGGCTGCACTGCTGAACTGCTTTATCACTTTTAAATTATCATATTTTTTATTATCCTAATAAAGTAAAGAATATTGCGATCGTAATTTGAAAATGTAATTTTCAGGAGAAGCCCAGATGAACAGGTCAGTAAAATTATTAGTAATAGCGTTTGTAATTTCAGCATTTCTGGCAAGTGGATGCGGTACAAGTAAAACCGTACAAGGAGGTGCAATAGGTGCCGCAACCGGAGGAGTTATTGGTGGTATTATAGGTAGTAAGACCGGCAGTACTGCCGTTGGAGCCATAATCGGAGCAGCAGTAGGCGGCACTGCAGGGGCACTGATAGGGAATTATATGGACCGGCAGGCCGAAGAAATGCGCAAGGACATCGATGGTGCCAGAATAGAAAGGGTTGGTGAAGGGATAAAAATCACTTTTCAATCCGGAATATTATTTCAGACCAACAAAGCAGATTTGCAGCCGCAGGCAAAAGATGATATAGCCAAACTTTCCCAAATACTGAATAAATATCCAGATACAAATATACTGATTGAAGGCCACACGGATTCAGACGGATCGGATGCCTATAATCAGACTTTGTCAGAAAAGAGGGCTGCCTCAGTGGCAAATTACGCAAAGCAATTGGGAGTACAGGGATCCAGAATGTCAACCGTAGGTTATGGAGAAAAGCAGCCCGTTGCTTCCAACGATTCGCCCGAAGGAAAACAAATGAACAGAAGAGTGGAAATAGCAATTTTCGCTAACGAAAAGTTAAAGGCGGCGGCACAAAAAAATGAGATGCCAAAAGTAAAAGGCTAATTCCCGTTCGAAACAGGTAAATAAATGTCTCCTTCTATATTAATTGCAGCAATACTCTTCAGTTAAGAAGAAGGAGACTTATATATTTCTTTCCTAATATCTGACCTTAATCTCTATTTATATCTTTCAGGCCTTCAGAATCCTTTTCATTCTTTATTAAAGTTACCAGCCTGTCAAATGCAGTAGCCAGGTTTCCCAGGCTGCCGGTAAATCTGTAGCAGGCAATGGCAGCGTTGCATAATTTTACAAAACTCCTGCTTGTTAATATCAGATTATCTTCTGAAGTACGGGAATGTGAACTTACATAGTCCCGTATTAACATATAATTAGTGATTTTATCCATCCATTCATTCCTTCAATTAAGGGATGGAATTTACAAATTTAGACTTAATAATCAAACTGTTCCAGATAAGATATACTGTTATTTTAATATTAATATTTCTTTTACGGATTAAGTCCCGTATGGCATTCAGTACACAACATTTCTTTCCATGAGTCACCAATATCCGATGGATGCTTGAATTCAAGCGAATTGTTGATATTTGCGGTCTCAAAGTTCTGGGGCGATCCCTGTGCTACTATAGTATGGCATAAATTGCA
>JBLMZM010000050.1:0-3617 GCA_050258815.1 Ignavibacteriales bacterium
TGCAGCTTAGTGGGCTTTAGCCCCGGAATCCGTGAGAAATATATTCCTAAGCACAATAATTATTTAATAATATTTCCATTTATCTTTAATAAATACCCTAATACTGCTTCCACTCCGGGGGGACTGAAGTCCCCCGTAAGAAAGAAGAGAGAGGGGTTAGGGGTGACTTCCGCTAATCCCCGGCCTGGAAGGCCGGGGCTACTGATAAGGATTAAATCCATATTATCTCCATTCTTATCTATTCCGGGCTGAAGCCCGGGGTAGATATAGTGATCTGATTCATCTTGAACTGGAGTGATCTGATTCATCTCGTATTGGAGTAACCTCTTTTTTCCTATCCACCTGCCTAAAAGACTGGGATTACTGATAAGGGTTAGATCCATATTATCCCCGTTTTTAGCTAATCCGGGCTGAAGCCCGGGGTAGATATAATTAGTTGATGATGATCAGCGAGTCCTCCTTACCCAGCGGCCTGAAGGCCGGGGCTACTGATAAGGATAAAATCCATATTATACCCATTCCTATCTATTCCGGGCTGAAGCCCGGGGTAAAGTCAGGTAAAGGTAAAAATTAAGGCTATGGTTAAAGTTAAGGTTTAGGTAAAAGTTACGTTTAAGGCAAAAGTTAAAATTAAGGTAAAAAGCAAAAGTTAAAGTTAAGGCTAAGGTGAAATTTATGATTAAAACAAAAGTTAAGGTAATGGTTAAGAGAATACATGGGAATTTGAGGATTTCCTGTTTTTAATGAACCACGCGGACGATCCCTTATCCCAAAAACGTGAACATAATATATGTTTTGGAACTGCTCGCGTGGTTCTTTAAATACTTCATCATTCGGATTTACTAAACACTCACTCGAGCCTCCTGAAGGCTGTGCTTCCGGCGGCCAGGCCACGCCCATGGCGGGCGAGCCTGCAAACACAAAATCTCCTGCCCTCTGTCTTCTCTTTACCTTTACCTGCCCTTTGCCACACTCTTACCAGATCTTTACACGTTTATTTTCGGGACGGTACATCGGGTCGCCTTCCTTTACGCCGAAAGCGTCATAGAATTCGGGGATGTCGCTTAAGGGACCATTAACCCTTAAAAATGCGGGAGAATGAACGTCTGTCATTACCTGCCTGGCAAGGCGCTCAGGCCTCTGATGCCCCAGCCATGAATATGCATAGCCGAGCCAGAATCTCTGCAGCGGGGTCAGTCCGTTGATCACCTTTCCCTCTTTGTACTGATCTGTTTTTCTGAAAGCATCCAGCCCTATTACGAGTCCCCCCAGATCGGCAATATTCTCACCAACCGTAGCCTTGCCGTTTATGTGCATGCTGTCGAGCACCACGTATTCGTCAAACTGATCTATCATCAGCTGTGCCCTGTCGTTGAATTTCTTTTCATCCTGCTTTGTCCACCAGTCGGTAAGGTTTCCTTTTGCATCGAACTGTTTACCCTGGTCATCAAAACCGTGTGTGATCTCGTGGCCGATTGTCGAGGCACCGGCATAGGAATAGATAACAGCGTCATCCAGCAGTGAATCGGGAACACCCGGCACTATGAACATCGCCGCAGGCAACACTATCTCGTTATTTGAAGGATTGTAGTACGCGTTGTAGGTCTGTGGAGTCATGCTCCATTCCAGCCTGTCAACCGGCTGGCCTAGTTTGGCGGCATTGCGTTCGAACCAGAAAATATTGGCATTTATGTTGTTACGCACGTATGAGGTCCTGTCAACCGATAACTTACTGAAGTCCTTCCACTTATCGGGATACCCGACCTTCCTTGTAACAGCGTTCAGCTTAGCCAGTGCCTTCTCTTTTGTGGAATCGCTCATCCAGTCGAGCCTTTTAATCCTTTCTGCAAAGGCGTCTATGATATCTGCAACGAGCTTTTCATATCTCTTCTTGGTAGCAGGAGAATAGTATTTCTGGACGTATATCTGGCCCAGGAGCTCTCCAAGCTGGCCTTCGGTGGCATCCTGGATTCTTTTCCAGCGGGGTTTCTGTTCCTCAATACCCGAAAGAACCGTACCCTTGAAGTGGAAGTTCTCCATGTCGAAAGGACTGCTTAAAGCCTCAGCATATGAATTGACAAGCTGCCACCTGAGGTAAGCCTTCCACTGGTCTATTGAAAACTTCTTCACCGCTTCGCTGAGCTGTTTGTAGAATTCCGGCTGGCCTACAATGAGTGAATCAATTTTTTTTATGCCCGCCTGCTCGAATACATAATTCCAGTCGATGGAAGGAGCTACATTATTCAGGCCCTCAACGGCCATTTTATTATAATTTGCATACGGGTCCCTCAGGTCCTCGAGTTTCCTGGATGAGTCAGCCAGGAATGTCTCAATAAGGTAAACCGAATTGGCATCTGCGGCAGAGCTCTTCTCATCCTGGCCCAGCAGCCTGAACATATTTACCAGGTGTTTCTTATATTCATCCCTGACCTTAGCTATCCTTGCATCCTGTCTGAAATAATATTCGCGGTTAGGAAGGCCCAGTCCCCCCTGCCACATGGTGAGCGCGTACTGGTCGCTCTTCTTGGCATCTTGGTCCACAAAGAGCACAAACATCACGTTAACGCCCTCTTTCTGCAGCAATGCAACCGTTTCGCAGAGGTCCTTTGTATTCTTTATGGAATTGATAAGCTTAAATTCCGGTTCGAGAGGGGCGAGTCCCTGTTTCTCAATTGCGGCGGAGTCCATACCCGAAAAGTAAAAATCTCCTATCTTCTGTTTACTTGTCCCCTTTTCAGATGAAGTTGCCGAGGCTTCCTCGAGAATGCTCCTCAGTCTTGCGTATGTTTCCTCCTGCACGAGGTTACCCACCCCCCATGCGCTTTCAGTGGAAGGGATCGGGTTATTCTTCATCCAGGTGCCGGTTGCATATTTGAAGAAATCGGCGCCGGGGTTAACTGACTTATCCATAGCGCGCGTCAGGAAATCGCCGCCTGCGGGAGTCTGTGAAAATGAAGTGCCGGCAATAAAAAATAGTGTCAGCAGAATTGACAGCAGTTTTGTGGTTTTCATGTGTGTTCCGGTTATGTTGCTTTTTAATGTTATTAAGAGTCCTCTGCCCGCGTGAAGGCATCACTTAAAGGACATCTCATCACTTTTAATTTTTAATTGACCTTGTTAAACAGGAATAACCGGTAAGATAAGAAATTATTTCAATAATGACCAGACGAACAATATCCCTTATTTTCCAAGTTGAACATCGAAGGAATAATTCAGGGGTGTGGTGCACCTCGCGTCCGGCCGGCACCCGCGCATATGCCGCCCCCGCCCCCGCCCCGAGGTCGCGCAGCGCCAGCTCCCGCGACGACGTGCGCACGTCGATCCGCGCCACCTCGCCCTTCGCCGCCCGCTCGACGATCTCCCCGGCCTGGTACGGCCCCACCGGCCGCTGCAGCGCGAACACCCGCCGCCCCAGGTACCCCACCGCGTTCTTGAGCGTCGCCAGGATCTCGCCGTTCGGCGACGCGGTCAGCGGGTGCACCACCCGGATCACCTGATACGCGACGTCCCACGCCGTGATCGCCCGCCCGTTCGACCACCGTGCCCCTTCGCGCAGGTGGAACGTGTACGTCCGCAGGTCCTCCGACACGTCCCAGCTCGTCGCCAGGCTCGCCTCC
>JBLMZM010000051.1:0-13299 GCA_050258815.1 Ignavibacteriales bacterium
GCCCGCGGCGATCGACACCTGCCTCACCGTCGCCGACGAGGAGGACGTGCAGGTGGGACTTCACACCGACACGCTCAACGAAAGCGGCTTCGTACGCGACACCTTCGCCGCCATGACCCGCAATACCATTGGAAGCCCTAACATAACAGGTATGGGTACCGGGAGCCAGTATTCTGCTTGTTGTAAGAGAGAACTGATCGGTCACCCCAGGGTCGGTGCAGGTCCCATCGATATACAGTGTATAGGTAATTCCGCTTGCAGCAGCGCCCAGATACCAGTAAAAGATGGGGGACTGGTTGTAAACCATAATATTTACAGGATATGAAACAATGGGTTTTAAGACAGTACCAGCACCGTTTGTTCTAAATGTTTCAACAGAGGATGTGGCATACTGGACTTCTGTAGAGCCATATAAGTAAGATGTAATAATCTTCCAGTAATAAAGTGTGCCTGGCTTGAGAACTCCAGGAATATTAAAAGAAAGATCAAAAGTTTGATAAACATAGGTTGGAGACGTCGGAGTATTGGTAAATGTGTTTTCATCATCTATAACCAGATCGAACATAATACCGCTTAAATCGCCCGAAGTTGTATACCAGGAGAAATTTGGAGAGTTGGTATAAGTCAAAGCCCCGCCTTTGGGCCAGGAAGGAATTGCATTTGCCAAAGCAGCTCCGCCGGATGTTGTAAACCACTGGGCATCGGATATTGAATATATTTCAGGGCCATTAAATGTTAATACTCTCCACCAGTACTTCGTTCCTCCACGTATGCCATACCAGTTAAAAGATAGTTGGTTGCCTGCATTCATAGTTGTTGTTCTATACCAATTATTCCAGTCTGCCGTGGTGGGTGAAGTTCCGGAAATACTACTCTGCTTTAGTAATTGAACGTAGAATGTAAATGAACCTACAGGCTGGCCAATATCCCACGCAGTCTTTAAAGGCTGGAAAACATATACCATTCCCTGGCTGGCAGGGTGGTTTAAGGTAGCGAAACCAGAAACGGGGATTAAAAATTCATAGGCTCCTATATCTACAGTTCCGTAATTAATTCTGTTGATACCATTCAGGTCCTTTGCACCAGTCATCCATGTACTGTTGAGTCCTGCATCAATACATTGCGAATTATATGCCAGTTTGTAATTATTCCCTGCTGCATTGACAAAGAAAGGATTGATAGATATATTATCTTTTCTTCCCGGTCCGGGCTCAATAGCGGGTGTGGTACAATTATTTGAGAAGGTGCAATTACTGCCATCTATTACCAGGTCAGTTCCGTTATTAAAAAAAGAAATTGTGTTTTCCATTAAGGAATACCCGCGGCATCTGATGCCGGCACCATTGGGACCCGTATTATTTACGACAGTGCAATTCTGAATTGTTCCCCTATCCCATATATTAATACCGCCGCCGAGGCCAACAGAAGTATTCCCGTACACCAGACAGCCTCTGGTTATTCCGCCGCTAAGCATTCTTACGCCGCCGCCGTAACCCTGTTGATTATTATTATCTGCTTTATTTCCTTTAACAATGCAATTAAGCACCAATCCATCCGAATCAATTGCTACTCCGCCTCCATCGCGTGCCTGACTGTTCATAACTATGCAGTTCTGCAGCGTGCCTCCTGAAGCAATCCTTACTCCGCCGCCGAACCCATAATCGAGCGCACTGGGGTTATATCCTCTTGTAATAGTAAAACCGTCAACGACAGCGTTAACGTTATCAATTAACAGGCATCGTGTGACATTTTTGCCGTCAATTATTGTTACTGCCGGACCATTGATACTCCGGATAGTGATACCCTTTGCAACTGTAATGTTGGACGTGAGTTCGTATGTTCCGTTGTCGACTAAGATCAGATCACCATCTGAAGATGCACTTATTGCAGCCTGAATAGTCAATGCCGCAGTAGCAAGACTAGTGTAGGGTGATGTGTTATTTCCGCGTGATGAAACATATCTGGTAATTGGTGCAGCAGATAGTACGGTGGCTAAAAAAAGTAAGGAAAGTAAAGAGGACTTTAACCAGTTCATTGGACCCCCTCGAGTTAATTTGCTAATAATAGTAAGTATATATTTCTGAGATTATTCCTTTCATTTGTTCAGAACTGACTTTTAAATCTTGTAACTTTGTAAGGTAATCTATGTATTATATTAAAATTGTCGAGTGATCCAGGTCATAATTTGCGAAATTATAAACGGGTATTGTATCTTGTTTTGCTATAGGGTTAAACCGGAGCAACCGAATGTAAAATATGAATAATCATAACAGTTTGCACAGATTTGGAAGAGGAAATTTTTATTTTTGCATGGAAATTAAATATTTTTGCATGAGTCTGAGATTATAAGCTGAAAAGTGCAGCATTTTACATGGGAAGCGCTGAATTCTTAAAAGGTGCGCGACTGATTATTTGGAAATATTAATTTTTTAGGATGAGGTGAGAATGAAAGGCTTGAGGGGCATTGCCTGATATTAGACTGATGATTCTGTGAAATAGTTTTATAAGATGCTAAATGAAGAAAACAAATAGAAGAAATAACATCCTGGAGAGGGGAGGCGTGGTATACATCCGCTTTCCGGAAATTGATGACTGTGATGAATATATAAGACTTAACCGTGCAAGTATAAAGTTATATAAGGGACTAATTTCCCCAACAATTACTAAGGAAAGTTTTTTAAAGTATATATCCAGATGCGGGCAGTCTGATTTTAAAGGCTTCTTTATCTGCCGCAAGCAGGACGATGCCATTGTGGGTGCAATAAACTTAAGCCAGATTTTTATGGCAGGTTTTAAGAGCGCTTATATGGGATACCGTGTCGGGGCACCATTTGCCGGACAGGGGTATATGACACTTGGAATGGACCTGGTTCTTAGATATGCATTTAATAAAATGAAACTGCATCGTCTTGAAGCAAACGTTCAGCCTGAGAACAAACCATCAATCGCCCTGTTAAATAGGAGCGGTTTTACTAAAGAAGGCTTCTCACGCCGCTACCTGAAGATCTCCGGTAAATGGCGTGATCATGAAAGGTGGGCTATACTGGCCGAAGACTGGGGGAAAAAACATTAGAGAACACAATACTTAAATCTGGTATAAATCAAAATGGTTTACATTAAATTTTAGACAGCCTCTCAAAGGTTGCTTAACTATTTGTATCATTTGGGGGGATATTTCATTAGTTCATTTCCTTTATTTCTAAATATCTCTCAGCTATTACTCCATCTGGAGTATTTACACTTAGCATTGTATAATGCTAATTTTCTGTTGTTTTTCCCCAATGCAGAAATAGATTGGATTTTATTGTAAAGAATTCTTCAATATGTTTATTCCGGTTATAACAGATTCGGTTTCATATTGTTTTGGAATAACCTGCAAGTATGGTTTAACAGTTTGTTTTGAAAGAGAAAGTTAACCGGGTTCAACAGTAATCAGGATCTAATTTTAATAGCTGGCACTTTCCCCGGGGCGGGAGGTTATTAGATGTATTTAAAACGGAGCCGGGGGGCAAATCTACTGTGCCTTACCCAGCTCCGCCGGTTTTACCTTGTAGTGGAGATTGTACTTTTATACAGAACACCTTCCAGTATAGAATATACATACCCGTCTTTATCAAATGTCTGTACAATACAGTCTGAGAAACCGTCAATACTATGCTTTAAGCCGGAGCTTACCTCAATCCACGTAGCGGCATTATCCTGCGTAAAGAAGCATGAATTGATGGCTCCGGCAAATATTATGTCTTTCGGGTTAATGTTGAGCGACATGCAATAAGTGCTGTAGTTTGCCGGGTCCCATGTTATTCCTGTATCGCTTGAACGCATGAGGCCATTACCGGTCCCGGCATAAATTATGTTCTTCGAATTAACCCTGAGCAAAAGAGGGTTGGCCGAATTTATCCCGCTGATAGCTTTGTTCCATGTTTTCCCGCCGTCAAGTGAGCGGTAAACCGAAGCATCCATTATGATCAGAATAGCCCCGTTGGAATCAAAGGCGATATCCCTGATCTGTCCCTGGAACTGTGTAATTTTAATTTCTGTCCATGTCTGTCCGCCATCTGCAGATTTATACAATACATTCTTATCAATTCCTATCGTCTGGGGGTCAGGTTTTTCAGAGATATACATTCCGGCATATATGTTGCCAGACTTATCCAGATTGAATGTATGGGTCAGGCTGTAACTGACAGTAGACGAATTAACATTCTGTGAAATATTCCTCCAACTTGAAGATGAAGAATTAAATGCAAAGATGTCCGAACCTACTAATGCATATATTTTCCCGGACAGGTCGGAGCGGATCAGGCTTGTGCCAGAAGTTACTGTAAAGCCTGCTGTGGTTACCTTATTCCATGTTGTGCCGCCATCAGGTGATTTATAAATACCGACGCTGGTCCCTGCCCATATATTGCCGTTAACGTCCGCAGTTGCGCAGGCAACACCCGAAGGAACCGAAAGAGCTTTCCAGAATACATCCACTGTTGACGGGTTATCGACCGGATCATTCGAAACCGGGCCGGACTTTTTGCCGGAGCATCCAGACAATATTATAAGTGCAAAGATAAATAAAAAGCCATGACAAAAATAACTTTTGGTTTTCAAACGAGACTCCATTTAATTTTTTTGAGGATAATTATTAAAGAAGTATCCGGAGGATTAGTTCGGGTTTAAGATAAGATATTTAATAGAAGACGTCAAGTATTATTTTTGTCATTTCCATATAATCGTAAGTAACGATAGCGGGATATAAAAATACGGGTTGCAGTTTCTGGCGGAATATTTAGATTATATTTTATAATACTATGAAGGGCTGGAAATGTTCAGAGAAAGAATTACAATGGTTGAGGAAATATTCCGCGCATGCTCGGAAGTTCTGATAAAAGCACTCGATGGGGCCACAAGAGAACAACTGGCATGGAAACCTGCTCCTGAATCGCGGTCCGCTGCAGAAATAGCTGCCCATATCGTAAGGGTTGACCATTCCTTTCTTAAACGTATGGGATATGAAGTTCCATTTGAGGCGCCCAAAACAGAAGATCCGCATGAGCTGATAGCAGCTGTTAAAAACACCGGGGATTATGTAATTGATATAATAAAAGGACTCAATGAGGATGCGGATCTCATGAAGGAAAGGCCCTCAGATGAGGCAAAGGAACACGAGAGTCTGGACCATATACTTCCGCACCTGAGCCAGCATCACCTTTATCATCTTTCTCAGATAATTTATCTCAGAAGAGCCCAGGACAGGCGGTGGAAATCGCCGGTTGAAGATTGGGAAAAAATTACTTATCTGATTGGCAGCTACATGAATCCCAAGACAACGGCGTCTTTAAAATCCGTGCCATGATTTCCGGTGAGCATCCCCGGCGGGAATGATGTTGCCATTTGTCCCGGAATGGGAGAATACCTAAAAAATAATAATTTATAGTATTGATAATAAGTAAATAAAATCATGACTATATTATGAAAGGGTAGACCATGAAAATAACAGGTGCTGCTCCTCTTATTGCTATTCCTACTTTTATTTATTTTTTGCTTATCGTGATAGTTAGTTATTATGTGAACCCGGTTTTCAGAATTACTGAAAGTAATTATCCGGTTTTAGTAACTGTTGCGGTTATATTGATACTCATGGGCACACTTGGCGTAATAAGCTGTGGAAGAAGGCTCTTAAAATCATTTAACCAAAAAGTACTGATGACTGACGGATTATACAGGGTATGCCGTAACCCGATGTATGCTTCTTATACCTTCTTTGTGATTCCGGGACTATGTTTATTATTCAACTCATGGCTTGTCTTAACGACCGTCATTGTGAACTTTGTCCTGTCATTGATCTTTGTGCCTAAAGAATATAAATACCTTGAGCAGACGTTTGGGGATGAATACAGGAGTTATGTTAAACACGTATGGATAAAGTTCATATGAGAACAGCAGGATGAATTTCAGCTTTGGGGTCATGCCCTTTGGCGGTTGACCTTATGGCAATATCCCTGTCTGTTATAATCCTATCAGCTTAACATTTTTATACACAGGTAAAATCCCGCAATTCAGGGATTTCCTTTTTGAGGCGGCATCCATTACAGAATTATTAAAATCGGAAAGTCTATCAAGATATTTTCATTGGGGTACCATTATAAATGATATATATTCCCTTCCGTAATTTTCAGGCGAAGATTGCTTTGCTGCGGGGATAATTGCAGAAATCTTCTTCAAGGAATTTCCATGGGTTGAACCTTTCTGGAAATGTAATGCAGGTGGGCAATATTGCATCTGTCTTTTTTAATTCAGATTTCTCAAATATGGAGTTGAAGGTTTAAGAGTGTGCCGGCAATGTTAAGAAATATTTTTAAGCTCTCTGGGAAAAGAAGAAAAAATAATCTTTACTGACAATTGAAGTCATATTTTAACGCCAACAAGTCCATAATGGTAGGGTGGCAGGGAAATAATACCGCTGCCCAAAGTAAATCCGGCTGACTGAAGCCACTCAATACATTGCTCAGGTCTGGGTCTGATATCCAGTGAAGGGCCCCTTGGGGTTGCTTCGGAATAGACCCAGTGAATAATCCCTGCTTTTGCCCCGGTTTTCAATATCCTGAAGGCTTCTTTCAAAAGTGAAACAGGTTCTTCAGCGTGCAGGATGTTAAATAGCATAACATAATCAACCGAATTATCCGGAAGGCTTGTAGGCTCTTTTACAAAATCCGTCTGTATTGCACAAATATTATTAATATTTCCTTTTTCCATTTTCTTATTTAATCCGGAAATCATACCGGGCTCAATATCGAATGCATACAAGGTCCCCTGAATAATTTCTGAGGCCGGAATGGAAAATGTCCCATAACCCGAACCAAACTCGGCTGCATTAATAATATTATTATCAAACTGAAGACTTGATAAAATCAGATTAGTATCAAAAAAGGATTCCCAGTAAGCCTCCTCCGGCATTCCGCTTTCCCTAACTTTCATATAGTCCTGGTCTGTGTTGTTGACAAAAATTTAAAAAAATGAATCAAGTCATCAACCCGTGTATGGGGGCTGATGGTAGTAATGTAATTAAGTCCGGATTAAAAATAGCGAACTATTCCGATAAATAAAATGTCGAACATTTTCGAAACCCATCTGTTATTGTTTATATTTGCGGTCCTCTGATTATCGTGTATGTGATATTGGATGAAAAATGAGAGGAAAAATTACTAATAATAAGTTTACAGGTTAAATAAAAAAATGCTCGTAGAAAGACAAACAGCAAAAACAGTTTCAAAATCATCTATTTCCCGGTTTCAGGTATGGGTAATGGCAGTTGCAGCCGGAGTATCTGTTGCAAATATATATTATAATCAGCCCATATTAAAAGAAATCAGTGAAACCTTTAGTGTTGATGAAACCAGCGCCGGACTGATCTCCATCCTTTCGCAGATAGGGTATGGATTGGGACTGTTCTTTATTACCCCACTTGGAGATAAAGTTGATAAAAAGAAGCTGATTATTTCCCTGCAAGTCATGCTCCTGTTTTCGCTCCTCTTTATCACTGTTGCGTCAAATATTGCACAGGTTTGGGTACTTAGCGTACTGATAAGCATATTCTCAGTTTCGGTACAGGTTATTATGCCCATGGCCGCAGGGCTGGACAGGGAGAACAGAGGGAAAACCGTAGGAACTATTTTTACGGGAGTATTAATTGGAATTCTGGCCGCCCGGGTGTTCAGCGGGTCAATAGCCGAGTGGTTTGGATGGCGCTACGTATATGGTATATCAGCTATTGCCATATCCGTAATGGTAATGCTGCTTCAAATCACTCTTCCCAAAGTAAGTAACCATTTTGAGGGTAGCTATCCAAAACTATTGATGTCAGCCTTACAGCAGGTTAAACGGTTCCGGCTTCTGCGTTCAACCTCTGCAATCGGGGCACTGCAGTTCGGACTATTCAGTTCATTCTGGACTACTCTCACCTTTCACCTGAGCGGTCCTCCATTTTATTATCATAGTGACAGCATAGGGCTTTTCGGACTGGTTGCCATTGCGGGTGCCCTGATGGCACCGGTTCTTGGGAAACGTGCTGACAGAGGCGACAGCAGGCGGGTCCGCAGGATTGCAGTCAGTCTTATCATATTCAGCATTATAATGATGATGATAATTCCCACTTCAGTTATTATACTGGTAATTGCGGTATTGCTCCTCGATGTTGGAGTACAGGCGATGCAGGTAACCAATGTTGCCTTAATCTATACACTGGATGAAACTTCGCATAGCAGGATTAATACGATTTTTATGACCTCGGTTTTTGTTGGAGGTGCGCTTGGGACCCTGGCCGGAGTCATCAGCTGGCACCAAGGAGGATGGCTGGGTGTGACAGGTCAAATGCTGATTTTTGCTGTGTTTATTCTCTGGCTGGTGCTTAAGGAAAGATGGTAGTCCATTGGGCGAATTGAAAAATTGATGAGATCAGCAAACATGCTCCGGAGTATCCGGGATGGATGCTTGAGCGCCAGGGTGCTGACAGAAGGTAGAATAGGTGCTTAAAATTAGGGAGAAACAGGAGACACGGGGCCTGAAGTTTCTCCCGGAATAGTGTTATATTTTATTTCAGGAGTATCATTTTCTTAACCGATCTGAAATAATCCTGTCCATTAAGAGCACTCGCCTCAACCGAATAGAAGTATATGCCCGAAGATATTTTTCCCGGTTCCCATTTAACACTGTAGTTGCCCGCTTTCTCAGCTTTATCGGTGAGTACTGCAATCGTCTGTCCGATTGCATTATAAACGATTAGTTTAACTATGCTTTCACTGGCAATTGAGTATCTGATAGTAGTGTAAGGATTAAAGGGATTAGGATAGTTCTGCTGCAGATCATATTTATACGTGATCTTGTTCTCTGCTTTTATACCTGTTATGGCAGTAGCATCCAGACTCCAGCTTACAGATGAAGTATCCTTAGAGTTATATGTGTATACTGTCACTTTCTTTATACCTGAAGTTTTTGGAGAATAGTTAAATACGGAGTCTGTACCCAATAGTTCTGAATCCACAAACCAGCTGTATTTTACATTATCATTATACGGATCTTCAGCCTCAACGCTGAATTTAATTATTTCTCCTTTCGCGGCAACGTACTCTCTTTTATTTACCGGGATTATTTCACCATTAACTGTATCCTGAATAAGCTTGTAGGGACTCCATCGGGTAATATCAGGCGGAAGCCTGTTTTCCAAAAATTTGTTGATTATATTTTTTGTTATCCTCTGCACGTTCTTATCTTTGGGCAGGCCATATGCCCAATAGATTGAAGCGGAGTTAAAAACAGCACCGCCATTCTTATTGGTATATATACCCATTGTTGAATGCCGGTTTATTATTGTATCACCCTGGCCAATAGCAGGTGATATTCCGAGTATCCTGAAATTTCTGGGCGTTCCATCTGTGCCAAGTGGTTTTGGTAAGCCTATATCCCATTTAAAAAGCGCACCGTCGGTTTCATAGCCCACAATACTTGAAAGTGAATCTACAGGGTCCCTCCCGAAAATCTGGCCATCTTCGAGTCCGGTTCCATTGAAGATCCAATGCTGTGAGTTGTGAGTTGAGAAACCGCCATAGCCCTGAGTAAAAGTAAAGTCCTTGTGATTAATATCATCCACATACCCTGCATGCCGGAAACTGGCTCCCAGTAGCAGGTTCTCCGGAAGGTTCAGCGGCTTATCAAACCAGTTTACAGTTACAAGCGAATCTGTTTTACCATATAAAGGGTCAAGAAACCTATCCTTATAACAGACCAGAGTATTATCATTATCTTCAATTCTAACCTGCCACCAGCATGTGTTGCCCGAAAGGCTGAGGTATTTTCCACCATGCTTAACATAATTTTCAATATTCAGCCACTGCATCTTAGTCCAGTATTCTGCGTGTCCGGCTTCAACTGCAACCTTATAGCGGCTTAAGAGGTCAGGGAATTTATGTACATCCAGCTCGGTAGCAACTTCATACTTCATATTATTATTCTCGAACCACTGGAGCATCTTATAAGGATATGCCCTGAATTCGGCATAACCGCCTCCGAAGAATGGTCTGTTAAATGATACCTTGTATGCCCTTTTCATATCCGTGGAGTTTTCGTCATATACATTTTTCCCGCCATATGTGTTATAAGCCACCCAGTTGAAGTAAGGTATTATGAGCAGTATATCCGCATATGATCCCGGGTTCTTTTCTTTAACAAAAAATAATATTGTGGAGGTGCCTCTGCCGGTATCAACAGGGAATCTTGCCGCATATGCGCCCGACTGCCATGAGTCAGGAATCTGCAGGCTCATGCTTACAGGCCAGTTGCAACCTTTCTCCCATGAACTGTCGGGTAATGACCTGTGTCCCCCTTCTATATTATCGTAAGTGGCAACCAGCTTTTCTGTTACTCCAAGCTTAAATATCTGGATGCTATAAGGAGACTTATTTGTGGAGATGTGAAATCTGATTGTTTCCCCTTTTGTAATTGAGCAGGGGTTTGCATAACCATTATCATTATATGCAGGCTTCCAGCCGGATGGTTGTGAATAGACTGTATTGCTGAGTACAGAAAGTATGAGCATTATTAAAGCTGCAGATAAGCAAAATCGAAGTGCAGTGGTTCTTTTCATCTGGCTCCTCTCCTTAAAAATAGATTACGTTATGCCGCCATATTGTGGTGGTAATTTCCTTTCTCATATAGTCATTATTTTGCATACCCTTACACTTTAAATAATATTTAATATTCACTCACATGCAATCCTTACAACACAAGCTTGTGACTTTTGGCACAAACAAAAGGACGAAATTATGTGTTTCCTGTACATTTATTTTCTAATTCATATCTTAAGAATAATACTGTGCATTGTTGAACAGATATATAATTCCTTGTGCCGGCATTAAGCCAATGTTTATTATGGGGGAAATCATGAAGACGATTATGCTCTGTTTACTTCTGGTTATTATTAGCATTTCGGACGCTTTTGCAATATCTTTAGCTGCAATTTCTTCAGATACTTCAAAGACTATATATATAATCACACACGATGACGGTGTGGCAGCCTTCAGAACAGTTGGTAAGTTATTCAACTCAGCCGGGTACGACCTGGAGGATTCTGAGGAAGCACTAATGATAGTCTCCACTGAAGTAATGAATAAGGACTATGGACTATTTAACCTTAGTAAGCTGGCGATAAAACTGAAGGCGGAAATCAATATGCTGGACAGTCTTACAATAATAAAATTGTCGGGACAGTTTCTTGATAAAAGAAATGACGGGACTGAAGCATTCGAAACTTACTTCAATAAATATTCAGATGTTATTACCAGCAGTAATATTTCAGGTTCTGCCGGGAAATCGGCATGGGATTACATGATGGAAATAGCTCACAGGTATAAAAACGGAATAATAAAAATACAAAAATAAGAATTGATGACTAAAACTGGTAAAGTATGAATGTCAATGAAGATACTATGCCCATTGAGAAGGTGCAGTATAGAAAAACTAACAATAGGGTTAGTTATCCCAGCCCATATCAGTTTAACCTGCTGAAATATCCTGTAATTAAAAGGCTGCTGCTTTGGAAAGCTTTTCCATATGTTATACAATTCCTTTTTTTATCAGCGCTGCTTGGACTTGTTATCCTGAGCTGGGGTGTATATGCTCCGGCAGGAGTGGATGAGGGCTTGTTCTCAAAATCCAATCTGGTTTGCCTGATGATCTGGGGTATTTGGTGGCCGCTCATGATATGGATTATGGTTCTGGCCGGGCGCGTATGGTGTATGATCTGTCCGCTTGAACTTGTAAGCAGGATTGGCGAAAAAACTGGGAGGCTTTTAAAGATCAATAGACTGGCCATTAATAAACCCATAAAATCTGGTCTTATTATCATAGGTTTGTACGCCTTCGTACAACTTTTAGTAGCAGGTACAGGGCTGCATCATATCCCTGCATATACGGCATATTTTCTGACAGGGTTAATTGCATTTTCATTTGTTATAGGTCTGATTTATAAAAATGGTGCTTTTTGCAAAGGGTTCTGTCCAATTGCAATGACACTAAATGCATATAGCCGGGGAAGCATGCTGGCAATAAGGGTGCTTTCGGAAGACAATTGTGCAGGATGCAAGGATAAAAACTGTGTGAAAACTACCAAAGGGAATATCTTTGATACAAAGAGCTGCCCCGGTAATAGTTATCCTCCCAGATTAAAAAGTAATAAAGACTGTTTGCTTTGCGGACAGTGTATAAAATCGTGCAATTCAGATAATCTGCAGCTATTGCTTCGCAGACCTTTTGATATAAGAGATGAGAGGGAAAAAACAGCCTCATGGATTATGACTGCATTTATAATGATGGACAGCGGATTTGTGCTGGGGGAGCTGGCCGAAAAGTGGCCTGTGGCGGACAGTATACTTATGGGAATTCCTGAATTCATTTCGGGCTATTTGGGAATTCAGGCCTATGAAGGATGGCTGGCGGGTATATGGACGATATTTATTTTTCCCTTAATCTTCTGGACCCTGTCAGGATTCACTCTGAAAATTACAGGCGCAGCGGGAAGTATAAAAGTGGCGTGGAGAAAATATGCTTTGCAGGCTGTAATAATATTTTCTTCAGGACATATGATTAAAAGTTTACTCAAATTTTCAGAGTCGGCAGCCTGGCTGCCTTTAGCACTCAAAAATAAACCCGGAGTATATCACATTTATGCCTTCAACAATGGGATTATGGCTGAGCCGCCACAACTATTCAGCCAGACTTTATTACTGCTGATTATTTCAGTAATTCTATTATCAGCAATTTATATCATAATCAGGGAGAATTTTTATTCCAGGATAAATAATCACACATCTGACTAAAAGCCCCACCACTTTGACATTTCTGATTCAGGAATTATGAGATTGGAAATTCTTCAATTATTCATGATAAGGAGGTCCTCTCTGAGTTCGCTTTTACTAATAGTTGATATTCCGCCTCATTTCCGGAAAGTAAATTAGAGACTTTCCCTTATATAGAAATGACCACATAAATCAGGTTGGCAAGCATAAGTGCAGGCCTGTATCCATTCATTGCCTGTTTATTTCCACCTGGGATGAGATTTCTGCCGCCGGGATTTTTCTGCTCTGTATTTAATACTTCCCTGTATATTTTCAGACAGAATCTTAAAAAAAGTTTTCAAAATTTACAGGAAATATAATGCTAACAATAAATTGTATGAGAACAGTACCTTATTATGCGGTAATTGCCCTTATGTACCTTTCCTCGATCCTGAGTGCACAGGAGCCGAAGGGCACAATT
>JBLMZM010000052.1:0-2758 GCA_050258815.1 Ignavibacteriales bacterium
TGTTACCTTTAATACAGGCGGAATACCTGAACTGGTTCGAAACGGACTTGACGGCTATGTTGCAGGTTACAAAAATATTGCTGAAGCAATAAAGTGCCTGGAAGTAATTCTTACAGAAAAGAATAAGAGAATAGCCTTTGGAAGCAATGCGCGTGAAAGCGCCCTTAAGCAATTTGATCACCGGATAATTGCCGGCAAATATGAGGAGATATATCAAAAGACGATCGGTGATTTCATAAAATTAAAGGAACAGAAAAAACTGCCGGTTATTTCTTTAAGTGATATCCCTGAAGAGATTAAAACCCCGGCATTTCTTGCGGCTTATAATAAAACTGCCGGTGAGGCAGAATCCGTTAGCAAAATTAAAGAACCTGGTGTCTCCCCGAAGATGAAGTATCCCAAAATTACAGTCGTCACGCCTTCGTTTAACCAGGGTGAGTTCCTGGAAGAATGTATTCAGTCCATCCTCGGCCAGAACTATCCCAATCTTGAATACATAATTATGGATGGGGGAAGCAGCGATAACTCTGTGGACATAATAAAAAAATATGAAAGACACCTCTACTATTGGCAGAGTAAGCCCGACGGCGGACAGTATGATGCAATTAACAGGGGTTTTGAAATGTCATCCGGAGAGATTTTGTGCTGGCTTAATTCGGATGATAAGCTGCATCCGGGAAGTTTTGAACTGGCGGCAAGGATATTTTCCTCCTTCGATAACATCAACTGGATCTCAGGCAGACATACATGCTGGAATGAAGAAGGGAAAATGAGTTTCGTAATCCCCCAAATTCCTGATATATCAAGAAAAACCTACTATGACTGGGCATTAAGAAAGGGGATTTTTATTCAGCAGGAATCTACCTTCTGGCGCCGCTCACTGTGGGAAAAGGCAGGCGGCAAACTGGCCATTTCTTACAAACTGGCAGCCGATTTCGAACTCTGGAACAGGTTTTTTCATTTCGACGATCTCTACCTTGTTGACGCCCTCCTGGGAGGCTTTAGAGTCCATATGGGACAAAAAACATCCCAGTTCATGAGACACTATATTGCAGAGGCAGAGCAGATTATTTCAGGCGAGGGAAACATTACGCGTAAACCAGAACTGATAAGAAGCGACAGCTGCAAAATAGTGACTCAGCAAATGCTCTCAAAATCAAACACGAACAAAGTTACAGAAGATAACTTCTCATATTTTACATACTCAAAATTAGATCATTTTTCATACTTCAAAAACAGTGATGTTGAACTCTATGGCGTAAAGAAAGACCCCGCGCTTTGTGAGCTGAAGGTATACCAGGACTTACTCTGCTACAGTTTTATTAAAACCAACATTCCCAAAGGATCAAAAATCCTGGAAATAGGTGGCGGTCAATCCAGAGTGCTGAGAAAATTGGAGTATGAATATGAGTGCTGGAATGTGGACAAGCTGGAGGGGCTTGGTGACGGACCTACAAGCATTCACCAGGGGAATGTAAGGCTTATCAGGGATTATATAGGGAATTTTAATAAAGAACTGCCTGAAAATTATTTCGACTTTGTCTTCAGCATTTCCACACTTGAGCATGTTCCGGAAAATAACCTCACATTCAATAATATATGCCGTGATATTGAACGGGTAATGAAGACAGGAGCATTGTCATTGCATTGTTTAGATGTTGCAGCTCAGGATAATTCCGTTTGGACAAACCAGTTCCTGCAATTTATTTTTAGTAATGTTGAAACAATTAATAAATATGAACCTCTTGATAAAATTCTCATGGACCCTTACGTCTATTTTATGACGGAGGATAGTTATAACGCCGGCTGGAAAAACCTTACCGGAAAAAGCTATAAAAATTTTGGTAAGCCTGCTTCTTATAATGTTTTATGGAAAAAACAAAAGAAAATGAGAGATAGTGAAACAAAAATATCGGTGATCGTGTCAAGCTATAATGCTGAAAAGGATATCAGGAATTGCCTCTCTGATCTGGTGGCCCAAACTGTATTCGACCAGATGGAAGTTATTGTCGTAGATGCGGCTTCTCCGCAGAATGAAGGGGCTATTGTAAAAGAATTCCAGAAAAAATATAAAAATATTACTTATATCAGAACTCCTGAAAGGATTGGAGTTTATCCTGCCTGGAATATGGCAATAAAAAAAGCCAGGGGAAAGTACATTACACCTTTTAGCACCAATGACCGCCTGAGGAACAATGCATACGAAATTCTATCAAAGGCACTGGATGAAAATCCATCCGTAAGCGTGGTTTATGGTGATACCCATATTACATCAGATGAAAGTGAATCATTCGAAGAACATGTAACTGATAAAGTAATGAAATGGTCCGACTATTCGTTTATTAGTCTTCTGTTTCGTAACGGCATAGGTCCCCATCCAATGTGGAAAAGTGAATTACACCATGAGATAGGATATTTTTCCGAGGAGTATACGGCACTGGGGGATCAGGATTTCTTTTTAAGAGCCGGCCGGAAATATAAGATGCTTCATATCCCTGAATATACCGGCCTGTATTCATGGCATGATGATGCTTTATCAATTAAGGGAAAAATTCCTGTCATTGAAAACTGGGAAATAAGAAGCCGCCATATTGCGGACTACGCGATGGAACACAATAAGGCGCTATTTCAAAAGCCACAGGTTTCAATCATAATCCCGACTTTCGATAAATTTGAGCTGCTCCATTCATGCATTTGGAGCATTATACTAAATACAAATTATCCGGCTGAACTGATAGTTGTCGACAATAACTCAAAA
>JBLMZM010000053.1:0-114413 GCA_050258815.1 Ignavibacteriales bacterium
AATCAATCTCACCGACGGCTGCCGGTTTTAATGATTTTCCGGCTTCATCAGCTCCGGTTAAACACTCTGGCTCATCCAGGTTATTTACTATTTCGTCCAGATTGATCCTGCTATCCATTAAATACTCCTATTGGGCGTTCAATACCTTATTATCCGCCCCAATTTATTTATTTGATCTTGTGCACTTCCGGCTTATGCTGTTCATGCACAGAATATTGAATACTCCTTTCCTGTAATCGGATTTTCTATAATCGATTTTCACACATTATACACATTAGCCGCATATTTGTACTATTCAAAAACAGACGGGACTTTCTAATGCATCACCTGGAATCAGAGAATCTTTGGAATAAGATATTCTCCTTAACAGGATTTAATAAAGCAGATTTATTTAACAAATCTGATCGTCATTGGGTACCTGTAGCTCTTTCCATCATTTGTCTGTACCGAGGCTATTATCACCAGCACAAGGTCTGCCAGTACTATAAATATTATTAATAATATTCCCACGGCCAGAAGTATCAGTACAATGGAAATAAATCCATAGATAGTCATTGATATCTGAAAATTCAGCGACTCTTTTCCCTGCTCATTAACAAAAGGAAACTCATCCTTTTTTATGAGCCATATGACCAGAGGTCCCAACACATTACCAAACGGTATTCCAATGAACATTGAAAGTGCGGATAAATGACATAACATGCCCCATAATCTGGATTCTTTTTCGATGGAAGCATTTTCAAAAGTTTCCATTTCAATTCTCCTTTATTATGATTAAAGAACACCTTTTAAGTATTATCAGGCAGAGGGAAGCGGAGTTTTCTGCCATTTAATAGGGAATAAATCTTTTTCGGTTCAGCAAAATATATCGCCGGCCTGCAGAATAATGCTATTTCAGAACCGGATAGTTGTCATTTTCCACATAAATATTTTTTCTATCAGTTAAGTTAATTGAATTATCTGATGCAATCAACAGGGGAATCAGGATTTGTTCAATGGGGATATTTTAGAGGGATCGGAGGCTTTAAATACAGTCCGGCCGGGGATCTGCTGGCTGCATATCCCCGGCCGGACTAAAATGGTCAGACTATTCTTTCTAAAGGCATCTGGAACAGGCGCGCAAGATCATCTTTCATCGTGATATCCGCGTTCATCTGCCTGATCAAATCGGTAACGGTCTCAAGCTGTCTTTCATCCTCAAAAGCTATCATGCGTACATTATTATAGCCGGGATATGTGCGGGTTCCCAGATGGGGCATGGTCGAATGACCTTTTCCCTTTACGTTTTCCCACTCGGTGTAAAAATCCACGCCGGCTTTCTCCAGGATGGCGGAGATTCTGTCCTCAATAACTTCACGGTAAACTATAAATGCAATTTTCATCAGTTTGCCTCATTTTTTATTTGTTAGCTTTATAGTCCGATTCCTAAAGACACCGTCATGGAATTGCTTCCATGACGGATCATTTTTTATGAAATTATCTTTCAGTTGAAGCTGTTTCCGGCTCCAGTTCGTATATCCTGATGCGCCCGAATGATAATACCTTAACTATCCAGGCAAAAGCCTTCTTCATCGAGAAGTCGTCAAGTATTGTATATACAACCGGCACGACCAGCAAGGTAAGAATTGTGGAAGTGATTAAACCTCCGATCACCGCCTGCCCCATTGGCGACCTGAATTCAGATCCTTCACCCAAACCAAGCGCTACGGGTATCATACCGAAAATCATTGCAAAAGTCGTCATCAGAATAGGGCGCAGTCTTGTAGGACCCGCCAGCAGCAGAGCCTCTGTTCTTGAATGACCGCGCTCACGCATGATATTGGCATAATCAATCAGCAGGATTGCATTTTTAGTTACAAGTCCCATCAGCATGATGATACCGATCATGGACATAACCGACAGCGAGCTGTTAAATGCAATCAGCGCCATAATTGCTCCAATGATAGCCATTGGAAGCGAAAGCATGATTGAGAACGGATAAATAAAACTCTCAAACTGCATTGCAAGAACTATATAAACAAATACAATTGCAAGAATAAGGGATATAAAGATGTTAAAGAACGATTCAGCCTGCATCTCACCCTGCCCAACTACAGAGATATTGTAGCCCGCAGGAAGCTGCATTTTGGACGACTGCTTCATTACATCACCCAACACGTCTCCCATTTGTCTTCCCGACAGATTTGCATCAACGCGTATTTCCCTCTGGCGATCATAACGGTTAATTTTCGAGGGTCCTACACCTTCATAAACATCAGCAATATCTCCCAGGCGAACGTTGATCTTTTCACCCTTTGGTCCCTGCTTGTTGCTCATTATCGACAGGTTCTGGATATCACTTATCGACTTACGGTTGTTTTCCTTCAATTGTACCCTGACGTCATACTGTTCGCTGCCTTCCTGATATTTCGTGGCCACGAATCCGTCAACCATGGAGCGGACTGAGGAGGCTACTGACATTACGTTAATACCAAGGTCAGAAGCCTTATCGCGGTCAATCCTTACACGCACCTCAGGTTTGGAGGCTTCAAGTGAACTTTCCACGTCAACGGCACCCGGAGTGGAATGAACAATTTTCTTCAACTTTTCGGCAATATCATTGATCTTGCCGATCTCGGCTCCCCTTACGCTGAAGGTAACAGGTTTCTCCTGCCCGCCGGGACCCCCTTCAACAGAGAAGTTTATGGCTGCTCCGGGAAAGTTTACGAATTCACGGCGCAAACTGCTGATGATCTCATCCTGTGATCTCTTGCGCTCATCCTTTTTTGTCAGCTTTACTAGTATTTTTGCCTTGTTGACAGGAACGTTTTTTCCCCCGACTGTGGTAAGCAGATTCGTTACTTCCTTAACCTTGTGCAGCTTATCCTCTATTACCTGACACAACCTGTCTGTCTGCTCAATTGATGTACCTGATGCAGCATTGACCTGGATCGTAAATTCACCCCTGTCACTTGAGGGGAAGAATGTGCTTCCAAGAAAACGGGTAAGCATCATGCTCGAGACAAATACTAAAATTGAGCCCACAACGACCACCACGCGGTGTCTTAAAGCCCAGGCCAGCGTTATCTTGTATCGTCCATTAAGCCATTCAAAAAAGCTGTTGAAATAATAAAGCATCCTGTGAATAATGTTGCCCGATTTGGTCAGGTGCTCATCCTCTTTTTTCAGCCAGCGCGAAGAAAGCATCGGCGTAAGAGTAAATGCAACGAACAAGGAGACCAATACTGCAACTGATACCGTTATACCGAACTGATAGAAGAAACGGCCTACGATACCCGACATGAATGCCACGGGAACGAATACGGCAACAATGGTAAAGGTTGTAGCAAGTACGGCCAGACCGATTTCATTTGTGGCAGACTTGGCTGCTTCCATTGGAGTTTCGCCCTGATCCAGGTGACGATATATATTTTCAATGACCACAATGGCATCGTCAATCAATAAACCCACGGCAAGAGATAACGCCAGAAGTGACATCATATTCAGCGTGAAGTTCAGCATGTACATCACCATGAACGTGGTAATGATGGAAGTAGGCAGTGCAATGGCACTGATAATAGTACTTCTCAGGTTACCAAGGAACAGATATATTACTATAACTGCAAGCAGACCGCCATATACAATGTCAAACAACACGTCGTTTACAGAATCCTTGATAAATACCGAGTAATCCTGTGCTGTAGAAACTTTCACGTCCGAAGGAAGATCTGCCTGCATCTTCTTAAGCTCCTTCTGAACCTGGTTGGCTACCTGTACAGTGTTGGCACCGGACTGTTTCATAATATTTAATCCGACTGCAGTACGCCCGTTGTACCTCGATAAGCTCGTGCGGTCAACCGTTGCATCCGAGACCGTGGCAACTTCATCCAGGCGCACAATGTTTCCCTGTTTTGAAACAATGATTATCTTTCCGAAATCAGATAGATTCTGGAACTTACCCATCGTGCGCAGCAGCAGCTGACGGGTACCCTGATCCAGATTACCACCCGGTATTTCAACGTTTGAGGCCCCTACACTCTGAATTACATCCTGAATCGAAAGCGAATAGGCCCTCAGCCTTTCCAGGTCCACATCTACGTGTATTTCTCTTTCGGCTCCGCCTATAAGATCTACTGAACCCACGCCTGGTACATTCTCAAGTCTCTTCTTTATTATATCTTTTGTATATGTGGTTAATTCCTTTTCAGAACGCTGACCCGCAACCGTAAGAGTGAGTATCGGCTGGCTTGCAGGATCGTATCTTTGAATAACCGGTTCTTCAATGTCCGTCGGCAGATTGCCTCTTATGGCAGCAATCTTTTCGCGGACTTCCTGTGCGGCTGACTTACCGTCAACCTCCAGCTTGAACTGAACCACGATGATTGATACGCCTTCCTGCGAAGTGGATTGGATGTGATCCACACCCGCTACCGGGTTAACGGCGTCTTCAATCGGCTTTGAAACGTCAGTCTCTATTTGTTCAGGACCCGCACCCGGCAATACCGTCGTGATAACCACAACCGGAATATCCACGTCTGGGTAAAGATCCACATTCAGCCTTGTAAGGGCAAAAAGTCCAAGTACCACGAGAGCAAAAATCATCATCGTAGCAAATACGGGACGTTTTATCGAAACATCAGCAAGTTTCATACACTAAATTCCTTCCTGTTTAATTTGATGAAAGCAGATTTGGATCCGTGGAAACAACAACTGGCACACCATCTTTCAGATTGTTCATACCTACTCTGGCTACCACTTCGTCCGGCTTTAATCCTTCAATTACTTCAATGTATTTATCGTTCTGCAGGCCTAATTTAACGCTTCTGATGTAAGCCTTTCCCTGTGATATTACGTAGACCTGTGGACCCTTTTCGGAATATACCACGGCCTCTCTGGGTATAACTTTAACTTCTTGCGGAGTGTTTAATTCAAGCTCTGCCTTTGCAAACATACCCGGCTTGAACCAGGAATTTTTAGCATTGGGGAAGGTTGCCTTTACCTGGAAAGTACGGGTTGACAGATCGGCTGATCTGGCTATTTCAGTGATCTTTCCTGTTGCATAGATTGAAGTATTAAGCTCAGAATATATCTTAACATTTTTGCCAGTTGTAACATAGGGCAGATCGGATTCGCCAACACTCATTATTAACTTCAGCTGGCTGATCGTTGCCACAGTAATAATAGGTGTGCCTGGTGAGGCAAAATCTCCCATATTGAATTTTACGCTTGTTACTACACCCGAAATCGGAGTGGTGAGTTCAACTGCGCTTTTAGCCGCGTTAAAATTTGCTTTAGCTATATCATAACCCGTCTGGGCCTGATCCAGCGCCTGGCGTGCAACTGCTCCGCTTTCAAAAAGCGACTTTGTCCTTTCCAGATTCTTTTCAACATTCTGCAGATTTGACTGCGCCTGGTAATACTGTGAGGCCAGGCCCCCCTTGTCCAGTTTTACAACAACCTGCCCTGCTTTAACAAAATCCCCCACCTTTACAGGAATGTTGACAATCCTTTCGGCAAGCTGCGAAACTATATTAGCCTGCTGTTCACCTTCAAGCGAACCGGTATATACCTTTGCCAGCGTCAGCCGCTTGTTTTCAACCTTGGCAGTAATTACGGAAACCGAATCACTTTTTTCCGCCCTGAAGTCGGCTTTCTTTTCTTCAGCATTTTTCTTGCCGCAACCGGTCATCTGTATGGCAGAGGCAGCAAGCAGCACAAAAAACATTCCCCATAATATATTGGACTTACTTTTCATCTTTAAAAAACTCCTATTTGATTTGTTAGTTGTGTTTTGGGTATTCCCTCTCTGTAACACGATAGAATTAACTATTCGCTGATAACTCATTTTTTATACCCCGTTATGCGCTCCCAATCAGAACGCGCTATCAGATAGTCATATACGGCCTGCGCCTTGTTTATCTGAGTACGCGTCAGGGCAACCTGGGAATCTATTAGTTCAATCTGCGTACCTAAACCATTCTTAAAGCGCACCTCAGCTATTGATACGGCCTTGGTTGCCTGTTCAACACTCTTACCCTGAGCCTCAATCCTCTTCCTGGCCTCCATCATCCTGAGGCGGGCCTCTTCAACCTGAATCTTAATTCCTTCCTCCAGCTTCATGCGTGTCAGAACTAACTTATCTTTGTCTATTGACGCCTGCTCGGTCCTGTATTTTGTCTGCATTCCGTTAAATATAGGATATGATACAGAAAGCCCCACCGTAAAACTTTTAGCCCAAAGATACTGCGAAAATCTGAACGTGTTATCCTGTGACTGATACTGATACTGACCAAAAGCAGCAAGAGTCGGGTAATAATCAGCCCTCTGAATCTGTATGTTTTTCTCCAGAATATTTTCCTGAACACTAAGGGCCTGCAGCTGGCTGTTCCTCTGAAGGGCCAGAGGTCCTTCCTGGTCAATTACATCCTGCGGTATCTCATCCAATGACAGACTGCCGGTAAGCTCGATATCACGATTCAGTTCAATGCCCAGAATATTCTTCAAGCCGTTCTTTGCCAGTATCAGCGTGCTCTGTGCCTGGCTGACTACCGGTTCTGTATTGGATACCTGTACTTCTGCTCTCAGATAGTCAAATTCTGAAGCCATTCCCTGCTTATAGAGCTGACTTACATTATTGTAGTTGGCTTTGGCCAGCTCCAGACTCTGCTGACTTACTTCCATGACATTCTGCGATAAGAGTACCCCATAATAGGCCCTCTTTACCTGGAGGGCTACATCCTCATGGGCAGCGTTTGAGTTGTATTCAGTAAATAACCTGTAATCCTTGGCTATCTTAATTGCAGTGTTTACCTTTGCACTGAACAGTACCTGGCTCAGTGAAAGCCCGGCCGTATAGCTGTTATTGGCTCCAAGAGAAAACGTGACCGTATTCGGTGACGAGTTAAACGGCGTATTCGGAGCTATAAACAGGGAAGGAAGCTCTATATTCCTGGAATAGTTGGCTGAAAACGAAAGCTGTGGATAAGCATTACCATAGGCTTCATTTATCTGGGCTTCAGCTTTCAGCAGATCCTGATCGGAAATCAGAATGTCTTTATTTTTCTGCATCGCTATCCCAATTGCATCCTTGAGAGAAAGCTTTATCACCCCCTCTGCAGCAATTGTTTTTTCATAAACTGCCGCATTTTCCACACCGGACACCGGTTTTGAAGCTCTTACCAGACCCCCGGGTAAATTGCTTTCAACATTCTGGGCAAATATATTACTCGTTAAAATTGCAAATAATAAAAAGATATTTTTCTTCACTTTATCTCCTTCTTCCAGGCAAGATTACCTGATTAGTATTCCGTTAAACAAAATATCCAGTATAAAATCCACGTGCTCATTAATACTAGAATCTTTAAATTCTTTTGACCTTATTAAACCGGTTACATAAGGATAGACCAGTGTATGGTAGAAATGCTGAAGGTTATCGGGATTAAGTTTCCTGATCTCCTGCTTTTCAATACCGGATACAATCCTTTTCCTGAAAATCTCATCCATTTTGCAGTGTTTTGTTTCAAATGCATCATTTTTCAAATGAATGGGCCGTTCACCGTTTCCGATAAAATAGGTTACAAGCAGCAATAATGCTTCTTTGTTACTGACCAGATATTCAAAGATAGCTCTTGTGAATTGCTCCAAAAACTCGATCAGGTTGTCGGTATTCTGATCCACCCTTTCAACAATTTCCAGATTTGCTTCAAGCACACCGTCTATAATGCTCTTAAATATTTCTTCTTTATTCTGGAAATAATTGTAAATGGTACCTATTCCAAATTCGGATTTTGTTGCAATATCCTCCAATGTGGTATTTGTAAAACCTTTTTCGGCAAAGAGCCTGACCGCAGAGTTAAGAATATCCTGCCTTCTTTGCAGGCGTTCTCTTTCTTTCCTGCTCAGATTCATTAAATCTTCCATTTTTTTACCATTATTTATAAACAATAATTCATATTCAAAAATATTGATTCACTATATGAATGTCAAATATTATTTTATATTACTTATTCAGTATATGAATAATCATTCACTTTTTGAGTGCAAAAACTTTTCTGGAAATTGACCATAAAGAAAAGGCGGAGACTTTAACAGAACATGGGCTGTCGGGGAATGATGGGTTTTGGCCGAATTTTATAATAGCTATGCATCTCATTGAATTTATTCCTGCCCTGGCATAAATTCATGACGCTGCACAATACTGCCTGTCTGAGGAGTTGTATATCTGCAATATTACAGGAGTGGGACCAGGATTAACTTCAATCGGACTAAAGAAAAAACCTCATACAAAATATAACGAGGGAAAAAATCACTAATCCCATTGTAATCATTTGGGCATTGGATATAATAAATTCCGTTATATTAGCCTTATTTTTTTCCATATCTATCCTGAGAGTTATTAGTTTTTACCCTTATTAAAAAAATATGGATAAAATATGGTAAATGGGAAGGGCAGAAAATTGCCCCTACAATTTATATATCAATGCCATGGCAAAAGAAGATTTATCTATAATCGGTATAACCGAAATATGCTCCTTGTAGGCCATTATGCCTCTGCCTGCCTTGCCACTTTTTTCCGGAGCAATTATATTACCAAAAGTATATCCAAGGGCTAATGCAAGCGGAAAATCACTCAGCCAGTGCATTCCCTTGCCCATTAGTCCCGCTCCCAGGCATCCGATTAAAGAATATCCAATGGGCTTGATCCATTTCACCTCGGGATAATTATTTGCCAGAATGGTTACTGTCGTCATCGCAGTAGTAACGTGTCCCGAGGGGAAGGCATAGTACCTGGGCTGATTTCTGTGGTATTTCCCGGGATCCGGGAAAAGGCGCCATTCTCCCGCAGCCTTCGTAGCTGCTGCCGGACTCTCCCTGCCGGTAATGCGCTTAATAACCTGTACCATTATTCCGCTTGAAAGCAAGCCTTCTACTATATTGCTCGCAGTAGTAATTGCCCTGCTGTCCATGGCAGAAAATCCATAAACAGCAAATACGCCCGCCAGCAAAAAATGATACCTTCCATCACCAAGATTTACAGAGTATCTGGTAAACAAATTAAATGCCTGGGATTCTTTATAATATGAATGCACGGAATTCCAAATGGGTTCATCCACAAGCATCAGCGTAGCTGTGGCCAGAGCGAATCCGGCTATGACGGGTAAATTCTTAAGCGCGGTGGATTTCTTAAAAAATGAGTTGTAATCGTGAGGTATATTGCTGAACATCGTGTGCCAGGATAGCTGGCCGGGTTCTGCCGAGGAATCACTTACTAAAGCCGGGATCTGAAACTGAAGGGTATCGGCCGAGGTCAGAAGGCTGTCAGCTGAGGGCAAAAGGCTGTCGGCTTCTGCACTTACTGCTGCATGAATATTCTTAGTAAGAAAAAATAACGCAATAATAATGTATAGAATATTTACCATTTTTATCCTTGACTTAGTTTATAAATACTCCGCCACAGATCATTGATGATATTTTTTTTGCAGTGGCTTTCTTAAAATGAAAGTGTGAAAGATAAACCATTTGCAACAGGACTGAGATAGGGACTCAGACTAACTCCATACTTCTGCTTTTCGCCTGGCTTCCCGGAATATATTTCTTCCGGATGGGCTATCAGCTTCCCAAAAGCGTAACCCAGGGCTATCCCCAGGGGATAATCACTGTACCAGTGTATACCCTTGTTTGCCATGCCAATGCCTATCAAAGCTGCCAGTGAATAGCTTACCGGCTTCATCCATTTGTATTCCGGATAGTTCTCGGCAATAACTACAAATGCCGCCATTGATGTTGCAATATGCCCCGATGGGAAAGCATCATACTCCGGCACGTGCTTATGATATAATATCTGATTTGGGAAAAAACGCCATACTCCCCCGGGTTGCGAGGAAACATAAGGACTTTCCCTTCCCGTAAGATGTTTTAATACCTGCACGACAGCCCCGCATGCCAGTACTGCTTCGACTATCTGACTGGCAGTCCTTAATGACCTTTTATCACTACCTATCAAACCATAAGCCGCATACGCCGCCGCAAGTCCAAACTGCGTCCTTCCATCCCCTATTTCGGTAAAAATATCGCTCCAGTTCTTCGAGAAAGTACTGCTTTTATAGAGCTTTTCCGATTCCCGCCATGTTATATCATCCACAAGAATCAGCTGTGCAGTAAGCGCAGTAATGTACACGTATAACGGCAGGTTGTCGGATGTCATTTCAGTTCTGTAATAACGTACCCAGTCACCCGGCACATTACTAATCATTTCATACCACTTGGGCATATACTCTGATTTAGCGGCATCTACGCCGCCATTCTCCCTGGTGGTGGCTGTGACTTTGATAACTGAGCCTGAATCCATTTGCGCCCCAGGCAAACTATCTGTAGCGCTGCCCTCAGGCCGCAGACTGTCCTGCGTGACACGTACACCTAAAATGGAATTGCAGAATGAAAATGAAGGATTGAAGCCAGCAAGAAATATTAATAGTGGAACACTTTTTTTGATAAGGTTAATCATCTGGAAAATCCGCCTTTATTATTTAATGTAATGTAAAAAGCTAAAGTTCTTAGATTAATCAGCAATCGAAAGAAAACTGTAAAAAGATTTTCCCGTCAAATCCGGTTGAGGTAGCTAATCAGATTTACCGGTCTGTACAGAACGGAAAGATAAAAAACACCCTCCCTGTATACCGCAGAAATTAAAATTTCTGAATATTTAAAATAAAATAATTTAAAAACTTGATTATAAATATTTTATAAAATATAATAAATATAGGAGGGACGCCGTGATGCCCTAATCACTACAACACTAGCATCTAAATTACCGCCATTTATTAAATATTGCAAAATAAAATGAAAGTAAAAGGAAAAAATAACGGTCTTTATGCCATGAATACTGTCAGTTTCCAGCGGAGCTAGTGTGTCACTCTGAAACCAGCACCTTATATTTCCGATTCTGGTCCTTCGTTTGCCTTAAGATAAATCCGTCAGGATTAAAATCTCGTATATAATTATTGGAGGGGTTCTTGAGAACTTGTTTTCATTTGGCCGATCAGGAGAGACTTAACTTTCAGGATGAGCTCGATATTATCAGGCGTATTTCCGTAAAGGATGAAAAGGCACTTGCAGATCTTTATGATATGTATTCACGGGTCCTGTTCAGCATTATACTGAAAATAGTTAAAAATGAGGAGGATGCAAAAGACCTGCTGCAGTCTGTATTTCTGCAGATATGGGAAAAAGCCAGCTATTTTGATTTCTCCAAGGGTAACGTCTATACTTGGATAGTTACAATGTCAAGAAATAAAGCGCTGGATAAATTAAGGTCCAGGGACTCCAGGATGAAACGGCATACACTGCAGGCATTTAACGAGATTGAGCTTTGTGATGAAAACCAGTCGGATTCTCTTGATATAACTATTGCCAATGAAAAAGCAGATTTCATCTGTTCGGCCATGAGACAGATTTCTCCTGAACAAAAAGAGGTGATTGAAATGGCCTTCTTCGGGGGATATACACATAATGAAATTGCGTCAATGCTTAATATACCACTTGGAACAATTAAAACCCGGATGCGTCAGGGAATGAAAAAACTGCATTCTTTAATAGACGAAAATATATAGACATTATGCTTAACGAAGAAAAATTCAGAGACTTCTGTTATTTATACTTTCTAAATGCCCTGGATAATGACGAAAAGGCAGAATTCCTGGCGGCCTTGAGGAGTAAAAAAACAGAATATAAAAGAATATACCTTAAGGTCCGCCGCCTTTTTTATCTCATGCCTCTTGCAGCCGAGATGAAAGATCCGCCTGAAAGCCTGAAGGATGAACTTCTAAAGATAATAAAAGCCCCTTCCCCAAACAGCGACAAGCTGCTCGATAAATTAGCCGAATACCTGAAAGCAAATAAATTAAGACTGATAATGCTCTGATTTCTGTCGGGTTAAGTTTTTTAATGTTTTTTTCTTAAATATTTTTTACTCCGGAGTTCAAAAACCGGATTTATTTAAATCCATAGCCGGACGGGACCCGTATATTAAATATAATCAGGAAGCAAATCACACTTAACAATAAATCAAATCAGGAGGCACGTCTCTATGAAAAGAAGATACACGATAATAATCTTGCTGTTTCTGTTCTTATCACAGGCAGTCTTTGCACAGTTGCATTTTACTGCAAGGCTCACCGGCTCGCAGGAAGTCCCGGCCGATTCAACAACCGCAACCGGCACGGCAGCACTTACTCTTACCAGCGAGGGCCTGCATTATATTATTACTGTTGATAGTATCGCCAATATAACAGATGCTCATTTTCACCTCGGTGCGATCGGCGATACGGGCCAGGTCATTATGCCGATTTTACCCATCTTCAGGGGGAACTCCGCCTATGGAATTTGGAAGACAGACGATGCTGTCCCGCTTACAGGAGACCTTATACAGGCTCTGATAAGTGGAAAAATCTACATAAATATCCACACAGCAGCCCATCCCAAGGGTGAAATAAGGGGACAGGTACTGCTGACTTCCGGAACAAGCTTTAAGGCTGCACTCACGGGCAATCAGGAAACTCCGGTTATTTCTTCGGCTGGAAGCGGTACGGGTACCTTTATACTCACCGATCTCGGCCTTGCATATGCAATTACAATTAACGGACTCAGCAACATCACGGCTGCACATTTTCACCTTGGAGAACTGGGAGTGAACGGTGGTGTCGTAAAACCCATTACCATAGTCGGGAATAAAGCCATCGGCCTGTGGGGAAAATCAGACGCTACCGACCCGCTTACAGACAAAATGATCAATGCACTTCTTAATGACAGCATTTACGTAAATGTTCATACTAGCACAAACCCGGATGGCGAAATAAGAGGACAGGTACACCTGGCAGGCGGTATCGGATTTTATGCTAACATGACGGGTTCACAGGAAGTACCGGTCGTAAATACAACCTCAAAAGGTACCGGATACTTTGTGCTCACAAATGCCGGACTGGTCTTTGCAATCAGCGCAAATTCAACGGATTCTATTCTGGCCGCCCAGTTCTTCCAGGCACCCTCGGGTATGACAGGAGGAGCAGTAAGAAATATAACTGAGTTGAAAGGCAAGTCTATAGCCGGAATCTGGAAGTTCAACGACCAGGAGCCATTAACAAACGACCTGGTTGCAGAACTGCTCAAAGGAAACATATATGTTAATTTGAGCACCAAGACCAATCCCGGAGGCGAGATAAGAGGCCAGCTGATTCAGGAAAACAGGTCCATGTTCAAGGCAAATTTGTCTGCTTCACAGGTACGCACTACGCCTCCCATAAATACCAAGGGCAAGGGCACAGCATCATTCATGCTCACAGATGAAGGCCTTGCTTTCAATATTACCCTTGAGGGTACCGATACCATCAAATCAGCTCACTTCCACAGCGGCAAGATCGGCCTTAATGGCAACGTGGAAAGAAGCATAAGGGAATTTATCCGCTATACTGCCAACGGCGTCTGGAATTATGTAGATACACTCCAGGCCCTGACCCCGGAATTGCTGGATAAGTTGTTCAAGGGTGAGATCTATGTAAACGTCCGCACAAAAGTGGATACCCTGGGAGCATTAAGAGGCCAGGTGGTGCTGACCTCGGGTACTAACCTCAGGGCTCAGCTCACAGGCAGCCAGGAAGTTCCCGCAGTACCCGGCAATGCCAAGGGTACGGCCAGCTTTGTATTGACAAATGAAGGACTTCTTTACAGAATAACGGTGGACAGCATTATAGTCTCACAGGCACACATCCATAGAGGAGATATCGGTGTAGCCGGTGAGGTAGTTAAGGATCTCACGGCTGACTTTTCCAATAATTCCGCTACAGGTATCTGGAAAACAACGGGTAACCAGCCGCTTACTCCTGAACTCATAAAAGCACTCCTGACTGGGAAACTCTATGTCAACGTCCACTCTCCAGGACATCCTAATGGTGAGATCAGGGGGCAGATTTTAATTAATGGCGGCTGGGGCTTCAGCGCTCACCTGAATGGCTATCAGGAAGTACCCTCCAATAATTCCCCGGCACGCGGCGTCAGTTCATTAATACTTACTCCGGCTGGCCTGGCTTATGATATGACCGTAACGGGACTTCAGCCAATAGCCGAACATTTCCACAAGGCTCCGCTTGCACAGAATGGAAATGTAGTCATGCCTATTGTTTCTGATTTTAAGCTCAAGAGCGTCTCCGGAGTATGGCTGACAAGTGGGCCCGATTCCCTGAGTAACGACAACATCGCCTCACTAATAAACGAGGGTCTTTATGTCAACGCTCATTCGGCTAAATATCCGGAAGGTGAGATCAGGGGACAAATAGTTAAGCTGGTTAAAAATGCCGTCGTATCGGTAGGTAAACCTAATACCGCTCCCAGATCCTTTAACCTTGAACAGAACTATCCAAACCCGTTCAACCCTTCAACGGCCATCAGGTTCTCAGTGCCAAATATGGGACAGGTTAATCTGAGCATCTTTAACATACTGGGCGAGAAAGTTGCTACGCTAATAAATGAAAATATGGCTGCCGGCAGCTATGAAGTTAAATTTGATGCTTCCAGACTTGCAAGCGGTATTTATATATACAGGCTGAATGCAGGTAATAACATATCAACAAAAAAGATGATGCTTTTGAAGTAATCTGTTTCTATAATACTGCAGGTGCCACTATAAAGGCACCTGCAGTATTATTAAAATCTATCTTCTGTAAAAAACATAGTCGGTCACCGGGGGAACAACGTCAGCCCTGCGGAGCAGAAAGGCTATCTGTGCACGGTGATAAGTGGAATGGTTAATTACGTGGGCTAATATATCTTCAATGGTGTTTTCATAATGCTCACCCTTGGAGTTAACATATGCAATCTTTTTGCTGAAATCCCCCTCTGTCAGCCCCTCAAGGTATTTCAGCCACGCCGAGCTGCTCTCCTTTGAAATCTTTATACACCCCTCTATCGAATAGTTATTCCAGAATTCAAATATGATATTGTTGTTTTGTATCCTGTCCAGCCATAGTTTCTGAACAGATACCACATGGCTGAAAAGCCGTGTTACCTCCTCGTCATTTTCCATTGGCTGCATGAATGCTTCAAGAACCTGATTGTTTGCCCATTCGTTATACCTGAAAAGCTTGATGAAGTATTCTTTCATTGTAATCTCCCGGATTATAATGTTCCAAAATAAAATTACACTTTATTATAGCCGAAAAGAAATTCGAAAGCAATATTACAGGTTAGAAATATTCAGGCAAAAAGCGGTGAGGAATTCAGCAGAATCAATTTGGGGCGGAGGCATTTTCACTTTATGCAAATGTCCCCGCCCCTGAAGTCTTTATTTCAGAAGGGTCATCTTTTTTGTCATCCGGCTCTCGCCGGCTCTTAATTCATAGATATACATTCCGCTGGAAAGATTTTTCCCGCTGAATTCCACACTGTGGCTTCCGGCAGTTTCGTAGCCATCTGCGAGCAACGCCACCTGCTTACCCAGGATATCATATACTTTCAGCGTGACTTTTGCCGACCTGGGAAGTTCATATGTTATCAGTGTTGAAGGATTGAATGGATTGGGATAGTTCTGCATAAGGGTAAAGTCCTTCACCTCCTGATTGCCACCCTTCACACCATTTAATATGCCGCTTTCCGGCAGAGGCAGTTTTACACTGGTATAAACGTGAAATTCACCAGGCTCAAGCATAATTGAAACCTGAGGGTTTGTAACCGTGATGCTGGAGCCGCTGAAATAATCATAATATGTACCGCTGCCCGGGAAATAGATATCGGAACTGAATTTCGTAACGCCAAAATTTCCTATTACAGCGACATTCATGGAGGGATGACTTATAGAAATCTTTTTTACGGAATCCTGCAGGTATATAGAGTAATTATTGCTTCTGAAGGCTTCATAACTGGTTTTCAGTTTGATCAGAGCCTGCATTACCTTGTAGAGCTTTTCACGCCTGGGCTGCTGCATATAGTCCCAGCGGATCGGTTTACTCCCCACGCGGCCATTGTAATCAATAGAGTAATCATAGCCAAGCTCCTCAAACTGCCATATCATCTTGGGTCCCGGTACGGTAAAAAACAATGCAGAGGCCAGCTTGATCCTGTTTAACGCCTGACTTGTATCCAACACACTGTAGCTGCCGTTCCGGTTACCGTATTTTTCATTCTTGAACATCAGCCTTTCTTCGTCATGGCTTTCCATGTATGTAACAAGCCCGGGTTTCGTCCACCCTCTTTTCTGATAAGAGCCCCACGACAGGTCCGAATTAGTATTATATCCCATCGTTGCTTCATTATAATTATAGTTAAGATTTCCCCAGACCATCATCCCGTAATCTGTAAGTTCTTTTTCTTCGTTATTTGCCGCAAAGTGCTCAAGTATAACGTAAGCTGTTGAATCCACACCCCATATCTTATCTGCCATACGTTTCAGTATTGCAATTCTTGAAGCATCATATGCAGATCCGTCGCCTGGAGTATTGGTAAACCCTTTTGTAAAATCAAAACGGTATCCGTCAATCTTAAATTCTGTGATCCAGTATGAAGTTACCCGGTCTACAAAGTCCTTTGTGGCCTGGCTTTCATGATTGAAGTCAGATCCCCAGGAATATGTGGTATTGGGCGAGGTAACATTAAACCATGGATTATCTGCAGCAGGCCTGTTCTTGGCGCTATCCCAGTAAAGCCTTACCAGCGGGGAAGTTCCATAGGAATGGTTGAGTACAATATCCATAATTACGGCAATACCGCTGCTATGGCATTCATCCACAAATCTTTTCAGGTCGTCCTTTGTACCGTAATATTTGTCAGGAGCAAAATAAAAATTGGGATTATAACCCCAGCTGTCATTTCCCTCAAATTCGCTGACCGGCATCAGCTCAATGGCGTTAATACCCAGGCGCTTTAAATAACTCAGGGTATCTTTCAGTGTTTTATAGCTGTGCGTTGATACAAAATCCCTTACTAAGAGTTCATATATCACCAGGTTCGCTTTATCAGGACGCTTAAAGCTGCCGTTTACCCAGCTAAATGGAGTCTGCCCGGTCTGAAGCACAGACACAATATTATCCGTTTTGTCGACCGGATAAGCTTTCAGGTTGGGATAAACCGATGATGGGATATACTTATCATTCCAGGGATCCAGCACTTTATCTGTATATGGATCGGCAACTTTGATCTGTCCATCCACATAATACTGAAATGCATATTCCTGTCCCGAAGTCAGATTTGGTATTGTCACCCAGAACCTATTCCCGTCAGGCGTACTGTTCATGAAATAAGCTGCATCAGTTTCCCAGTTGTTGAAGTCGCCAACCACATAGACAAACTTCTTACCCGGAGCATATAGTACCAGCGTTGCACTGGAAGCGTCCTTATAGTTAATCCCGTCTTTTACTCCTGCGGGAAGTTCCTTAACACTTTTTGCAGGGTTACCATAATAGTAGAAGGAGTCTGCCCTCACGTTTCCCTGTCCATCGTCTGCCGTAATTTTAACCAGCTTCCTGCCAGGTTCTGAAACTATTATATTATAGTTCAGCGTGTCGTTACCCGTCTGCGAAGTAAGTATGTTATTTATATACAGTTTTTTTGCCGATGTTTTAGAGGCTGTGGCCTTAACCTTAACCGTATCACCCTGACTGGCAAAAACCGGGAACTGGGCTGGGGATAGAATAGTTACATTTAAACCGGAGTCGTATAGCTTTATATGAATGTCTTCCGTCTGTTTTTTATTTATGCTGGCTTCGGCATTCCTGAAAACAAAATCAAGCTGCAGGATTTTTTCGGACGCTCCGGCTTTGTAGAACTGATGGGGATAACCAATTTTCAGTTCATACAAATCTGTGCCGATGCGCGTAAGTTTGGGCTGCGTAGAATTATCTGCCCAGGTACCTATCACGTGCTGCCACTGGCCAGCACTCGTCGTAACGCCGGTATGGGCATACACATCTCCAGTATAACTTACAAGGTCCTTTTGAGTGGCTTCTTTTGCATTAAAAACAATTTTTATTGAGTCACTTTCCGAGGCAAATGAAGGATATAATGTCACGACCTGTGCCATCAGACCTTCAGCCATAAAGATGAACAAAAACAACAGTAATTTCATTTTCATAATCTTCTCTATAATTACTTTATAGTACGACAATTAACTTTATTTTGTGTTTTACTGCAGAACGACCATTTTCCTGGTAACTGAATATTTTCCGCTTTGCAGCCTGTAAAAATAGATACCGCTTCTTAAACCAAAGTCAGCAGCATTAAGTTTAATACTGTACTCTCCGGCAGACCTGCTTCCATCCGCCAGCACTGCAATTTCCCTTCCCAACAGGTCATATACACTCAGCCTGACATAGCCCGGAGCAGGCAGTTCGTAATTTATTACCGTCTCAGGATTAAACGGGTTGGGATAATTCTGAAGCAGCCTGAAACTGTTTAATAATGTGCTGCCGGCCTCAACCGAAGAAGTAATTAACTGCGGCTTTCCGGCATCAACCCACGCAGTATAGATCAGTGAGGCAAGTCTTTTTGCGGCATTGTTGAACAGCATATTGGTAAAGTTCCTGCCTTTGTCCCAGAATCCATTGTAATATGTAGAAGTAATCTGATTGGATGACCTGGCCAGTCCGACACTGTCGGCGTAAAATACAGAATCCACGTAGCGGTAGTTCCCGTATATATAATCAAATACGTACCTGGATACGTCGTTTACGTACTGAATGCTGTCAGAAGAAATTACAATCCCTGAAGGAAAACGGCTCGCTATACCATCATACCGTGAATGTAAACCGGTATGCGTACCGTTCTTTCCATCATAATTTATTGTAACGTGTAAAGGCATGTGCCCATCCCCCACATAATGCCCCAGATCTGCTGCAAAATATTCGGCTTTGCCCCAGTCCTTTCTTGCAAAGGCATTTTTCAGGGAGTCTACTGTAGTAATTGTAGCCCAGGGAAGGATGCCAATACTTTCTACTTTACCTGCTCCATATATACGAATTGCTGTATTAAGGTTTTCGGGTATTTTTCCTGAAGATATAAACTCAGTGTACTCCTCAATATTTATGTAATGTTTTTTATCTTCTGAGGCATCTGTGTTTTTCCTGTTATCTGCATCCGAGGCATGGGCAGCAAGATAATCTTTCCAGACCGTAAACTGACTCATATCCTGGGGGAAAAATCTGGTGGTATTGCTGTTGATCATAGTGTGCCCCGCTCCTCCCCACCCCGTAAAAATGAGAAGCGAAAGAGTTATTAATGCTGCATAGCCGTATTTCATCATATAATATTATAGTCCAATTTAATAATTCTGGAAATTTACTTAATTTTTTCGCCCGTTGAAGTGACCTCTTACTAATTGGTGACACTTAATACGGGGCTGCCGGCATTCACCCAGGCAGTATAATAGAAAGAAGCAATCGCCCGGGCGGCGTCACTCATCTGATTCTCAGTAAGGAAGCGTGTTCTGAACCAGAGGAGTCTGTAATAATCACCGTTATATTCATCTGTGGATGCTTTGCGGGCAAATTTATCGGCAGAGAGAATCAGGTCATTATATATATCGGATCCGCAAATATAACTGAAAATATACCGCTCGGGATCAGTAACCAGGAATGCGCCTTCAGGCTGAACATCCTTATCGAGTGTTTCCAGGTTGTTGTCAATCATATTGATCTCGTATCTGGAGTGCAGCCCCTTCTGTCCGGTCAGCTGTCCGTCATAGTTAACCGTTGCATGCATGGGCTGATAGCCATCCGCAACATAATGCGCAAGGTCAGCGGCAAAGAGCCTGATCTTATCTGCATTTTTTTCCCTGAATGCCTTAGTCAGCGAGTCCAGTGTGGTTTCTGTAGCCCATGGAAGTATCCCCTGTTTCTTCACTACCTTAAATCCGTATTTAGCCACGAGAGAATCCATGCTAAGTATCATCTGTCCCTGCTGGAACTCAGGGTAATAATCTATATCAATGAAATGTTTCGGAGATTCTGATTTGTCATTTTTTTTACGCGTGTCGGGATCTGTGGAATGTTCTACGATATCCGGCTTGTACTGCAGCATGAATGCCATTTCTTTTGGCAGGCACTCAAAGGCCTTGGCAGCTATCAGTTTATGTCCCCTGTTGCCCCACGAAAAAATGCTGCCCGTCAGCACTATATTTATTACTATGATTAAAAGAAAAGTAAAGCCTCTGCTTTTCATCTTTTTTCCCGGTTAGTTGAATGACTGTTTTTTTGTTACAAGTGCCGACCTTTGGGTGAATCCGGTTGAGTCTAGATGTGCAAATACACCTCTGGCCGGTTATACCGGTTATATGAAGAAATCCTTTGGACTGATGCTGAATAAAAGGGTATTTATTTCCATACATCCGTTAAAATTTTACGTTTGCAAATTATTAAAACCTATATGCAATAACAAGATAAAACCTGCTATTATACCGGTCGTCTTCCTTATATTTCCCTCGGAAATTAGGCCGGGATTTTATAAATTTACAAGGAAATAAAATAATTATACACAAATTGAAGGTATTTTATGGCTCCGCAAGATTTAGTTCAGGTAGATATGACCTCTCAGGATTATATGGAACTGGAAGAAAAATATGGTGCTCATAATTATCATCCGCTGCCCGTAGTTCTGGCCAGGGGCGAAGGTGTTTATCTTTGGGATGTTGAAGGCAGAAAGTACTTTGATTTTCTTTCGGCTTATTCGGCCGTTAACCAGGGGCATTGCCATCCAAAGATTATTGAAGCTCTCACCGGTCAGGCTAAAACACTTACTCTTACCTCCAGGGCATTCTTCAATAACTGTCTCGGTGAATATGAAAAATATATAACCGGATATTTCGGATTTGATAAAGTGCTTCCCATGAACTCAGGTGCAGAAGCAGATGAAACGGCCTTAAAACTGTGCAGAAAATGGGCTTATGAAAAGAAGGGTATTCCTGAAAATGAAGCAAAGATTATTGTGTGCGAAGGAAATTTTCATGGAAGAACCATTACTATAATTTCAATGTCCACGGACCCGGATTCATACAAGGGCTTTGGCCCCTTTACGCCCGGATTCATAAAAATCCCATATAATGACCTTCAGGCCCTCGGAAAGGCTCTTGAAGATCCTAATGTTGCGGGCTTCCTGGTTGAACCGATTCAGGGTGAGGCAGGGGTTTTTGTTCCCGATGAAGGCTACCTCTCAGGCGCATACAAAATGTGTAAACAAAAGAATGTTTTATTTATTGCTGATGAAGTACAGACAGGAATTGCCAGGACCGGCAAGCTGCTGGCTTGCGACCATGAGAATGTCAGACCCGATATTCTGATACTTGGCAAGGCCCTCTCCGGTGGCACTATGCCCATCTCAGCAGTCCTGGCCGATGATGATATAATGCTGTGCATTAAGCCTGGTGAGCACGGCTCCACCTTTGGAGGTAACCCTCTGGCCTCAAAAGTTGCCATTGCAGCATTAAAGGTAGTTAAGGATGAAAACCTCGCTGAAAGAGCAGAGAAGCTGGGAGAATTGTTCAGAAAAGAGGTTAGAAAAATCAATTCCGACATGATAGAACTGGTAAGAGGGAAAGGACTGTTGAATGCAATAGTCATCAGGCCTAAAAACGGGAAAGAAGCCTGGGACGTATGCCTTAAGATGAGAGATAATGGTCTTTTGGCAAAGCCTACTCATGACCACATCATCCGCTTTGCCCCGCCTCTGGTAATAACCGAAGAGGAGATACTTAAGGCAGTGGAAATAATAAGAAAATCAATTGAGGAGATCAGCAACAGCTAGATCCTGAAAGTAATTTACCCGGCCCTGAAGGCCAGCATAAATGTCTTCAGGGCCGCATACTTTTACCCGGCCGGATTAAAATTCTTTAACTTCATCAGGCTCTCATTGATGCGGAACTTTGCAGTAAAATAGAATGTACTCCCCTTCTTCTCTTCACTCCTTACACCTATTTCACCACCCATCATGCTTATAAATTCCTTACAGATTCTTAAACCTAACCCGGTACCCGAGTGAGTCCTGGTATAAGAATTATTTACCTGTACAAAAGGCTTGAACAATATGCTAAGTTTGTCTTCTGGTATACCGATTCCCTGGTCCTCAACCGAAGCCAATATTACGGCCTGGTCGCCAAGTACCTCCTTCAGCTTTACGCTTACTGTAATTATTCCCTGACTGCTGAATTTAATTGCATTGCTAAGAAGGTTTGCAAATATCTGCCTTACCCTTACCGGGTCACCTATGAGAATAAGAGGCACATTATCTTCAATCCGGCAGTTAATGTGCAGATCCTTTTCGCCTGCAAGGGTCGAAACAATCGAAATTGCATCGTCCAATACCTCTCTCAGGCTGAAATCCACCTTGTCCAGCTCCATTCTTCCGGCTTCAATTTTTGAAATGTCCAGGATGTTATTAATGATATCCAGTAGTGATTCAGCTGCAGAACGAGCCTTGGTTATGAAACCCTTTAATTCTTCCTTGCTCTCGTAAACTTCCTGTTCAACCAGGTCCAGAAATCCCAGGACTCCGTTCATCGGGGTTCTGATCTCATGGCTCATGCTGGCCAGGAAACGGCTTTTTGCCTCACTTGCCAGAACCGCATCTGCCGCGGTCTGCTCGGCAGAGGCTTTTTCCCGCCTCAGTAATTCTGCCTCAGTCTGACTAGCCTTTAGCTGTGCATTCAGGCTCTCCAGCTCTGACTGCATCTTTGAAAGTCTTTCATTCAGGAACGGAACGGGTGAAGCTGTTATGAATCTATGCTCTGATGACTTATCTTCCAACTGACTGCCTTTTAATAAAATAGTGGCCATAAGTTAAGAAAATTTCTTTTAAAGAACACAAATATTACTAAAACACTCAGTGGGAAAATTAGTGCAATAGTCATATATTTCGGTTTAATTTTCCGGCAACCAAAATGACAGATTTTCTATATAATATTGACCTGGCACTGTTTTACTTTGTTAACCATAACATGGCCAATCCTGCTTTTGATAAATTCTTTGTGTTTATTACTGACGTGAACCACTGGTATATCGCATACCTGATTTTACTAGGCATCGCAATCGTAAAAGGCGGCAGAACGGGAAGGATTTCAGCAGTGGGGGCAATCCTGCTAATCATAGTTTCAGACCAGCTCAGCAGCTTTACCATTAAACACTGGATAGCAAGAATACGCCCTTGTAATGCTTTATCCGATGCGCGGGCACTGATCCCCTGCTCGGATTCTTATTCATTTCCATCTTCCCATGCCGTAAATAATTTTGCTGTCTCAGTGTTCTTCTATAGAATTTATCCAAACCTGAAATGGGTTCTGTTTATATCTGCTTTCCTGGTGGCCTTTTCCCGCATTTATGTGGGCCGGCATTATCCCTCCGACGTAGTTGGAGGAGCCATAATAGGTTCTGCTATCGGTTATGTCTTCTCAGTAGCAGCCCTGAAGCTTGATAATTATATACAGAAAAAATATAATAGATAATTAGCTTCTGCTGAACTTTTATCGTGGCTCAGCAGCATCATTTTTTGCAAAAATAATTTTCATTATCTCATAATAATAAGTGCGAGGTATAACATGCCTGAACTGAGTAATAAAACGGCCATCATTACCGGTGGCGGCAGCGGCATAGGTAAGGAAATTGCACGCCAGCTGGCAAATGAGAACACTAATGTGGTTATCGCCTCCAGACGCCAGGGCGTACTGGAGAATACCGCCGCTGAATTAAATGCCATGCAGAAAGGCAGAGTGGTTCATGTAGTATGTGACCTGAGAAGCCGGGAGGACATAACCCGTACGGTTACCGCTGCAATTGAGAACTTCGGCAGGATTGATTTCCTTGTTAATAATTCCGGCCTGGGCGTTCAGAAAAGTGTGCTGGACTGTAGCGATGAGGAATGGGATCTCGTGCTTGATACCAACCTCAGAGGCACATTCCTGATGACCAGGGAAGTACTTCCTGTAATGATCCGGCAGAGGAGCGGATATATTATTAATATCGCCTCGCAGGCCGCTAAACATGGCTATCCTCAGGCAGCTCCATACTGCGCATCTAAATTCGGAATACTCGGCTTTGCCGAATCCCTTCAGCATGAGGTCAGGGATTATGGAATTCACGTACACAGCCTTTGCCCGGCACTAGTTCAGGTACCTCCTCCGGAAAATGAAGCCGGTATTGCCCCCGGAGTACTCCAGGTCGGGGACCTTGCTTCAACTGTTCTATTCCTGCTTAAACAGCCGGGAAGAGTTAAATTTGAGGATATTGGACTCTACCATTTCTGATGCATTTCAGATTACCTGTTCTTACATTTATTTTGATCTTCAGGTCTCTTATATTACTATATTAGTTACAGGAGACTTCTATGTTTAAGCACATATTTTCTGTTGTTTTCCTGCCGCTTTTTATTCTGCTGCCTGGCCTTCAGGCTTTGGCCCAATATACAAACGTCAGGATCAACAAGTCTCAGAATCAGCCCGAAGAGGTTTCAATCGCAATCAACCCCCTGAATCCCCTAAACCTGGTGGCAGGTGCAAATATTGACAACTACTATTATTCAACTGACGGGGGTAAGAGCTGGACTGAAGGAAGGCTTACCTCCGGTTTTGGTGTCTATGGCGATCCATCATTAACCTTCGATTCCCTGGGCAATGTTTATTACGCTCACCTTTCTTCACCCCCCTCAGATATTGGCTACTGGATTGACAGGATAGTGGTACAAAGATCTTCAGACGGGGGTAAAAGCTGGACAAATGGCGCTGGAGTGGGCTACGCACCTCCGGTAAGAAACCAGGACAAGGAATGGATTATAGCCGATAATTCGGGCTCGAAATTCAGAAATTCTATCTATATGGCGTGGACTCAGTTTGATAAGTACGGCAGCAAGGTGCCAGGTGATAGTTCACGCATAATGTTTTCGCGTTCGCTGGACCAGGGAGCAACATGGTCAGCCCCCATAATTGTCAGCGACTCCAGCGGCGACTGCCTCGATGGCGATAATACAGTAGAAGGTGCTGTCCCGGCTGTTGGCCCTAACGGCGAAGTATACCTGGGCTGGGCTGGTCCCTCAGGAATTAAATTTGACAGATCCCTTGACGGCGGCCTTACTTTCGGTAAAGATATTTATGTGACCTCACAGCCCGGCGGCTGGGATTTCGATGTGGAAGGCATATACAGGTGCAATGGAATGCCCGTTACGGTATGCGACATTAGTAATTCAATTTACCGGGGTAACATCTACATCAACTGGGCTGATCAGCGAAATGGCACCACAAATACCGACGTATTTATAACCAGGTCCGTCGATGGCGGGAACAGCTGGAGCACACCCATAAAGGTAAATGGTAATACTGCAGCCGACCGCGATCAGTTCTTCTCCTGGGCAGCTGTCGATCCTGTAACAGGATACCTTTGGATAGTTTACTACGACCGCAGCCAGACTGCAGGGGTGGCAACAGATGTCTTTGTGGCCCGCTCAAAGGATGGTGGCGCAACTTTTACTAATTTTAAGGTGAGCGACTCAGCGTTCTCACCCATTAAGAACGTATTTTTCGGCGATTATACTAATATTGCCGCTTTTAACGGCAGAATATTTCCGATCTGGATGCGCCTGGATGGGTCCTTTTTAAGTATATGGACCGCCCTGGTGGAGGACGTTTCGTCGGGTTCGATTGAGGAGAATACCGGCGGCCATTTTGAATATTTTTTATTCAAAAATTATCCAAATCCTTTTAATCCTGTTACCAAAATTGATTATTCTCTTGCTAAGGATACCTTTGTGAGCCTTAGAATCTATGACTCGCTCGGAAAGGAAATTCAGACACTGGTAAACGACTATCAGTCCGGTGGTAAACATTCTATCCGGTTCGATGGAAGCCGCCTGAGCAGCGGATTGTATTTTTACAGACTGGTTACGCACGATTTTAACTCGGCTGAGAAGATGGTTCTTATAAAATAAATATAAACGGGGGTAAGTAAAATGACAACCTATAAGCAAATTGAGGATTTTCTGGTCCAGAAAAAGATCGCAATGATCGGAGTATCCAGGAATGAAAAGAATTATACAAGAAGCCTTTTCAAAGAACTCCTAAAACGCGGCTACGAGGCCGTTCCGGTTAACCCGCATATAAGTGAAATAGAAGGCAGACAATGCTACACACGCCTTGAAGATATTTCGCCCATCCCGGAGGCAGCCCTGATTTTCACTACTTCTGTTCCCCTGGATAATTTAATAACCGAATGCGTCCAATCGGGCGTTAAGCATATCTGGGTCTATAATGGCAGGGATAAGGGAAGACTCATGGATCACCTGGAAGAATATTGCCGCAGTAACAATGTCAGCTTTATTTCCGGCTTCTGCCCCTTTATGTTCCTTAGCGAGGGCGGCTTTATTCACAAATTTCATGGATTTGTCTCCAGATTAACGGGAAATTACCCGGTTCATTAGAATAATATAAATAGTAATCCCACTGCTTTTCTTGCTTCCGGATGGATTTTTACTAGGCCGGGTACACCTGCCCGGCAAAATTTGACCCTTATGCAAAATTATTTTGTGAATCTTTTCACAAAATGTTGACATACATGCCGCAATTTTATATTTTAATCGAGAATAATTTCTCGATTAAAATATGTCAACAGAAGAATTAAAAGCCATACCGGAACCTTCACTAAGAAGACTACCCGTTTATTTGCAGTATTTGAAGAATACGCGCCAGACAGGAAAGAATGAAATTTCCACCACTCTGATTTCCGCAGACCTTAAACTGGACCCTACGCAGGTAAGAAAGGACCTGGCTTATACGGGAATGATTGGCAAGCCGAAGATCGGGTATAATATAGATATACTCATTAAAACAATTGAGGATTTCCTGAACTGGAATAACCTCAGTGACGCTTTCCTTGCCGGTGCGGGAAACCTGGGACTCGCAATGCTAGGCTTCGAGCAATTTACTAGGTACGGCATCAAGATAGTAGCTCTTTTTGACAATGATGACAAGAAAACAGGCACAAATATAAACGACATCCCCATACTGCCGGTTGCCAAACTGCCCGACCTGGCTCAGAGAATGCATATTCACATTGGCATCCTGACGGTACCAGCGTCCTCTGCACAGGAGGTGGCTGAACTGATGGTGGAAGGCGGCATTAAAGCCATCTGGAACTTTGCCCCTGTTATTCTTAAACTCCCTGCGGAAATAATAGTTGAAAACGCACAGTTTGCAACGAGCCTCGCTGTTTTGACCCGTAAATTGGCAGAATCACTCAAATGACCACAACTGTAACTCATAGCAAAATTATTCCTACAGTCAGAGCAGCTGCCCCTTTCTGCACTGCTTTATTACAAGAAAACACTCAGGCATTATAACACAATGTCATGCAATATATAATATATAGATAACAAGGAGAACATCTTAAAATGATTGCCGAAAACCAAGTAGTCAGCCGGACAAGACAATTCGGGAAAGTATGTGAAATTCTTGACCGTTATTCCAATGATTCGGCTAAACTTATACCAATTCTGCAGGCAGTACAGGAAGAATACCGCTATCTGCCCGAAGAGGTGCTTACTTTCGTAGCCACTTCACTGAACCTGTCACCTGCCAGGGTATATGGAGTTGCCACTTTTTATTCACACTTTGCTCTTGAACCCAAGGGGAAATATGTTATCCGCGTTTGCGACGGTACGGCATGCCACGTTAAAGGTTCAATGTCTTTAGTCGAAGTACTCATGGAAAAGCTGGATCTGGATGAAAAACGCCACACAACTCCCGACATGCTCTTTACACTTGAAACCGTTTCCTGCCTGGGCGCCTGCGGACTGGCTCCGGTTATGATAATAAATGAAGATATACATGGTCAGATGACCGCTGAAAAAACCGTATCACTCATTGACCAAATTATAGAAATGGAGAGGGGCTATGCTGCAAGAAACAATTAATCTGGAATCTGTTGCCAGTCAATATAAAGAAAGTCTGAAGGATACCACTCTCAGGATCATCATCTGCGCCGGTACTGGATGCATGGCAAATGGCGCAGAAAAGGTGCGCAACGCATTCCTGAACTATATCAGGGAAACAGGTCTTGAGGTAACAGTTGAATTGAAGGCAGAGGAAAAGCATTCAGGCATCTTTCTTTCAGAAAGCGGCTGCCAGGGTTTTTGCCAGATGGGCCCGCTCGTTACAATTGAACCGATGGGACTCTTATATGTTAAGGTCCGGCCCGAGGATGTAAAGGAAATTGTGGACAGAACGATAAAAGAGGATAAAATTGTTGAAAGACTCCTCTATTCCGACCCCTCAACGGGCAACAAGTGCCATGGCACTCACGACATCCCTTTTTATACCAGACAGAGCCGCTTCGTATTAAAACAGTGCGGAACTGTTAACCCCGAGGATATTAATGAATATATATCCATCGGTGGTTATGCCGCAGCCAGAAAGGCCTTTACTGAAATTTCTGCAGAGGACGTCTGCAGGGAAATACTCGAATCAGGTCTCAGGGGACGCGGCGGTGGAGGTTTCCCAACGGGAAGGAAATGGGACCTTACACGCATCCAGCCTAAGGGTAAAAAGTATGTCATATGTAACGGTGATGAAGGTGACCCGGGCGCTTTTATGGACAGAAGCGTGATGGAGGGTAACCCCCACAGTGTAATTGAAGGTATTATGATTGCCGCAAAGGCCATCGGTGCCGATGAGGCATACGTATACGTCAGAGCTGAATATCCTCTTGCCGTCAAACGCATCAGAAGAGCAGTTGAAGACGCCGAAAAGGCCGGTATACTCGGGGATAATGTTTTTGGGTCTGGAGAAAGCCTGCACTGCCATGTTATGGAAGGCGCTGGAGCTTTCGTTTGCGGAGAGGAAACAGCCCTTATTGCTTCCATCGAGGGCAAAAGGGGTATGCCTGCTCCTAAACCTCCATTCCCGGCACAGTGCGGCTTATGGGGGAAGCCGACTGTGATTAATAACGTCGAAACACTGGCTACCGTACCTCTGATCATCAGAATGGGTGCCCAGGAATTCAGGAAAATCGGTAATGAAAAATCGCCAGGCACAAAGACTTTTGCATTAACAGGACACGTTTCAAATACCGGACTCATTGAAGTACCATTCGGAACGACCCTGAGGGAAATAGTATACAATATAGGCGGCGGCGTTACAAATAACGACGGCAGCATCTCTGATAAAGGATTCAAGTCCGTACAAATTGGCGGCCCTTCCGGCGGCTGCCTCACGGAAGAACACCTGGACATGCCGCTTGATTTTGATTCCCTTACCGGCATTGGCGCAATGATAGGCTCGGGCGGATTAGTAGTAATGAACCAGCAGACCTGCATGGTAAAGATTGCCAGGTTCTTCATGCAGTTCACACAGAACGAATCCTGCGGGAAATGCGTGCTCTGCCGCGAAGGTACCAAACAGATGCTTGCACTGCTCGACGACATCATTGATGGAAAGGCTACCATTGAAACACTGGACCTGCTCGAAAAACTGGCACTGGCAGTAAAGAAGGGCTCACTCTGCGGCCTCGGTAAAACGGCCCCGAACCCCATACTTTCTACAATGAAACATTTCCGGAAAGAATACAACGAACACGTGATTTCCAAATGGTGCTCGACTAAAAACTGCAAACAGCTCGTTGCCCCGGAAATTGATCCCGTGATCTGCAAGGGCTGTACTGTATGCACAAAAAAATGCCCCGTAGGAGCAATTTCCGGTGAGAGAAAAATGCCACACAAGATCAATGTCTCAATTTGTATTAAATGCGGAGCCTGCGCTCAGGCCTGCAAATTAAATGCGATAACAGGAGTTTAACATGGAAAACAACTTTGTAACTATAGATGGAAGAAAAATTCCGCTTAACGGAGAGAAAAACCTTTTAGAAATAATAAGAAAATCCGGGATCGAATTACCGACATTCTGCTATCACTCGGAACTGAGCGTATATGGGGCCTGCAGACTCTGTCTGGTCGAGATCGACGGCAGGGGTATCACCGGTGCCTGCTCTACTAAACCGGAACCGGGCATGAAAATAAAAACCACTACTCAGGAGATACGCGAAATAAGAAAAATTACGCTTGAACTCCTGCTTGCAAATGGCGAACATCACTGCCCTACCTGCGTTAAAAGTTCGAACTGCAAACTGCAGGATATAGCAAGACGCCATGGCGTTGAGGATATCAGATTCAAGAGAATTAACCAGAATATACCTCTGGATAACTCAACACATTCACTCGTCAGGGATCCCAACAAATGCATTCTCTGCGGCGACTGCGTAAGAGCATGCAGCGAGATTCAGAGCGTAGGCGCAATTGACTTTGCATACAGAGGCTCCAATGCCGCCGTTCTGCCGGCCTTCGGTAAGGATCTTTCAATGGTTGAATGTATCGACTGCGGACAGTGCTCAAGAGTGTGCCCGACGGGCGCCATTACTCCCAAATCCGAGATCAATGACGTCTGGAAAGCAATCAGCGATCCAACCAAGACTGTAATTGCACAGATAGCTCCTGCCGTCAGAGTCGCCATTGGCGAAATGTTCAATATGGCTCCTGGAATTGATGCTACCGGACAAATCGTATCAGCCCTTAAGATCATGGGATTTGACAAGATATTTGACACCTCCTTTACCGCAGACCTTACTATTGTGGAGGAAGCAAATGAGCTTCTTAAGAGAATAGAAAAGGGCGAAAAACTGCCCCAGTTTACCTCATGCTGCCCGGGATGGGTTAAATTCGCAGAACAGTATTTCCCTGACCTGCTGCCAAACCTCTCATCCTGCCGTTCACCTCAGCAGATGTTCGGATCCCTGGCCAAGGAAACACTTACAAAAGAACTTAATAAGGACAGAAAAGACCTCGTGATAGTATCTATTATGCCCTGTACTGCAAAGAAGTTCGAGGCCAGGCGTCCGGAATTTTCACAGGATGGAATCCGGGACGTGGACTTTGTACTGACCACACAGGAATTGGGACAAATGATTGATCAGGCGGGCATTATATTCAATAAGCTTGAGCCCGAATCACTGGATATGCCATTTGGTTTCAAAACTGGCGCCGGAGTCATCTTCGGTAACTCAGGTGGTGTTATGGAGGCCGCTCTCAGGTTAGTTTATGAAAAACTGAGCGGAAAGAAACTCGAGAACGTCGACTTCCACGAAGTGCGGGGTATGGAAGGCTTGCGTGAGGTAAGTCTTAACATTGCCGGCAGAGATGTAAGAGTTGCAGTAGTGCATGGACTGAAAAATGCGCGTGCCATTGCAGAAAAGGTAAAAAAAGGTGAATGCCAGTATGACTTTATTGAAGTAATGTCGTGCCCTAATGGATGTATCGGCGGTGCCGGCCAGCCCGTTACCTTTGAAATGAGCGTCAAGGAAAAAAGAACAAGCGGCTTGTACTCCTGCGACAAAAATCTGCAGCTTCACAAGTCCCAGGATAATCCCTTTGTCATAGAATCTTATAACACTACACTCGAATATGCCGGCAGTCCCAAAGCCCATCACCTCCTGCATACTTCATACAGCAGCAGGCGCAGGGTATCGGACGTCGACATACCTCTGCTTAATGGCTCTGAAAAAAATAAACTTGAGATCAGCGTTTGCGTCGGGACAAGCTGCTACCTGAAAGGCTCGCAGGACCTTCTCCATAAGCTGATCGATCACATAGATGACAATAACCTTCAGGAGAAAGTCGACGTTAAGGCTACTTTCTGCCTGGAACAGTGCGACCGCGGCCCCTCGGTTACCATTAATGGCCATACACTGGAAAAGTGCTCACTTGAGATGGCCTGCGGGGTAATAAGTGAGGAACTGAAGAAAAACCAGGATTAGCGATTTCTCAGGCATGATAATTGTCCCGTTCAAAGTGTTAAATAAATAAACACCCTCTGGTGTCCGCCATGAACTGGCGGACACATTTTTTCACAATTAACACCGGAACAACAATGATTGGCAATAAGCACTCAATTATCAGGCTTTTGAAGTACAAAAGTTCGTTACTGCGCTTTAGAATACTCGGTTTTAAGAGAGTATTTTCAGAAAATCTGGCCGATGCAGCGGATGTTACGGCTGCCCAGGTTAGAAAAGATTTCTCATTATTTGGAATTTCCGGATACCGCAGGGGCGGATATCAGATTGATGAGCTGCTCACCCGGCTTAACAGCATACTGGGTAAAGATGAAATCCAGAAGGTGATTATTGTTGGCGCAGGCAATATTGGCAGCGCCCTGCTGAAGTACAGGGGATTCGATAAAGAAGGGATCCAGATTACGGCGGGATTTGACATTGACCCGGAAAAAATGAGCCGGGAAGGCAGCATACCTGTATATCCCTTTGATGAAATGAAGGATTTTGTTACATGTAATAACATTAAAATTGGAATACTGGCTGTAACAGAAATATTTGCCCAGGAAGTGCTCGATACAATGATTTCGGCAGGCATTAAGGGGGTCCTTAATTTTGCCCCCGTAAAGTTGAAAGGCACCGCAGACGTCTTTATCAGTAACGTGGACCTCCTTGGCGAACTGGAAAAGGTGATTTATTTTGTCAAGTCCGCTGATGACAAGCTGAAGACTGAATAAAACCCTGTTTTCACTTTTTCTCCTGCGGCCTAAAATGGAGTAACTGTTATGCAAGAGGAAAATATTGTCAATAATATTGTAGTCTGTATGGGGAGTTCCTGTTTTTCAAGAGGCAATAACAAGAACCTGGAAGTAATCGAAGAATTTGTGCGGATTAATAATCTGACCGCAAAAGTGGAGATTGCAGGTAACCTCTGTGAAGATAAATGCAATAAAGGGCCCAATATCAGCATTAATGGCAAGCTGTATAACTCAATGGATCCCGGATCCCTGGTGGAACTTCTGCACCACTTACTCATTAAATAAAGTGACAATATGAATTACCTCAAACCCGTTTATACGGAAAAAGCAAATTGCCAGGATTGCTATAAATGTGTGCGAGCCTGCCCTGTTAAGGCAATAAAAGTTGAAAATGGCAGCGCAACAGTGGTCTATGAATTATGCATAATGTGCGGCGACTGCGTGGAAGTCTGCCCCGCAGGTGCAAAAAAAGTCAGAGATGACCTGGGACGCGTCCGCCGGCTGCTGAGCCTTAAGAGCCGCGTAATAGCTTCACTTGCACCCTCTTTTGTAAGCGAATTTCCGGGCATCAAACCCGCCCGCATTACCGCCGCATTGAAAAGGCTAGGCTTTTATGGTGTATCGGAAACTGCACTGGGGGCCCAGGAAGTATCTGCTAATGTCGCCCAGCTCCTGGATAAAAATGAGAATAAGCTGTTCATCTCATCTGCCTGTCCCTCAGTTGTTGATTATATAATGAAATTTCAGCCTCGGAATTCCCTGGGCCTGACAAATTTCCTCTCACCGCTTCTTACTCAGTGCAGGCTACTTAGAAACCTCTACGGAAGCGATACAGGAATTGTTTTTATAGGACCCTGCATTTCAAAGAAAAAAGAGGCCGATCTCCACCCGGAATTGCTGGATGTGGCAATTACGTTTGAGGACCTCAGGCGCTGGCTTCAGGAAGAAAACCTTTCTCTCGATGAAGTTCCCTTTACAGATGAGGATACTTTTATTCCCGAAACCGCAAAGGAAGGTGCCCTGTACCCGATCGATGGGGGCATGAGTGCTGGCATTAAAGCCAACCTGCCTTTAGCAAACTGCCAGTTCATGACCTTCTCGGGTATCAGTAACATATCCAGTGCCCTGGAGAATATTGACAAACTCAAGCTTAATAATAACCTCTTCCTGGAACTGCTAGCCTGCGAGGGAGGCTGTATAAACGGACCCAAGACCTCCAACCGGTGCCAGACAGCACTTAAAAGATATAGCATTTTAAATTACGCCGAATACCCTGATGAGATACCGCGCAAACCAACTATAACAATTGAAGAAAATTTCGATATCTCCCCTGCCGTGAGGAAAACCTATAGCGAAAGAGAGATCCGGGCGGTGCTGAACGACATAGGTAAGATCAATACCCGGGATGAACTTAACTGCGCCGGCTGCGGATATAATACGTGCCGCGACTTTGCCGTTTCTCTGCTGGATGATAAATCCGAGAAAACAATGTGCGTTTCATATATGCGGCAGCTCGCACAGAAAAAAGCCAACGCCCTCATCAAAACTATGCCTTCGGGCATTGTAATAGTCGATGACAAACTGAAGATTGTTGAAAGCAACCAGAACTGGGCCAAGCTGATGGGAGAGGAAACAGAATTTTTGTTCGAGGTAAAGCCCGGACTTGAGGGCGCATTCCTTAATAAAATTGTGCCGTTCTACAGACTCTTCCAGAATGTGCTGGATACAGGCACGGATATCATAGGAAAAGAAATTAATTATAACGGCTCCGTGCTGCTGTTTTCCATCTTCACGATTGAAAAGCACCGCTTCGTGGGCGGCATCTTCAGGGATATCACTGAACCCTGGGTCCGCAAAGAACAGATAATAACCAAAGCCAAGCAGGTAATACGTAAGAATTTGTCCACTGTACAGAAAATTGCTTATCTGCTCGGTGAAAATGCAGCCGAAACTGAAGTTATTCTGAACGGAATTATTGAATCCTTCTCTACGGATAAAATTGATGACATTAATGAGTGAAGAAATAAACAAGTGCTTCATTGAAGTTGATTATTACCAGAACTTTAAGCATAAACAGATCGTAGGTGGCGACGTTTTCCTGCTGCATAAGATCAGGGAAGAGAACAGGATTATTTCCGTTTTATCCGACGGCCTAGGCAGCGGAGTGAAAGCCAACGTTCTGGCTACGCTTACCTCAACGATGGCAGTAAATTTTATCTCCAACGCTAAGGATATACGCAAGACCGCTGAAATAATCATGAAGACCCTCCCGGTCTGCAAGGTTCGCAAGATTAGTTATTCAACCTTTACAATTGCTGACGTGGATGAATCGGGCAGAACCAGGGTCATTGAATATGATAATCCCCCTTTTATACTCGTCAGGGATAAAAGGTTGCTGGAAATCCAACATACTCCCATGAAGCTCTCCTTTAACAAATATAAGGAGAACGTCCTGAACTATTCCGAGTTCACGGCTGTTATGGGCGACAGAATTATATTCTTTTCCGACGGGGTTAGTCAGTCGGGTATGGGCTCAAAATCTACTCCTCTTGGCTGGTGCAGGGAAAATGTTGTTGAATATGCCCTGAAAGTAATCAAAGACAACAACGATATTTCTGCGCGCGACCTGGCCCGGAATATTGTCGATAAGGCTTATTATAACGACGGCTATAAACCCAAGGACGACATTACATGCGGCGTTATTTATTTCAGGAAACCCCGCAAGCTGATGATCATGACAGGGCCTCCGGTTTCCAGGGAAAAAGACAAGGAGATGGCTGACATGTTCGAAAAGTTCGATGGAAGAAAAATTCTTTGCGGCGGCACGACTGCCAAAATTATTTCCAGGGAGCTCAGCCGCAGCATCAGTATTGACCTGAAAGACCATGACCCCGAAATTCCCCCGTGCTGCCAGATGCAGGGGGCTGACCTTGTAACTGAAGGAACTATAACCATTGGGAAAATACTTGAGCTGCTGGAATCGGGCACGCAAAATGAATATCAGAGGGATAATGCCGTCACAAGACTGTTAAACCACCTTATGAACAGCGACATCATTCATTTCGTAGTAGGGACCAAAATCAATGATGCCCACCAGGATCCGAACATCCCGGTTGAACTCGGCATCAGAAGAAATCTTATAAAAAATATTGTCAGGTTGCTTGAAGAAAAATACCTGAAAGAAACAAAACTTCAGTTCATATAAAATAATTTTTCATGCTCACCTTTAGTCTGGGGCGAAGCATTTTCGCCCCTTTCTTTCTTTTATTTCAATCATACTCTTCTGTTTATTGATAAAGTTGCCGCTTCCCAAATTATTCAGATGGCCTTTTCATATTCTTCAGCCCCATCTCCGCGATCAGCTGTGAATAGGTAATCAGCTTTAGGTCATTATTCTTTATAAATTCTTTCGTCATAGTGGATTTGAGGGCATCCAGTTCAGCTTCACGGTGCCTGCTCATTTCCTTTAACCCGAACGAATTCAGGTCCAGCATTGCCTGCAGCTCAGGTGTATCCTTACCGATGTGGCATACAAGCAGATTAACGGGACCCGGCTTCAGATCCCCCAGGATTGACTTCAGGCTGTCTGCTTTTTTCTCAATAGGATCATTATACATGTTGTTCAGGTATATTTCCTGGAAATAGTTCGAAATACCCAGTTTATATTCCTTTGCCAGTTTTTCAACAATCTTTCTGTATTCGGGCTTGTCAACCGCAGTGCCCATGTGGTAATCCAGATACGATATTTTTAAGCCTGAATGAAGTGCCCGCTCGATCTGCGCCCTTAACTCTTTTTCTATTTCTTTAAGTTTGGGTGAGTGTGCATAGAACTTAGCGCGCGAGGGTGTAAAATACCCGCAGCTGTCCACCAGACTCGGTACATTTTCTGCACCTGAAACGGGTCCCCATCTGTAGTTCTTCCATTCAGCATTCAGTGTAAGGTGCACGCCTGCAGTTATTTCAGGATGCTCTTTCAGCATGTCAACGGCTTCCTGGTACCAGGGACAAACAAACATTACAGAGGCCGAAAATGGCACTCCCGACTCAATGAGCTCTTTTGCTGCCATGTTCACCGAATGCGACATACCAATATCATCACACCTGATGAGCAGCTTCTTATTCTGAGCCTGAACAAACTGAACCATCATGGCCAGCAGTAACATTAATAGCAGAAATTTCCCCTTCATATTCATATACCTTATTATTTTTTTGTGTAAAACTAAAAACATTCTTGGCTATTATCAAATTCAGGAGAACTTAAAATGCGAAATTTACAGTCATACACGCCCCAGGATATTATGCGCCAGGCCTCAGCCTTTCAGAAAAGCCGCATTTTCCTCACGGCCTGTGAGCTTATCGTCCGGGCTCAGGATATGACCTGACAAAGTTGTCAGCAGATCATGTGATTTTTATTCTTCTTCATAACACTCCTTCAAAAAAGGCATAAAAAAAGGAGAGCCATAAGACTCTCCTTCAATAGCAATTCTGCTGCTATATTTATTCATTCTCACATGACTGTGAACAGCTGGATTTTTCTTTATCTGTACAGGTATGGGTTTTAGCCTTTTTGTTGCTTTCCTTTGTGGCTTTTGTCTTTGCAGCAGCTTTTTTATCTGTCTTCTGTTCAACTTTAGCCGTCTTTGTAGCACTCTTTTCCTGTGCATAAGAAGAATTAACACCCGTCATCAGAAATGCAGCAGCAATAATTGCAGCAAATATTTTTATACGCATTGCGACTCCTTTAATTAGTTAATAATCCGTGAATTACAACTTGTAAATTACATAAAAACCTGAAAAGGTAAAAAATAAAATTTATTTTGCCGTTTTTTTGTACGTTTTTCAGTTGATATTTCCTGAGTAATAATTGTTGAGTTGTTTATTATTTTTCCTTTAACTACATTAAATCGCAATCCCGTTTATTAACAAAATGATAAAGGAGGATAATATGCCGGCGAAAAAATTAAAACAGTTTCTGGATGCAAATAACGTTAAATATGTAAGCATCAAACATTCCCCTGCTTTTACTGCACAGGAGGTCGCCCATTCTGCTCACATTCCCGGAAGGGACCTTGCAAAGACAGTTATAGTAAAGATCGGAGATCAATTGGCAATGGCGGTCCTGCCGGCCAAATACCTGGTCGACCTGGACCTGATAAGAGAAACTACGGGATCTGATAATGTTGAGTTAGCCAGCGAAAAAGAATTCAAAAATGTTTTTCCCGATTGTGAGATAGGCGCTATGCCTCCCTTTGGCAACCTGTACGATATGCCGGTTTATGTTGCCGAAGCCCTGAGAAAAGAAAAAGAAATCGCTTTTAACGCCGGTTCCCATTCCGAACTGATCAAACTGGCATATGAGGATTTTGAGCGCCTGGTAAAACCCATTATAATCAGGCTTTCACTGGTTTAATCCGCTCTGTGTTAAGAATAGATTTAAGGAGGCCCGGCGGGCCTCCTGCGATAATACCTGAAAGGTATCATTCCCACCGTGTTATAAACAGGCTGCATTGCCCGATAAAGACTTACGCTTCATATTATATATGCAAAATTGCAATAAATAAATTATATTTCATGTAACAAATTTATATTTTCGGAGCATAATTAATAATGGAAGTAAATAACCTCTTTTCGGAAATACCGGATAATTTCCAGAAAGAAATTTTCGATATACTCATCCATAACAACAATCTGACACTTGAGAGAATCGTCTCCTGCGGCCAGGCTTCTCCTGAGGGAGAATGGTATGAGCAGGAAACCAATGAATGGGTTATACTGCTGGGCGGCTCGGCCGGGTTAATGTTTGAGGGTGAAAGCGAGGAAAAAGTGCTATATCCGGGTGATTATCTGCTGATTCCGGCAAATACAAAACACCGCATCGAGTGGACAGATAAAAAACAGAAGACTGTCTGGCTTGCACTTCACTATATGGATTAAAACGCCTTTTAAATTCAGGGAGACACATTCATGCAGCTCAAGAGATCTAAAAATAAAATGATAGCCGGAGTGTGCGCCGGTATTGCTGAATGGTTGGGCTGGGACCCGACAATCGTGCGTATAGCCTACGTGCTCATTTCTATCTTCAGCGTTGCATTTCCCGGTATACTCGTCTATCTGATCCTCTGGATTGTAATGCCCCAACAGGATTAGGACAGCAATAATAAAACCCGTATTGAAAATTTGCTTAATGAACCCGGAATCCTATCCGGGTTTATTTTTGATGAAGTGCCCTGATGGGAACATAATGCCATATTACTCTTGAATAAATGCATAATATTAAGCATTATACCTTAAGGGTTTTCTTCTTTGGTCTGGCCTTAACCATTACAAAATAAACCGCTCACTTTCGATAATGCAGAGGATAAAGAAACCACCTCCTTTCCTGCATAACCTTATGGGTGAGAGAATGGGATTTTATATGCATAGTTACAGATCAGCACTTATCACATTCCTTTTCCTGGTGCTTACCCCATCAGGACTTTTCGCCCAGACCGGATCGGCTGGCATCGGAGCCTACGTTGGAGCCGGCACGATCAATGGCAACTCCCCTTCTATGACCAGCTTCTCAGCAAACATTTTTCTCGACTATACACCGGGCTTTACCCATGGTACTGCACTCAGGCTGGGCGTATTATATGCCAGGAAAATTGAAGTGCTGCTGCCCTCGGGATTATACGACAGATACTACCCCTTTGTAAAAGGTGTATCTCTGAAGGCCGTGATAAATCAGGTATTCAGGGATGTCGTTTATACTGAAGAAGCAATTGGACCCCTGTTATTGAATGACAGAATTTTCAGCGACGTTAATAAACTTGACGTGGGTCTTTGTTTTTCATTTTTGGCAGGGCTTGATTTAAGAGACACGGATAACACTGGATTTAAGAGCGGAATAGGAATCGAATACGGGTTAACATTTACCAACACATCAGCCTCGTATTTTTCAATCCACCTGCAGGGACAGTACTATTTTCTGCCCAGTTACTAAAAAAGGCGCCCTTTGGAGGCGCCTTTTATCTGTAATTCACCTATAGAAAGAACATCTTATTTCTTATCTGCACCTGCTTCCACTCTTACACTCTCCGGAAGCTTTCCTGCCCTTAATTCTTCACTCAGCCTGTCAGCCTTATACATGTCCTTTATTGCTTCAACCATCCCTTCGGAGTCAACGTTCAGGCAGCGGTTGGTCTCAGTTGTAAATATAAACTGTCCAGGCAGGCTTTCTATATTGCCATCGAATGCAAGTCCTACAATTTCCAGGTTTTTATTAACTACAGGACTTCCTGAGTTACCACCGATGATATCGTTGGTTGAAACAAAGCACATTGGTGTCTCAAGATTAAATTCTGCAGGTGGTTTCTGCCATCTGGCAGGCAGGTCCCATGGGGACTGTTTGTTGAAAGAATAATATCTGTCGTACAAGCCGTAATAAGTTACCTTTGCCGGAGCCTTTGTACCATTATAGTCATAGCCTTTTACTACACCATCGGCTATTCTTAAGGTAAAGGTAGCATCAGGCGGAATTGACGTACCGAAAACTTCAAAGAGTGCCTGGCCAAGCAGTTCCACATTTACCTCTTCCTTGGTAGTAATCGCCTTTACCTTGCTGCGGATATCACTTAATTTGTCTGAGGTAGCCTGCAGGAAATAAATAAACGGATCATCAGAATTCAATATCTCGTTGGGTGACTTATTCAAAAGAGCAGTTAAAGCTTCTTTTGAGGTAAATGAGGAGTGGCTCAGCAGGTAATCAACAGCATCCTTGCCTTTTCTGCTGCCGAACATTTTCTGAACCAGTTCATTATTTTCACCTAAAACTGAGATTGTGTTGTCAACAAAGATCTTAGTAAGTTTTCTGTTCAGGTCCTGATCCATCTCTTCGGGATAAATCCCTGCTTTTGTGGAATCCAGATTTGCGTTTTTATATTTTGGTGATCTTTCACTCTCGGGAAGCTGCATCTGCTTTGCGTAGCTGATTACATCCCTGGCAACAGAGAAATATGCAGGGTAGAACATTGCATTGATATTATAGGCTGATAATTCTTTTGAATACTGCCTTACCTGATTTCTTGATTCTGTTATTGCGTCCCAGATGTGACCGTATTTAGCCTTAAGTTCTGGCTTTGCAAATACAGCAGCCTTGAATTTATTTTCAAAATCCTTTTTGCGGGCCATCAGAACCTGGTCGTTAAGTCCTTGTATGAGTCCGGTATAAACCTTCTGTGCATTTGAATAGCCGAATAATTTGTCTGCATATTTACTTTCAAGTTCAGGATGTTCCTTAATTGTCTGTGAATAAGCTTCAATTATTCCGTTTAAGAGGTTAAGTGTAAGTGGATATGTAACATCGCGGAAATACTCGAGTTGTGAAACAGTATTAAGGCGGTTAGTTCTGCCGGGGTTACCAATTACAAATATTGCCTCTCCTTCAGCAGCGCCCTTGGAGCTCCACTTGAAGTAATTATCGGTTTTTAACGGTTTGCCGTTATCATCATAGACACGGAAGAATGTACAGTCGAGGTTATAACGGGGATATGTGAAATTATCATAATCTCCGCCGAAGAAACCGATCTGATTTTCCGGAGCAAATACCAGGCGAACATCTTTGTATCTCTTATAACCGTAGAGTGAATATTCACCTCCGCTGTATAGTGTTACAACTGATGTCTCAAGGCCGGTCTCTTTACTTGTCCTTTCCTGAATTTCACTAATTTTATTTTTCTTATTGTTTATTTTTTCCTGGTCGGTTTTGCCTTCATTAATTGCATCCTGTACTTCCTTGGTTACGTCCCTGATCAAAACCAGCTGATCAACGTATAAACCAGCTACCGGTCTTTCATCCTTGAGCGTAGGAGCAAAGAAACCTGTCTCATGCAGGTTTTCACCTTCGCGTGTTACTTCAGTTACACTTTCACGCCCGCAGTGGTGGTTGGTCATTACGAGTCCGTCCTCAGATACAAAGGATGCTGAACAGTAACTTGCAAATCTGAGGGCTGACTTCCTTGCCTTCTCAAGCCACTCGTTCGTTGCAGTAAAACCATAAGCTTCCTGGAAATACTTTACAGGGGGATTATCGAAAGTCCACATCTTGCCGGTATCAAATCTTTGTGCTTTGACTGTATCCAGATTAATACCGTTCGTGGCAGTATTATTTGACGGTGCAGGAGTAGATTTGTCTGTTGTAGTGGTACTGGTGCTTGAGCAGCTGCTAAGGAACAGGGCAGACACTATGAAGCAACAGACCAGAATATGTTTACGAAGAAATTCAGTCATAAATTTTCCGTTATAGTTTATAAAATTGAATATGTAGCTGAAAATTAATATAATTCTCATACCATTACAATTATAAATTTATGAATAAATTTCCTATTAATAAATTCCTAACGGCTGATGTATAACCCCCTGATTCAACAGTTTTACTATTAATTGGCGGGAAATATGAATATATCATTTGGCGTGTGAAATATGGAAGAATTCATCTGCTCACTTAAAACGGCAGCAAAGTCTGAACCTGTTCCTGACACCCTGACCCCGGGAATGTCTGAACCGGATTGTTCAGATATAGGATTCGGGTGTATAAAGGGGCTCAATTTCCCATTCGTCTTCAATGGTACCGATACAATGGGAGCATTTTTCCACATAAAATACTGTTTTTTCTTCCTGCGCAGAGGCATGGACAAAATTGATCACTGTCTGACAGCTTGCACACTGTACTACGTGTGATGTCTTTACTTTAGCACGACAAACAGGACACAAGTATCCCAGATCACCTGCTAGTTTATTGGGATCCACTAAATAGATTGAATTACATCTGGTATTGTTGCACTTAACAAAATGTAATTTTGCTGTATCTTTGGGTTCGATTTTAGCCTCCGAATTTTTGTTTTAACAAAAGTAAAGACTTACCTAAATAATATCTATGTAAAAATTAGGGCTTACACCAATTTCCCCATACCATATTTTATCTTAAAAATTTGTTCTATAATGAAAAAGTATTATTTTAATTTATTATTATTCTAAGCAGTCAATGAAGGAGAAACAATGGAAAAAATCAACGGCTTTAAGGCTTATGACATCCGCGGTAAAGTACCAGGTGAATTAAACGAAGACCTGGCCTATAAAATCGGAAGAGCTTACGGTAAACTTATTGGCGCAAAACACATCGTAATCGGCCATGATATAAGAAAATCCTCAGAACAGCTTTCCCAGGCTTTGGCTAAGGGACTGACTGACAGCGGAGTAAATGTAACCGACATAGGACTCTGCGGCACAGAAATGATATATTTCGGCACTCCGTTTCTGAATGCAGACGGCGGTATCATGATAACTGCAAGTCATAATCCGCCAGAGTATAATGGGATGAAGTTCGTTAAGAAGGGCTCGGTGCCGGTTGGTTATGATTCGGGTCTGAATGAATTGGAGAAAATGATACTGAATAATGATTTTGACCCTGTCAGCCAGGAAAAGGGGGAAATTACAAACCGGGACATAATGAGCGACTTTATCAGCAGCCTGCAGCATTTTTATGACCCGCAAAAAATAAAACCATTGAATGTGGTTGTCAATGGCGGAAACGGATGTGTTGGCCTTGCACTCGATGCAATTGAGAATAAGCTGCCCATAAAAATGCTCAAGGTCTTTACAGAACCCGATTCCAGTTTCCCGAACGGTGTTCCCAATCCACTGCTGCCCGAAAACAGACAGCCTACAATTGATGCGGTCCTTAAAAATAAGGCAGATCTGGGAGTAGCATGGGACGGTGATTATGACCGCTGCTTCTTTTTTGACGAAAAGGGCAACTTTATTGAGGGTTATTACATAGTAGGACTCCTGGCAAAATCAATACTCAGGAAAAATCCCGGCGAAAAAATCGTTCATGATCCCCGCCTGGTGTGGAACACCGTGGAAGTGGTAAAAAAATCCGGGGGAATTCCTGTCGAATCTAAAAGCGGCCACGCCTACATAAAGGAAAAAATGCGCGAGGTTAATGCCATCTATGGCGGCGAAATGTCGGCCCACCATTATTTCCGCGACAACTCCTATTCCGACAGCGGCATGATTCCTTTCCTGTTGGTGCTTCAGCTGATTTCTGAAGACAACAAACCCCTCTCGGCACTGGTGGAGGAAATGGTAAGCGATTATCCCTGCTCCGGGGAAATTAATACTACGATTGAGAATCCTGCGGCCAAGATCAAAGAGCTCGACTCGATGTATGACGGGAAAAAGGAATATCTGGACGGACTGAGTGTGGAATTTAATGACTGGCGCTTTAACGTCAGAATGTCCAATACAGAACCCATTCTGCGCCTTAATGTGGAAAGCAGGCACAACATAGAACTCATGCACAATAAGACAAATGAGTTATTGGATATAATCAGGAATAAAAAGTGAACTTTTTTTATGCCCGATGCGTCTAAAAAGATAAACTCCAATAAAAAGAGAAAGAAAATGAATCAGGAAAACGAAAAAGATATCGATATCAACAAAATCCTGCACAATAAGCTGAAATCCATTTCTACGGATTCGCTTGAAACAGGCATTTCCAAGATCGTAACGGAACTGGTTGGCGAGGATTATAAGTGCAGCATTAGTAACATTAAATATACTTTGTTCAGCGGTGCAGAGTTTAACCTGAAGGTCGAGCTTTCATTAAAGTCTGAGGAAACACAGCTTTAATTTAATATCTGCAGACGGCCCTGTATTCATCAGGCCGTCTGCAGTATTACTTTCTACCTGGTAATTTCTTTTAAGATGCTCACCACTTTATCGATTTCTTCCCTGGTGTTATAGAAGTGAGGAGAAAATCTTACTATTCCTTCTCTTACTGCGGCCGTAATGTTCATCTCCAGAAGTCTGCCGAATATTTCCTGGGCTTTTTCAGACCTGAAACTTACTATTCCGGAAAGGTATTTCCTTTCGACTCCCCTGAGTACCGGCTGAATTCCACTTTCTGACAATGAATTCATAAAATATTCAGTATTGTCCAGAATAGCCTGTGCTATTTTGTCATGACCAAATTGTCTCATAAAATTGAGCGACCCATGCAGTGCGGCTATTCCAATGGCTGATACGGTTCCATTCTGAAATCTTTCGGCGCTGCTCCTTAGGGTAAGATTGAAGTCCAGAAGGTTCCATGCATCAACTACTGAGGTCCATCCAACATATTTTGGCTTTACCCTTTCCTGAAGTTCCTGGGTAATGAAGATGAAAGCTAATCCCTGCAGACCCATCATCCATTTCTGCGTGCCCGAGGCCAGAAAGTCAATTTTCATCTTTTCCACGTCAATCTCCAGCGCACCGGCCGACTGAATGGCGTCCACGCAAAAGACAATGCCCTTACTGCGGCACATTTCGCCAATTTTTTCAACATCGGCCCTGTAGCCCGAAAGGAACTGAACGTGGCTGATGGAAATTAGTTTTGTTTTTCCCGTTACGGCCGCCTCAATATCCTCATAGGAAACAATTCCATCGTGTGATTTAATAATGTCTATCTCCACGCCCTGGGTTTTCAGGTTAAGGAAGGGATAGATATTTGAGGGGAATTCTATGTCGTTTAGAATTATTCTGTCCCCGGTTCCAAGATCGAGTCCCTGGGCCAGGATGTTCAATCCATTAGAAGTGTTGTCGACAAAGGCAAGTCTGTCCGGCTTTGCATTTATCATTTCCCCCAGCTTGTTCTTTGTGTCAATCACGACTTTCTGAAACTCAAGATAGTTTTCTATTTCGGTTTCGCTTCTTATATAAAGATAGTCATCCAGCTCTTTTACTATAGGAGTCGATAAAGGACTTATAGCGGCATGATTCATATAAATCCTGCCGCTTTTTAAGTATGGATAATATTTCCTTGCCTCTGAGATCTGCATCAGTTTTCCTTTCATTAATTATTCCTGGGTCCTGGCTCTCAATGAATCCCAGATCATATAAGCACAAATTATAGCAAACATCATTAATGCAATCAGCTCAGCAGAATTTGATTCCTGCCATTCACTGTTTACAAAATTAATGTTCTGGAAACGCAGGAACGCACTTACCACACCCATTAATGCACCACCGGCTATAAAGCCTGAGGCTATCAGTGTGCCGCGTTCTCTTCTTGCATTGTTGAGTTTTTCATCCTTGCTCCTGGTCGAAACAAAATGCGAGATCAGTCCACCTACCAAAAGCGGAGTATTTAACTCCAGAGGGATATACATTCCAAGTGCAAATGCCAGTGCAGGAACCCCCAGCATTGTAAGTATTAAAGACATAAAGGCACCGGCAATATAAAGCATCCAGGGTGCAGGCTGGTTCGACATCAAAGGTTTTATTACTGCCGCCATGGCATTTGCCTGGGGAGCAACCAAAGCACCTTCGCCGCTAAAGCCATAAGTCTGATTCAATATAAGAATTACCCAGCCCACTGTGGCTGAAGCTACAACCGTACCCAGAAACTTGAATGTTTCCTGCTTGTATGGCGATGAACCGAGCCAGTAACCTATCTTTAAGTCTGTTATGAAACCGCCCGCCATGGAAAGCGCCGTGCAAACCGTTCCTCCGATGATGAGGGCAGAAATCATTCCGGCCTCACCCGTCAAACCAACTGAAACCAGTACTATTGAAGAAAGTATAAGCGTCATGAGCGTCATGCCTGAAACAGGATTTGTACCCACTATTGCAATAGCATTTGCCGCAACAGTCGTAAAAAGGAATGATATTATCAGTACAATCAAAAGCCCTACGATTGCATGCGTCAGGTTACCAACAACACCCGTGAGGAAGAAGAGAAAAACAAGCACGGCTGTGACAAGAATACCGAGTACAATTATTGCCATCGGTAAATCCCTCTGCGTTCTTAGTTTTGAGGAATGCTCTCCCTTGCCGCCGAATATTTCCTTTACTGCCAGCGAGAATGCAGAAGCAATGATCTTTGATGAACGGATGATACCGATAATACCTGCCATTGCAATTCCGCCGATACCAATGTGGCGGACATATGATGAGAAGATCTGTTCTGCCGACATATCTTTTATTAATAAGGTGACATTTACTCCTAAAGGCTGGGTAAGGGCATTGCCAATGTGATATACAATCGGAATAAGCACGTACCAGGAAACAAATGATCCGGCAGCAATAATTGCGGTGTACTTTAATCCCGTTATGTAACCGAGTCCCATCACAGCAGCACCCACGTTGATCCTGAATACAAGCTTGTAGTTATCGGCAACTTTCTGCCCAACTGCTACCACCCTGCTTGTAAATACCTCGCTCCACCATCCGAAAGTAGCAATAATGAAGTCGTAGACGCCTCCTATCAGACCGCTGATTACGAGTACAAATGCCTGTCCGCCGCCTTTTTCGCCGGCCACCAGCACCTCAGTTGTAGCAGTCGCCTCGGGGAACGGAAATTTTCCGTGCATTTCACCTACAAAATACTTCCTGAAAGGGATCAGAAATAGGATTCCCAGAAACCCTCCGAACAGCGATGCCAGGAAGATCTGGAAGAACTGAACGTGCAGGTTCAATATATAAAGTGCAGGGATTGTAAAGATTGCACCCGCAACAATTACGCCCGAACTGGCGCCGATTGACTGAATAATAACATTTTCACCGAGGGCGTTCTTTCTTCTGAAAACCGTCGACAACCCTACGGCAATTATTGCAATCGGAATGGCAGCCTCAAACACCTGCCCGATCTTTAAACCCAGGTATGCTGCAGCTGCCGAAAAAACAGCAGCCATTAACAATCCCCAGAATACCGACCATACTGTTACTTCAGGGTAAGCCCTGGAAGGTGACATTACAGGTATATATTCTTCACCCGGTTTTAATTCCTTGTAAGCATTTTCCGGCAATCCGCCGCCGTTTGCAGAAACGTTAGCTTCACTCATACTCGATCTTCTCCTTCGTTATTTGAATAAAAAGGGTAATTCTAATTCTATTTTTTTTGTCTCTAAAGATCTGAAATAAACAATTCCATATGGCACACTGTCGGGCGGATAATAATACGCCGGCTTTTCAACAATGCAGTTCAGGCTTTTCTCAATACACGGATACAGCTGTATACGGTTATTCCGCCCATACTGTACCAGCAGGTCAGCCGGAGCATTGACGTTTGTAGTCTCCTTTATCCTCACGCTGGCATTTCCCGCCTTTATGGCAAATGCCGGAATGAGTTCCAGGCGCAGCTTTGTACTGTCGGCATCACCAAAAGAGTTCATCACGGTTAAACGCCCGCTCTGGTAATTAAGCCCGTCTTTCATTACAGCCTTACCCGATTCATCATAAACTATCAGTGAGAAATCCGTAAACTTGTTGAAATCCTCTTTGCTCATACGCACCACAAAATCCTTGGAACTTTCATTTTTACGGATAACAAAGGGATACACATACCTGTCGGTCCCATTAAATTCAGCCGAAAACTCTTTCTGATATCCTAACATTTTGCCGCTGAGCTCGTATTCCTTTACCTGTTCAAAGCTGTTTACAACCGGTATGCTGCTGTTCTTTTCATTAAGCACCAATACCTCTTTGGCCGGATTTACTCCCGAACATTCAATAGCCAGGCTATAAGTAGAAACTCCCTTTGCCAGGAAATTACCGTGAACAACGAGCTCATAAACTCCAGGCTTCAGGTTTTCATGATTTGAGGTAATTTCAGTTTCCTTTGCATCCGAATCCAGAAGCTGGGAGGTATGGATGCCAACACCGTCAGGATCAAAAAGACGGTAAACAGCCTGTGCATATTCCTTTCCCTCGGAACTGATCTTTATGGCAACATTTCCCGTTCCCGGTGGAATGTTAAGAAAATACCTTTTGTGCCTGCCTGGTGACAGTTTTTCCCCCTGGAATGCAACCTTGTAATTATTGTCCCTCGTAAATTCGTAAGGAATTATGGCAGTTGCAAGCATGCTGAATTCAGGCACCGACCTGTTGCCTTCACTAAAGGCGGAGATCCTGCCAGTATAAAGCCCTGGTTCGGCCATTTTGGATTTATCAAACCTCACAGAAACGTACGTGCCTTGTGCATTTCTCAGATAGGTCTTCTTCTGTATGGGTTTAAGCCAGTTGCAGTCGCTCTCAATATTAAAGGTTCTGTAAAACTTGTCTGCTGAACCCGCCTTTGCCCTGGAGATATTATACCTGAACACGTCAGAGTCTTTAATTACATTGCCATTTCTGAAGTACAGATTCTGGGCTCTGTCGTTAAGCATGCTGGGGACATAAGCCACAATGTTATAGTCCTCTGCGTCCATATATTCTTTATCCCTTATCATCTTTTCCAGCTCTGAGAATGCATTTACGGCGTTGATATAACCGGCGCCCTGGTCAAGAGAATTATAACCCTGCATTTTAACGGCACCCGCTCTTACGGCTTTGAACAATATCTGTGAGGGGATCCTGACGTCAGGATATTTCTGGCTAAGGCCGCTTAGCATGAGGGACATTACTCCGGCCGTATATGGAGAAGCCATACTTGTGCCCCACATCCTGTCATTCGACATCCAGTTAGGTACCGTGGAAACACAGGCCCCGGGTGAGCATATATCTGGCTTTGATACTTCGCCGCCCCTTGAACTGAAATGGAGAATAATGTCTTCGTCCAGCGTTGCACCGTAAACATCACGGCCTACTTCCTTCGTCAGTATTGCACCCGAAGAGAATACATATTTTGAAGATGCCGGCAGCCCTGAACTGGAGATGCCGGGACCGTTATTTCCGTTTGAAGTGCAGACATAAAGATATGGATTCTTTTTCAGAAGATCCTGCAAAAACAATTCCATATCCGATCCGCCTTCAATAACGCTTCCTATCCCGAAACTCATGTTAATTATGCATGGCTCTTTGATTACCTTTGAAAGCGAATCGGCATAAATGAATGCCCTTTTCATGCTTTCACTTACCGTGGCACCGCCCGACATGGTGTTCTGACCGATTTTCAGGGCAATTAATTTTGCGCCCGGAGCCACCCCGTTGAAGTGCTTATCCCTGCCGATCTGGTACCCTGCTGCTATACCTGCAACATGGGTGCCATGCCCGCCGTCGTCATAGAACACGTTTATTTTTCTTTCCATGGGGAAAATATTAAATGCAAATGTAAACGGAGGTATTTTGCCGGGATTCTTGATCTGGAATGTATCGAACTTTTCATGATAGCTTCTTAAAGGCTTTTCATCCGAGAGGCTTCCGTCCGCATTGGTATCAAAATAGGCCACCCAGAATTCCTCGCCGTTAAGGGAAGTCTTAAATGTTACAACTAAGAAGCTGTCGTCTGTTTTACCGTTACCGTTCAGGTCCCTGACGCCCGCATTGGAATTTAAGAATCTTTCCTCGTCGAAGTTTCCAATAAAGTACTTCCCGTCAACTGCCTTCATTGCAAGCTGGTCAATTCCCATGACGGAAAGCTTCTGCTCTTCGTTTACCGCGGATGACAGATTCCCGTTACTGCTAATTTTTGCTTCATAAAGCTTCAGATCCCCCTGTCCGGTAAGATCTCTTACATCAATAACTTTTGATTCGCCATTGGGTGTAGTCCTGAGTCCCTCAATACCCATATCCACACCGGTATCGAATATAAAAATAATTGTTCCCCTTCCGTCATATTGGGGATAAGTGGTTAAAAAACTTTCTACTCCTGTCGGTTTCAGCGAAAGGAAAGTCTGTGAAGTGTCCTGTGCGAATACCCGGAGAGTCAGTAGTAGAAAACAAAGAAAATATCTTGGTTTCATGGCAGCAACTGTTTGTTTGTGTTTTTAATCCGAAAAATTAAATAAATAAGACCTGAAAGAAAAGAATTAAATGGATACTGTAAGAAGTTTTTTACGAAAGGTTTATAGAATGTTTGAATGAGGTCATCATGGCAGGATTTAATCCCTTATAATTCCTCCTGGAAAGCAATTGAACTCCTGTTTCCCGGTTAAACGGGTTATCTATACGGGCAAGGGAAAGCTGAGTGTTATGGTAGTGCCTTCATCTATCAAACTATCCACCTTCAGCACACCTCCCATCATCTTTGTAAGATTGTAAGCAATCGTAAGACCAAGTCCCGCACCCTCAAACTGTCTTTTATGCCCCTCATCCTCCTGGGCAAAGGGTTCGAACATGCGTGTCAGGTTTTCTTTTTTGATGCCTTTTCCGGTATCGGAGATGATGATTTTTGCTGAACCCGTATCCAGCTTAGCCTTCAGGAGCACCCGGCCCTTGGGTTCAGTGTATTTTATTGCGTTATCAGTAAGTACCGAAATAATTTTCTCCAGCTTCTGACGGTCAGCGTTTATCGACAGGTTCTCGTCCTCTATCTCCAGGTCGAATTTCATGGTTTTTTCTACGGCACTGCTCATCATCTCCTGGTAGACGTTTCTAAGCACCTCGCCTATTCTGGTTCTGGAGATTTCAAACTCTGTTTCACCGGATTCTATCAGAGAAACTTCAAGTATATTATCCACCAGCTTAAGCAGCCTGGCGTATCCTTCCTTTAAATAAGGGAACAGTTCGGCTGCAGACTCCATGTTTCCAGCCACAACGTCGTCTTCAATCAGCTCGGAATAACCTACAATGGCATTAAGCGGAGTCCTGATTTCATGCGACATATTTGCTAAAAATGAGCTTTTCAATTTATTGATGTGCGTTTCCCTCTGGTATGCTTTCCTCAGGCGCTCTTCATTAGTTAACTGCTCGGTTATATCCTTAAGACTGATAATGAATATTCTCTGTGACTCGTACAGGTCCTCTGTATAGGTAATTGAGCCCAGGTATTCGCGGTTTAACACATAATTCTTGTAGCGGAATTCATTAAACGGGTTATTAATTTTAAGCAGCGTACTGATAGCACGCGTAAGAATGAGAAGGAAATGCTCGTCAAATACCTCAGTAATATTCTTCTCAAGAGCTTTTTCTCTTTTTATTGAAAAGGTCTCATAAAAATTGTCATTGGCATTTTCAAAATATAACGTCTCTTTCTCGCTGCGCAAAATGAGCAGCAGGTCAGTGATGTTATTTATTATCATTTTCTGTCTTTCTTCGGACCTTTTTATAATTCTGTTCTTCAGGACATAATTAGTGATGTCATTAGCGGTAACAATAAAATTGACCGGTTCCGACTCGCCCTTCATAACAGGAGTGATTGTCACCTCCCTGAACCAAAGCGATCCCTCCTCACTGATATCCGAGATTATTTTTATGCACTTTTCGCGCATACTTATCTTTAGCTTCACATCCTCCAGATCCGATGGTCCCAAATGGTTCCCAAGAACCTCATGCAAAGACTTATTAAAAATGAATTCAATGCTCGTGTTCAGGATGGCTTCAAATGACTTTGTTGAATAGGTTATCTTCCCCTTCTCATCGGTTATTATAACCGGTACATTTCCAAACTCAAGGGCGTTATGCAGTGTATTTATCTTATTTTCGATCTTGCGCTTGTCTTCCAGCGAGGAAAGAATAAGCACAAAAAATTCCTGCTCCCTGACAAATATTCTTTCAATTTCCACCAGGAAGTTTAATTGAGTCTGTCCGTCGGGCTTGGGGATAAAAAGTTCGAAATGGAAACTGCTGTATCTGCTCTGTGCCAGGCCTTCAATTAGAAAGAAGAGGTTGGGTTCAGAATCCAGTTCTGAAAAATTGCTGCCTTCCTTAAGAGAAAATGAACTCTCAAAGGCATGATTTGCATAGACAATTACTCCCGAATGGTTTACAATTACCAGGGATCTGGTATCGGGAAATTCTTCCAACAATTTAAAATCACTGAGGGATTCAAATCTTTTTGGGAAACTATCCAATTCTTCTGCGCCGCCGGAGAATATATCAGTCATTTATTACTGCAATTTTTTCTATTGTTACTGGTTCTGTATTATCATCCGGAAAAATAAGTCGGCCCGATAACTTATCCGGAAATATTTTGTCTATTAATGTAAAGAGTACCGTATTTATGTATTCGAACTCCCGTGCAAGATTATCCCTGATCCCGTCCATCAGCTCGCCTAAAACAACGCTGTCAGAGCGGTTAATTTCTCCTGCCATTTCCAGGGCACTTATTCTTCCAAATAAACTCTTCAGACCCAGGAGATTCATTATCTGAAGGTCCTCCTGCGGGAATTGATTATCTTTTTTTACGGATAACTTCAGCGTAGTTTTACTACTGATCCCCTGCACCATCATCACATATGTAATATCGTAAAAGAGCCGGCTGTTAATATAAAACTTTAAAAAATCAATTTCCGTATGGAATTCAAAACCACCGGTAGAAAACCCGACAGATAGCTTTTCATTGCCCGAAAAGCTGAGTTCTTTTAGTTGCCAGTTGATTTTTGATATATAATGGGCTGCCGGAGAAAATCTGATTGAATCGTGCACAATCAGTTGATTCAAATGGCCGCCGTGAAAAAACTTGTTGAGACCCGAATAGCTGCCGTCACCCTTATTTAACAACAGACCTGGCTTGATATTTATAATTTTATCGAGCATTCCTGTTTCCTTTACAGTATTATCGTACAAACGGACAGAATGTTAAGAACAATGTCTGCAGATTTTAGTTCTCATGGTAACTTTGTGAAAACTGGGCACAGACGTGCCTCTGCCCACGGCTGAGAGGTGTGATGATGATGCTGGAATTTAACGCTAAATCTGTTCAAACCAGGGGTAAACCCGATTGGTAAAACTTAAAGAACCTTGTGCGCCATCACCTTATACATCACCGCTTTTTACAAGCACTAGTGTAATATCATCATTCTGCTCTCTGCGGCCCCTGAATTCAATGATGGAGTCGAATACTGAGGACATTATCTCATGGGCACTATTACGGTTGTTCCGGATTATTACATTTGCCAGCTCATCAGCACCAAACATTTCATTATCCTCATTCATGGCCTCGCTTATGCCGTCCGAATAAATGGCATAAATGTGCCCCGGCTCGAATGGAAGTTCCATTTCTTCCAGTGTATCCATAAAAATCTTCCCCTCTTCGAGTCCAAGACCTATGCCCTTGGGCTGGTAGAGTTTAACCGAATTATTACAGATATCAAGCAGCTGAGAATGCCCGGCACGGCAGAACCTGACGGTCCTTTCAGAAGTATCAAAGAGAGCCAGTGTTGCTGTTATAAACCAGTTGCGCTCAATGCTTTCATATATTTTTTTATTTATGTCGATCAATATTTCCCTGGGGGTCCTGCCCTCTGTACAGTAGAGCCGCATCATGGTCTGAAGCTTCGACATATAAAGTGAGGCAGACAGCCCCTTGCCCGATACGTCCCCTACAACTACAAATATTCTGTGGGGGGATACCCTTATAAAATCGTAATAATCCCCGCCCACCTGCATTGCAGGGATCATGCGACCGCTTATATCAATGCCCTTTAGCTGAGGGATTGCCTTTGGAAGCAGATTCTCCTGTATTCTGCGGGCATTTTCCAGATCCCTTTCCAGAGTCAGCCTTTGAGCTTCGGACTGATACAGTCGGGCATTTTCAATGGATACTGCCGCCTGGTTGGCTGCAGCACACAGGAGTTCCAGATCCTTACCTGCAAACTGTGAGCCGGAATGCTTTAAACCGAATGCCAGAAGACCTATTAGTTTGGCCTTCATAATCATCGGTATAATAGTATAAATCTGGGCGGCAATCAGTTTTTCACAATCTTCAGGAAAAAGCTCCTGAAATTGCTGACGGTCAACCGTAACCGGCATCTGCAGTACAAGCTGCTGGCGGATGTAATGCGTAAGCCGCAGATCATTGTCGCAGATAGTGAGATTACCAGCCTGAAGAGTCCCGGTCTCCCTTTTTAGCTGAAATACGTGAGGCGCATCTTCATTTAAGAGAATGGCGAAATGCTTCAGATTCAGAGAGTTGACAAACGTGGTCTTCATGGAATCGAGTATATTTTCCAGTCCTACAATACTAACCACGTCACTTCCGAACTTTAATATTACCTTCTGATAGGCAAACTGTTCGGGATAAAATTTCTTTGTAAGTACTTCCTGGAACCTGTTCTTTGTTGACTGGAAGACCAGCGCAAACACCACAAATGCCACGGCCGCAATTCCATTCCTGTATTCAGTTCCTACAGCCTCACCTATACCCTGCCCGATGCCGTAAACCGTCAGGAAGTAAATTGCTGCAATGGTTATGGTAGCCGTGCCGTAAATAATAGTATTTTTTACGACAATGCTGACGTCCATCAGCTGATACTTAAAAATCGAGTAGCCAAAGGATACGGGTATTACCGCCACCAGTATTATCGGCATAAAGTATTCTGGCGTATTAAATATTGTATCTGCTATTACATTGGCAATCGTTACGGTATATATTAAGGAACCGACACCGAGTATATAAGCAACCAATATGATAAATACCGGCTTCTTTTCACTCCTGGTCTTCATCCGCCTGTAATTAATCAGCAGTGAAACCAGACCCGTAATGAGCCCTGCCGTTAAAAGAACGTTGATTGCAAGTATTACAATTTTAAAGTTTGAGGGATCTCTCCTGAGATAAACAAAATATACCCTGTATATATAGGAAATGACGAACAGGCCAAGAGGCACAATCAAAAATGCCTTGCGGATCCATTTTTTTTCTACCAGCCTGAAGGGTTTGGGAAAATTCCAGAACAGGAAGACAATAGCAAATGCTAGTAAAAAAGCCGAGAGAGTCCAGACAAAATCGACAATTGCAGCAATTATATACCGTTCCATCCTCAATTCCTGCAAGCTGAAGCCTGGAAGCAGCGACAGTGTAAAGGTCAGCACAAACAGGGCTCCCACCCTGTAGAAAAGCCTTTGCACGTAGCCGTCCGGCTTTGCCATAATAACCACAAAGCCAACAATGAGCCAGATTATTCCCAATAGGTTAAAACCCAGTGTGCTGAAGTTGATTAGTTTTTTTACGTATACCGTCGTCTGAAATTCTTTCCCATCCCTGGAAACGGTGTACCTGGCATACTGGCCGGCCTTGTATCTGTTCAGCGTAACAGAAGCAACTATATTATTGGGCAGTCTTACATCACCAATTGCAACCAGACGGTCACCGTTTCTGATGCCGGCATTCCACGCCACACCTTCATTTTTCACCTTTTCAAAGAATATGAATACAGAATCCGCACTAACGCGCTTCTCAACCCAGAGACATTCATCATTGGATACCGGAGTAACTTCCAGTGAAAAGTATAAATTAGTCAGACCCAATACAGCCAGCAGTACCGTCACTACAATAATAATATTCCGTCTGTATTTTTGTATAAAAAGCTTTATTTTTTTCATAACCCTACTTTACTCTAATGATCATAAGTGTGATATCATCACTCTGATTTGCACCATCGACAAACTTTTCCACTTCAGTCCTTATGCTCCCTAAGATTTCACCGGCCGCCATGCCTTTGAGACCGACTGCTATTTGTTCGAGCCTTTCATCCGAAAACTCTTCCATCTGTTTATTCATCGCTTCTGTGATTCCATCGGTAAAAAGGATAATTGTGTCATCCTTCATCAGCTCAACTGATTCACTAAGGTAAGGGACGGTAGTTTTCAGTATTCCGAGTATCATTCCCCCCTTGGTCAGCTTCCGTATCTGTCCATCCCTTATGAGCAGCGGAGGATTATGACCGGCATTCACATAGGTAAGCATCCTGGTCTCGTCATCTAATATGCCCCAGAAGAAAGTAATGAAATTTCCCATTACCGTATTTTCCGAGATAAGATCGTTTATCAGATCAGTTGCTTTATTGATCATCATTCCCTGTTTACATATACTTTTAAGGAAAGCCTGCAGGTTTGCCATGAGCAGTGCCGCCGGAACCCCTTTGCCGGAAACATCCCCGATTGCAAACAGGCAGTTTTTTTCATCCAGCCTGATAACGTCGTAGTAATCTCCGCCAACCTGCCTGGAGGAAATATTAATGGCTGAAATGTCAAAATTCTTTAATATGGGCAGCTTCTGCGGGAAAAGGTTTTTTTGAATATCCCTGGCAATTTCCAGATCCTCTTCCATCCTTTGCTTTTCAAGTGCTTCCTTGAACAGCTTGGCATTTTCAATGGAAATAATTGCCAGACTGCCTGTAGCAAATATAAATTCTATGTCCGATTCGGTAAATTCTTCACGGTTAAAGCGCTTGCCGAGCAGTATGAGTCCCTTGGTTTCCCCCTGTATCTGCATTGGAATAACGAGCTCAACGCCTATTTCTCCCAGCACTTCATACTCGCCGCCAAAATCCGAACGGCGCAAAGGAGAACTGATTCCGGCAATATTGCATATTTTCAGCGTCTGGAGCAGCTGCTTGGGGAATTTGGATTCCAGCACGGTCAGGCCTTTGAGGTCGCAAAGAATGACCGCGTAGTTTGAAACTAACAGCTGGCCAATGACCGAATAGACCAGGAGTTTGCTTACCTTGGAAGCCTCCAGTATACCGCTGAACTCCTTGCTCAGCTCAAAAAGCGAAGAAAGCATGCTGACCTTGGAATCCAGACTCTTGTTGAGTCTCTTTAGCTTTTCTACAATAATAGAATTTTCAATTGCAGTTGCGGCAATATTGATGAGCGTATTAAGGAATTCCCTGTCTTCCTGTGAATATTCTTTCCTGCTCAGGCGTTCACCCAGGAAAACAAGTCCCCTGACCCCCTGAGATGAGATAATCTGCTGTGAGAACCGGATCTTGTTTCTGCTGCAGAAATCATCCAGCAGGCCCGCGTCAAAATTTTCCCCGCACAGCTTTATATCGGGTAGTTCATCCAGTATAGAAACACCGAAGCCTTTATATGCCCTTACCTTTAGCTCGCCGCCGTCCTCAAACAGGGCTACAAGCCCCTTAGTGGTATGGAATTTCCCGAAACAGGTAAGCAGGAGGTTATTAAGCGTGAAATTCAGGTCCAGGCTGGAATTAATAAAATTACTGAAATCCACCAAGGCAGACAGATTTCTTTTGGCACCGTCAGTATCATAACTATTCATACAAACTTTCTGATATTAGGCTAAAAATATTTAGTAAGGACAACCTGGTTCTTATCGCCGGCCGAGGAGCTGAAATTCACCTCATCCATGAGTTTTTTCATCAGGTAAATACCCAGGCCGCCGATCTTATGCTGACGGTAATATTTCTTAATATCGGGGTCAGGCACCTGCGAGGGATCGAAATTACTCCCATGGTCTGTAATGGAAACCGTCATCTTGTCCTTATTGATCTTAATATTGACTATAATATCTCCGTCGGGTGAGTACTTGTAGGCATGTTTGATAACGTTTGTACAAGCCTCATCAACGGCAAGGGCGATTTTATCAATAGTCTCATCCGTAAAGCCGCAGCTATGGGCTGCAGTCTTCGTAAATTCCCTGATTAATGCCAGGTTGTCAGTTGTACTCTTGACAACCAGCTCTTTTTCGAATGATATATTTGCTGTATTCAATATTAACTCTTCTCATTGAACTTTTGAATAGCTTCTCTTTCGTCTTTGTAAAACTCATACAGCAGCGGAAAACCCAATAAATCAAAGATGTTATAGACTTTCGGACTCATATTTGTGAACTTGATATCGCCTTCATTTTCTCTCATCGTTTCAACGTAGGCCATGAATACACCGAGGCCTGCGCTGCTGATGTAAGCTAAATCCTCAAAGTTAACCACTACTTTGTACTTTTTATTATCAATAAGTTGTGTAAATATATTTTCAAGTTCTGGGGCAGTATGTGCATCGAGATATCCATGCAAATCAATAATATTTACATGGCTGTTTTCACGCGTTGCCACATTAAAATCTATCATTAAACCTCTCCTGCTTTAATAGTTTTTTTAAACCACTTAAAAATAACTAAAGTTATATCGTCATGCTGCGGTTTTCCCTGAGAAAAAAGGGCTACTTCCTTCATAATGCCATTTGAAAGTTCATCCGTAGAACTGTCCAGATGATTTAGGATTACCTTTTCGAATCTTTCATATCCAAAATCCTCCATCTCGGAATTCTTGGATTCCGGAATTCCGTCAGTATACAACAGCAATATATCATTTTCTTTTAATTTTATCTTTATTTCTTCTATCGTATTCGCGAAATTTGAAGAAAAGTCCAGACCTAAACCCAGACCACAGGGTTTCAGTTCCTCGATTTTTCCGTTCCTTACCAGCAATACAGGCGAATGACCGGCCCTTGAAAGGTACACCGTTTCACCATCCAGATCCAGGACTCCGTATACCACGGTTACAAAGCTTTTTTTATCCAGACTGCCTTTAAGTATCTCATTTGCCTTTATAAGAAGCTGTTTTGGACTCTGTATCATTTTTGACAGGGATTCAAATATTCCTTTTACCTCTGCCATAATAAATGCCGCCGAAATACCCTTGCCCGAAACATCAGCAATTACAAACCCAAGTTTATTCTCGTCAAGTCTGAAAAAATCATAGTAGTCGCCTCCAACTTCAAACGCCGGAACAAACAGAGCCGATATCTGGAGTCCCTCCATATGGGGAGTTACTCCCGGCAGGATCTTATACTGAATCTCACGGGCAACATCCAGTTCCTTTTCCATTCTTTCCTTTTCAATGGACTGCTCCAGCAGCTTCGCATTTTCAATGGCAATGGCGGCGTAATCGGCAAATGCACCAATTGCCTTCTGGTCATCATCATCAAACAGATCCTCGCTTTTGCGCGCGGCAATAAGATAACCGTTTATTTCATTGTGAACCCTTAAGGGGGAGACTGCGAGTGTGTGGAAGCTTATTCCGTTATTCTCCTCACCGTTTCCATTCATCCTCTCCGGCTCCAGGAAAACTGTCCTGACACTTTTAATACCCCTTAATCCATACTTCTCTTTAAGTCTTTTGGTAAGCTTGTCGGCCTCCACATATCCTATGTTTTTGACAGCACTTAAAGACAGCTCCCCTTCTGCCTCCGAGACCAGCCAGGCAGAATCGGAATTGCAGACCTGTATAGTTATATCTGTAACCGTATCGGCCAGTTCCTTAAAATCAAACACCTGTGTTATTAGTTTGCTAAGATCCATCAGCGATGAGACTTCCTGGGCCTTACGGTCAAATACTTCGGCCGTGGGCAGGTGAAATAACGTGGTAAAGAATACAATACCGAAAAATACTGTCCCGTAGATCATCATAAGCGTCAGGAACTGATGCAGTGAAGGTGAAAACTGCAGGAGGATCTGATTTGTCAGATTACTCTGGGAACTAAGTCCTATGTTGACACCAAATAATATAGATAATACTATAGAAATAATGAGCAGATAGATTTTTTCTTTCTTGACCAGAAACGCAATCCAGGATATCCTGATTGAGTTAAAGGTCATCAGGAGTATAGAAACAACAAGGAATGCGGGTTTTAAGTATGTTACAGATGAGTTCAGGAATTCAATTATGTTTGCCACTGAGGTCATGAGCATAAAGAAGAGCATGGTATTAAAATAAAACCCGGGGTTGCGCTTTTGCTTCAGGAAAAACAGCGTCCTGAAGACGGAAAATATGTATGCCAGGGCGGAAATAAACAGGAATGAATAAAAACAGGAAGCTATTGTGAGCATAAAATTTGTGTTCCCTGCCTCTCCGAAGAGTTCCGAAAATACGGAAGGAAGCACCGAAAGCACAAAAAATATAAACGCAGTCAGTATCCCCGCATTTAAGATAATTGAGAGCGGAGAGTATTTCTTTTCCTGTATGAATTCCAGCACATAAAGCGTAACTGAATAAAACGCCAGCAGCACCAATATCTCGTTTATGGTCACAACTACGGGACTGAAGCCCAGGTTATCCGGGAAAACTAGCCTGAACAAAAACAAGATGACCGAAAACACAACCGCATTCTGCAGTTTACGGGCGCTATCCAGTGGAAATAATTTAATTTTCATATAATGTATTTTACCTTTTACTTCCCTCTTCCTTTGAAAATCCTGCAATACAGGTCAATCTTAAAAATGGGAATTATGACTCAATCAGTCCCCATCCTCACTCTCGGTGGAGGGAACCGGAGGGGGTGACTTCCCTTTTCTCAGCTTTTTGAACCCGCTTTTTAATTCCCTCAATTTTTCCCTCAGTTCAGCCCTTTCAGATTTGCTCAAAGATCCATGCGACTGTTTTTCCGACAATGAATCGATGCTCTCCTGCAATATCTGCAGCCTCTTCGGGATTCTCAAACTTACATTGATTATTGAATCAATGTCGGGTATGTCTATATTCAGTTCAAAATGTTGTGCTGAATCAGGTATCCCGTCACTAAACTCCATTCTAATCCTGTTTGTCATTTTGCCCGCGGGTGGAACCGGAGGCTGCATCCTGCTGCTAAACTTCTTAATTAAGCGCGTTGCCTCTTCAACCTGCGCATTTATTTGTTCAACACTCGGCATATTACCCAGCATTGAATCCATATCCGGAACCTCTATATGGAACCTGCTGGAATCCATGTAAACTTTAAAATCCCTGTGAGAGCGTTTTTGATCTTTGCTAGCCAGTTCCATATTGAACTGCATGCGCACACCTGGCTCCCTGTCCTGCCCGCCCTTATTATTTTTCAACTTAGCGGGTGGCTCGCTTACTTTTGGCGGCTCATATCTGAATGGATGCGAAAATATTGTATCTGAGGTAACAAATATATAACTGTTGACATCGGCATCCTTCATGTCGGAAACCATACGCGGGATCTGCGGATTATCTGAGAAATTCACCGACTCGGGCAGTATCTGCCTGAACTTTCCTTTATTTGCCTTTGAAGCGAATAACAACAGGTCAGTCCTTATTGCCCTGTTCAGGTTCCACAGATTGGCATTAATTGCAACCGTATTCTTTTCATTAACCAGTACCTGAGTCTCAATTTTGCCCTTATATGAGTTGAGGATTGAATCCACCTGCTTTCTCTGCAAAGGGCTCAGATTCAGCACATTGCTGAAGTTCTCAAGGTTATTGGTTTTTTGTACCGATGAAACGTTCTTGAATTCAAAAAACTCCTTTCCATTGGCTTCATTTCCCAGCTGAAGATACTGATGGTTAGCCTTATCGACAGGCAGCTCCCTGTAAAAGGCAAAATTAAAAATATCCTCGTTTGTTACCTGTTTGCCCGTTAAGATGGGCTTCAGGTTCTGGGTATAGAAATCAGCCAGGTTTGTCTTCTGCTGCTCAACCAGCACGTCAAGCTTTTTATTCTTGAAAAGAATGATAAGACCGATGGTCAGTATTACAAGCCCCAGAATAGGAATAATTTTCTTTGAGCTGAATTGGGAATTAAACTTTTGCATATTTTGCATGTCCATAAAACAGCTTTCAAAATGGAAATTTAAATATTCAGGAGACCGGTAAAGCCGGAACAAAAGTCCAGCCATTTTACTTATACCTCTCCGTGCTCAATAATATAAGGATATCCTGGACAAAGACGAAATATAGAATGGGAACTACGTCATCAGGTCCCGCTCAAAGGGTTGCAGCAGATATTTGAGGGTTTCCCTGGCTCTGAAAATGCGTGATTTCACGGTACCTACCTCACACTCCAGAGAATCTGCAATTTCCTTATAGCTCAGGCCGTCGACCTCCCTCATTATCAGAGGAACCCTCAGCTTCTCGGGCAGCTTGGATATGGCTTGCTGTACTATTTCTGTAGTATCCACATATTCAGAACTTTGCCTTACGCTGCCAATCTCCTCTTCCGAATCCTTAATAGGGATAAATATGCTTCTTATGCGTATTTTCCTGAGCTGATCCTTGCATTTATTAATCGTAATCCTATAGAGCCAGGTCGTAAACTGGGATTCAAAACGGAAATATTTCAGTTTATTAAAAACACTTATAAACACATCCTGTGATATATCATCTACAAGCTCCCTGTTGCCAACGGTTAAGAAAACAAGGTTTCTCACTTTATCCTTATGCCTTAACACAAGTATCCTGAATGAGGATTCGTCTCCATCGATAAATCTCCTGATCAATGCAAAATCATCTTCAGAGTTTGATACCTGAGTATGACTGACATCATTTTCATTCTTTGTGATATCCATTTATTTAGACGCTGATAATTAAATGATAGTTCCGTTAAGGCAGAGTATTCCGGACTAAGTACAAATAAACCATTCTGAATTGATAATACTAAGAGCTAGCTTAAAACTAAGAAATTTATTCTTTAAAAAGTAATGTGAAAAAGTTTCAGCAAGGTATTTTTTTTATTATCTTGTGAAAAATTATCTGAAATATTTAAAAATAACAACAAATTCTTTTAATTTGCTTGCAAAAATTGGCTTATCTAAGTAAATTTAATCAGTTAAATAAAAGGAGCATTCATGAAAATCAAAACCACCGAACAGTATGGAGCAGTGGTAATCGAGCTTAAGGGGAACGTGATGGGTGGTCCTGAGGCTACGGAGCTTAGCGATCTCTTGCACAAATTGCTCGAACAGAAGAAATTAAACGTGATTATCGATTTATCTGACGTTAAATTTATGAACAGTTCCGGTTTGGGTATGTTAATCAGCGGTTATACCACGATGAAAAATGGTGGTGGTAATTTTAAGCTAGCAAATGCTACCGAAAAGATTTATAGCCTGCTAATGATCACGAAACTCGTGACCATATTTGAAAATTACGACTCAGTTGAAGAGGCTATAAAAAGTTATAACAAATAGGCGGTTCTGTTAAGAACATACCCCTCAACCGTTGAAGTTAGTATTCAACGCCTATATTTTTGGACTCCGGATAGCTAATTCGGAGTTTTTTTATTTATATGCTTTAGTTTATTAAATTTATTTAAATACTTTGCAGTCAATCAGGAGTTAAAAATGAGTGTGTCGGTTCTAGTCGGCAGCCAGTGGGGTGACGAAGGAAAAGGTAAGGTTGTCGATATTCTTAGCGAGAATTATGACATCGTGGCCAGGTATCAGGGTGGTGCAAATGCCGGGCACACGGTGGAAATCGGAGATAAACAGTTTATCCTGCATCTGATTCCCTCCGGAATTCTGAGGGAGGATGTAATTTGTGTTATTGGAAACGGAGTAGTGGTCGACCCCAGGGCTCTTCTCGATGAGATCAGCTTCCTGGAGAAAAACAACATCAGGATCGATGGCCGCCTTTTCATCAGCCATAACGCTCACCTTATCATGCCGTATCACAAACTTCTTGATTCGATAAGCGAAAGCGGACAAAATAAGATTGGCACTACGGGCCGGGGTATAGGTCCCTGCTATATAGATAAATATGCACGAAAGGGCATCAGGATAGTGGACCTGTTAAATAAAGACGTCCTGGAAAGGAAAATTCGCGAAAACCTGGCCGAAAAGAACAACCTGCTCAAGAAGGTCTATGAACACAGCGAACTGGATGTTGAGGCAATTATTACTGAATATGTGGAATTCGACAAGGCTATTGATAAATACGTAAAAGATACACCTGTATTTCTTAATAATGCCATCAGCGAGGGCAAATCAGTCCTCCTGGAAGGCGCACAGGGCGCACTGCTGGATATTGACCACGGCACCTACCCCTATGTTACCTCCTCCAGTCCAACTTCGGGCGGAGCATGTACGGGCTGCGGAATACCACCGACAAAGATCGATTCGGTAGTTGGAATCGTAAAGGCATATACTACCAGAGTCGGCAATGGTCCCTTCCCTACTGAACTGCTGGATGAGGATGGAGAAAGACTCAGGAAGATCGGAGCTGAATTCGGGGCTACAACCGGCCGGCCGAGACGCTGCGGATGGTTCGATGCCTTCCTGGTAAAATATTCTACCATGGTCAATGGTATTGATACGGCGGCAATAACAAAACTCGATGTTCTGAGCAGTTTTGACGAAATCAAGGTCTGCGTTGCCTATGAACTGGAAGGGAAAACACTTAAGACTTTCCCCAACGACGTAAACCAGCTGGATTGTATTAAGCCCATTTATGAAACCCTTCCCGGGTGGAAATGTGATATCTCGGGCGCCAGGAAATACGGGGATCTGCCTAAGGCAACCAGAGACTACCTCGATTTTATTTCCGGGTATTGTGGTTTCAGAATCAGCCTCGTCTCTGTTGGAGCAAAACGCTCAGAGACAATTATCCTCTAAACTTGATTTGGTTATTTATTTTTTAAAATAAATCCCCCATATTTGCATCCATATTCTCAAGGGCAGGAACCGATCACCGGTTCCTGCCCCACTTTTACCGAACATTTGAGGACAACTACCGTGAAACTGACCTTTTTTGCTTTCATTTCGGCCATATTCTTATTTGTCAGCACATCAGCACAGTCAGAAGATGATTATTCAGTACACATTTCCTCACCCTCTTCGCGCCAGGGACTGCTGGAATTTACCGGCAGGCCTTATTATATTTATGGCACCCTTACGCCTGCAGGATCTCAATTAAAAGTCAATGGGACCCCAACACTCGTGGATGCAGACGGGGCATTTCTGGCCTATGCACCTCTGACCATTCTGGACGAGAAGAACAGCCAGGGCGCAAATAAAGCCAGATTCGTTTTCAGTATTTCCGGCAAAAACGGACAAAAGGAAATTGAAAAGATCTTCTGGGTAAAACTGCCCGATAAGAGCAGCCATATTGATCACCTTTATATTGACAGGAACTTTCAACAGGAGCCTTCCGAAGACCTGACCCTGCAGATGGGTGAGGCTATTGAAGTAGAAGTTAAAGGCACCCCCGGCTGCAAGGCATACTTCAACGTCGGGGGCATTGAGGGAAATATACCGATGGAGGAAACCTCCAGAATTAATTCCTATTACTGGGGACAGGATGTCTTTGGAGATGGTTATACAACAAAGGGAGATACCCTGTACGGCATCTATAAGGGCCACTTTATCCTTAATCAAAGGCTGAATAACGCAAAACTGACCGTTACACTTGCCCATGCTTCTTTGGGCGAGATCAGGGATACTCTTACCGGCACTGTTACTACCCTGAATGATCAGTACCACCAGATCGTTAGCATCAAAAAAGATCCCAACCTCGTTACAGGCAGAGTAAGCCCCGCCGGGGGATATAAACTCTTTCTGCCCGAAGGCGTCCGCCTTGAGGTAACAGGAAAAAAAGGAGAATGGCTGAGGACCAGACTTTCAGGCAGTGAATCCATCTATGTCCCTGAAAACTCGGTAAATTACCTGAGTAACGGCGCTTCCCTTCCCCACAGCTCAACACAGATCATAAGGACAAGGGATTTTGAAAAGTATGTATCGGTTGAACTTGGATTTACCGAAAGGCTGCCATTCAGAATAGTTGAATCCGATAATCCACAAAAAATTGAATTGTATGTTTACTGCGTTACTTCCGATATTGACTGGGTATTTTATGACAGGAAAAGTGAATTTATCAAAGAAATTAAACATTCCCAGCCCATTGACGGCGTCTTAAAGGTGGAAATATTCCTGAACCAGAAGACCCACTGGGGATATAAACCCGTGTACGATGGCAACATTCTTAAACTCAGCATCAATAAACCTGCAAGGAGAAATGCAGGGTTCCTCTTCTGGAGCAACCAGCTGAAAGGAAGAGTTATTTCTATCGATCCGGGACATACCTCCGACTTCGGGGCAGTGGGTCCCAGAGGAACTAAGGAAAAGGACGTAAACTTTGAAATATCCCTTAAACTCAAGGAATTGCTGGAAAACTCAGGCGCCGTGGTTTATTTCACGCACCGCAAGGATGAGGACCTGCCATTGCGCGACAGAAAACAAAGAGTAAATTCATTTAATCCTGAAATTTCTGTAAGCATGCACAACAATGCGGTGCCTCAGGGCGTCGATCCGATAGTGCATAATGGAAGTTCTGTCTATTATTATTATCCTCAGTCTTTACCCCTGGCAAAACTGGTTTATAAAAACCTGCTGAATAAGCTCGGATTAAAGGATTTCGGACTTTATTGGGATAACTTATACATGTGCCGTATCCCCGAATCCATATCCTTCTTACTCGAACCCGCTTTTATGATCGTTCCCGAACAGGAAAGACTGCTGAAGACTGACGAATTCCAGTATAAAATAGCAGAATCCGTTTATGAAGCATTAGAATCTTTTTATAAGGAATACAGCGAATGAAAATGTCAGGCGGACCCGGAACAAGAAACATAAAGATCATTCTGTTGATAATTGCCTTCATTATAGCTTCCGGAACAGTTTACTATACACGCATGATCGTCGAGAAACTGCAGCACAAGGAAAAACAGATCGTGGAACTTTATGCCAAAAGCCTGGAGTATCTGGCCAATACCAATGATCCTTCGACGAACCTGACTTTTATCTTTGAAAACGTGATTAAACCCATTGACTTCCCCATTATCCTGACGGATACTGCCGACCAGGTTAACCTGTCAAATAAATCGGGCTACAGGAACCTTCAGATTGATTCCACGCTGAGCCTGGCAGAACAGAAGAAGTTTCTGGCTAATCAGATCAAGGATATGGACGCTATTAACCCTCCTATTATAATCTCCTACAGCGATTCCATTGTGTTCGGTAAAATTCACTACGGTGATTCGCAACTGATCAGGCAGCTGAGGAACTATCCTTATCTGCAGATCCTGTTTGCCGCAATGTTCGTTTTAATTGCTTATATAAGCTTCAGCTATATAAAGAAAAATGAACAGAGCAACATCTGGGTGGGTATGTCCAAGGAAACTGCCCATCAGCTGGGTACCCCAATATCCAGCCTGATGGGCTGGTCGGAAATACTTAAGCTCAGCCATAATAATCCCGATAAAGTGCTTGATATTTCCGAAGAGATAAACAATGACCTTGCACGCCTTAACAAAATCACACAGAGGTTTTCCAAGATAGGCTCACAACCCGAGCTTAAGGACACAAATTTATATGAAACCGTTGAAAGAACGATTAAATACTTTGAAAGACGCCTGCCCCAGATTGGCAAGAATGTGGTCCTTAAACTCGAAGGAAATGAGGATGTCTGCGCAAAACTGAGTCCCGAACTGTTCGAGTGGGTGCTGGAAAACCTTATTAAAAATGCCCTGGATGCCATTGAAAGCAAACGCGGCAGCATTGCCTTTTCAATTACAGAAACGCACAAGCACGCTGAAATTGAGGTTAAGGATACCGGCAAGGGAATTGACCCTAAAAGAAAGAAGGATATCTTCCGCCCTGGTTATTCAACAAAAAGAAGAGGCTGGGGACTTGGGTTAAGTCTTTCCAAAAGAATAGTCGAAAATTATCATAACGGGAAAATATTCGTAAAGCATACCGGCCCTGAAGGCACTACATTTAAGATCATATTGAAAAAGACCTGATCATTGCCTTAGTGTCAATATTCAGCATAACTCACCTTACGCATTATATATCTTTTTTCGGCTTAATTGCGTAAGGTGAGTTAATTTACACCTATTTTTATCCCTGCTCACAGTCGTTCATCCTTTTCATTTCATAAAAAACTCACCAATCTTTTCACAAACATAATTAATCTGATCATCCTGCAATTCCGGATACATGGGCAGCGAAAGACCTCTTTCAGCCAGGGCTTCGGTTACCGGGAACTCTCCTTTTTTGTACCCAAGGTGACTGAAGCATTTCTGCAAATGTAGGGGAATAGGATAATGTAAACCGGTAGAGATACCATTTTCATTTAAATGCTTTATCAGCCTGTCTCTCATACCGGCACCATCTCTGACCTGAATTACGTACAAATGGTAAACGTGCCTGGCGTAAGGCATCTCTGCCGGTATAATAACTTCGCTCATTTCCGACAATCTGCTGCAGTACTTTTCTGCCACCTTCCTGCGCCTCTGAGTCCAGTCCTCCAGGTATTTCAACTTTACATTAAGCACCGCTCCCTGAATTCCTTCCATCCTGTAATTATGCCCATAAATTTCATGCACATATTTCTGCGACTGCCCATGCTCCCTGATCATCTTTAATTTTGTTGCGAGATCCCTTTCGTTTGTTGTTACCGCACCGCCTTCGCCGTAAGCCCCCAGGTTCTTGCCCGGATAAAAACTAAACGAAGCAACCCTGGATAATCCTCCCACACGCTTCCCTTTGTATTCTGCCATGTGCGCCTGAGCCACGTCTTCAATCAGATACAGGTTGTGCTTGTCCGCAATCCGTTTTAGTTCATCCATATCAGCCGGCTGCCCATACAAATGAACTGCTACTATTGCTTTTGTTCTTGGTGTAATTTTTTCTTCTACGCGGGCTGGATCCAGGTTGTAACCCGAAGCTTCACAATCTGCAAATACGGGTGTGGCCTGGCAGAGTGTGGCACCCCATGCAGTTGCAATAAATGTATTGGCAGGAATGATGACTTCGTCACCCGGTCCGATTCCAAGCGACCACAAGGCCATATGATTGCCATCGGTACCTGAACTAGTGGCAATACAATGTTTTACACCGTGCATCTGTGCGAAATTTTCCTCAAAATCCGACACGCTCTTACCCAGTATGAAAGCGCTGTTTTCAAGTACATTTTCAATTGCCGGAAGTACCTCATCTTTAATTGATCTGTATTGGCTCTTTAAATCCAGAAACGGAACTTGCATATTCACCTCTTACTAATAATTAAATAATAATATTGCCAGGAGCCCCCGGCACGGGAAATCCGGTGCCTGCCCTCTTTACTGATTATAGTCATTTTGGGAGTGTACTAACTATATATTTATTGTACACTCTAGTGTCAAACACAACCCATTGAGACATATCACTATCATTCACCCGGCTGCTTTGCTTACACAATCCAGGTGTAAATCAATGCCGCCACAGCCGCACTCATAACAGCAACCGAAATCCATCCGATTAGCTTTAGGGTGAACGGGATCTTAAATCTTCCCATTATTCTCCTGTCCGATGACATCAGCATCATCATGATCATGACCGGAGCTGCAATTACCCCGTTAATCGTTGCTGCCCAGAACAGGGCCTGTATTGGATTTACCGGCGTAAAATTCAGAGTTAGCCCTAGTAATGTCGAAAGAGCTAATATTGTGTAAAAATTAATTGCATGCTTTGGCTTTTGCTCAAGCCCCACAGGCCAGCGGAACAGCTCTCCAACAGCGTAGGCTGAGGATCCTGCCAGAATCGGTATTGCCAGCATTCCCGTGCCTATGATCCCGGTGCTGAATAATAAGAATGCAAACCTGCCAGCCAGAGGCCTTAAGGCTTCAGCTGCCTGAGCTGCACTGCCGATCTCGTTTATGCCTTCCATGTGCAGCGTAAATGCTGTCGTTAGCAGAATAAAAAATATTATTATGTTGGAGAAAGCCATTCCGATATATGTATCTATTTTTATGCGGCTGATCTGATCCGGCGCCTGTTCGGGGGCCTTCTTCAGCGGCTGATCCTCAGGAGTCGTGTTAACCTCTTCTGTTTCCTGCGAGGCCTGCCAGAAAAAAAGATAGGGACTAATGGTTGCCCCAAGTACGGCTACAACTGCAGTCAGGTAATTGGATCTGAATATAAGCTCCGGGGTAACTGCAGACTTCAGCGCCTCGGTCCAGGAGAGGTCAATAATAAACGCCGTGGCAATGTATGAGAACAGCGCCAGAGACAGCCATTTCAGTATCCTGACATATCTGGTATATGGTATGAAAACCTGCAGTATGAGCGACAGAAATGCAAATAAAACCGAATATAGCAGCACGGGTCCCCCGATCAGCAGATTCAGTGCACTGCCCATGGCTGCAATATCCGCCCCAATATTGATTATATTGGCAATTATCATCAGCAATATTACGGTAATGCCAATCCAGGGCGGATAGTAGCGATGCATGTTTCCTGCCAGGCCGCGCCCGGTAACCCGGCCAATCCTGGCGCTGATTTCCTGCGTTGCACTCTTTAAGGGATAAGTAAAAATAACGGTCCACAACAGCCCGAGCCCAAACTGCGCACCCGACTGCGAGAACGTGGCAATGGCACTTGGGTCATCATCAGAAGCACCCGTAATTACACCGGGACCTAATCTTAACAGTAACCCCTTCAGTGACTTTTTGTCCGAAGATTTACTTCCCTTATTAGATTCCTCCATTTTCTGACCGGTCCCGGATTTTATATGCATACAGCGACAATTAAGTTTCTTTAGCGTGACGATTTAATATAATATAACATTGTACGCCTTTTTTGACAGAGATAAAGCCGTCCCTTAGACAAGTGATAAAATTGCTGGCAATTTTATTTCGATATTCATAAAAATATATTTGGCTATCAAAGGAGAAAATCATATATTTACTTCGATACTTATAGATATATATTGTCAGTTAAACAGTGCAGGAGAATCAGATATGATAAATAAGTCTGAATTAAAAAAACAATACAAACAAACCCTGACGCCCATGGGCATTTTTCAGGTAAGGAATACCATAAACGGCAAGGTGCTGATAGGTAAGAGTAAAAACCTTCCCGGCAGCCTGAACAAGCACAGTTTTACTCTTAAAATGAATAGTCATACCCTTCCCGGGCTGCAGGAAGAATATAATACTTATGGCGAAAGTGCATTTGTTTTTGAAGTGCTGGACCGTCTGGAACCCAAAGAAGATCCCGCATATAATTATGATGAGGACCTGGAAACACTGGAAAACCTGTGGCTCGAAAAACTGCAGCCTTATGATGAAAAGGGTTATAACAAAAGAAAAATACGGCGCTAACCCCGGTTTTCACCATTATGTGATTAACATAACCTCAGAAATGCAAATTTACGCGCGCCTGCGTGCACTATTTTTCTCTTTCTTTATTAGGGCTTCTGTTACACCCTTGGTTTTCCCCTTCCAAATGGGTTGATAATCCACCTTCAATTTATTAGTATAAAATGACTTTATACTAAACGAAGTCGATTCTAAAACGAAGGTGGAGGAAATATGTTCTCTAATCAGACAGGCCGGTTAAAATCATTTTTTCTTCTTGGCGTTGTTCCCCTGGCATTTGTATTATTGTTCAGCCTGCCCCGGGTAAGCAGTGCTGCCCTGGTAAACAGTTTTCAGGAAGTAACTCTTAAGCCAAATGTTTCAGAGCCTGATACCGGAATGACCGGACAATCAGGCAACATGAAGGAAATGATGAGAAAAATGCATACCGGTATGATGAACATCAGGCAGACTGGTGACCCCGATCATGACTTTGCCGCAATGATAATTGCACACAATCAGGGTGCCATTGGTATCTCTAAATCCGAAGTTACAAATGGCAAAGATGAAAATCTGATATCGATGGCAAAAAACGTCATTGAGGAGCAGACCAGAGACATAGAAAACCTGCAGCAGTATACAACCGGTGACACAGCTACAGTCGGTGAAAGAATGGACCATGACAAGGATATGATGGGAAAACGCGACAGCATGATGAATCATAATGATATGACCGGTTCAACCTCCCATCAGAGAATGATGGATGATATGGATAAAATTCAGATGACTGGTGATCAGGATAAAGATTTTGCCTCAATCATGATAACGCATGATCAGCATACAATTGATATGGCAACGCAGTATCTCCAAAAGGGAAGTAATTCGGACCTGAAGAGCACCGCACAGGACCTCATTAAAAGAAGCCAGGACGAAATTCAGAAGCTGAAGGACTGGAGCTCCAATCAATCCACAAAATAAACAGGACTGGTAAAAATAAAAAAGGGCAAAACCATCTTTGCCCTTTTAGTAATTAATTGAAGTGCCCTTTTCAATTAATCCTCCTCATCCTCATCTAATTCAATTAATTCCTTGGATTCATCCTGATTCTCAAGATCCCTGGTATAAATGTACTCATCATAGAATTCCTCATATTCATCATTTACCATTTCAACAAATTTGTCCATCTGTGTCAGTATGTTATCAGCATCTCCAAACAGGTTATTCATCTGCATTACCGTGTCACTCGAAATCAGGCTCGCAATTTTGTTGTTTAGTGAATTCCTGAAGTATTCGATTTTTATACCAAGGTTGTGAATACTGTTTGTAGTTATCCCAAATTTTTTCAATTCAACAATATGCTTCAATGCCAGGATGCGGATTGCCTCGGCCTTGTTCGTCAGTTCAGCATCAAGCAGCCTGATGAAATGACTCTGCGTCAGCCTTGTCTTTTCCCTCAGCTCAACATTGTTGGTCTGTCTTGCAAAATTAAACAGCGCGGAGGTTACCGGAACCAATGCCACAAGAAGGTCATCCTTCCTGTTAGCATTGATAATGGTTTTCTCCAGAATCTCCGATGAGAGTTCTTTTTCTTTGCGCCTTATCTCATCCATCACCTTGCGCAATTTAATTATGTTCGAGCTAAATGACCTGATGCCCGAGGTAATATCCTTATTCTCGGCTAACAGGCCTAAAACGGCTTCATACATTCCCATTTTTTTCTTTTCAATATCGTTCATAATGCCCTCTATATTTGTTCTCTTTCGTGTCGGTTAAAACATAAATCAAAATGCTCACCCATCCCCCGAAAACTTCTGATTAAAAATAATACTACAATTTTTAACAGAATATAGGGGTTTATCTGAAAATAATGTAAGTACTTTACTTACATGAGGTTTTTCAATTTTTATTACACGGGTGAAGGGTATTTTATATTTAACTTTTAGTTTTATTGTTATATATTTGGCAAATGCCGAAACCATTAAAAATATTATTGATTATTCCCCCGTTCTCCCAGATCAATTCGCCCTACCCGTCTGCGGGTCAGCTATCGGGTTTTCTTAGGTCAAAGGATTACGACGTTTCCAGCTTCGATCTCTCGCTTGCTTCAGCACTCAGGGTGTTTTCAAAACAGGGACTTGCCACCGTCTTCAGCAGGATAGCTGGACGGGAATATGACAGTGAATTTATTCAGAGGGCACTCAGCCTGTCAGATCAATATATAAATGTCATTGATCCGGTCATTGCATTCATGCAGGGGAAAAATCCAAATCTTGCATACAGGATCATACAGGAAGGCTTCCTCCCGCAGGGAGAATCCTTTGCCTCGGGATCAGAAGACAATAAGGCATTCGGATACTTCAGCCTGCAGGATAAGGCTAAGTATTACTGCTCACTGTTTATTGATGATATAACAAAAATTATAAGCAGGACTATTGCTCCGCACTTCGGGCTCAGCCGCTATGCAGAAAGGATTGCTCAGAGCCCTCCTTATTTTGATCCTGTCCTTCAGGAGCTCAGTCGTCCCTTAAATCTGATTGAAGAAATTATAATAAGTGAAACAGACGCCGTAATTAAAAAGAGAACACCCGATGTGGTTGGCTTTACGGTTCCTTTCCCGGGTAACCTGCTGGGAGCACTCATAGCTGCAAGATACATAAAGACCAACAACCCCGGCATTAAAGTTGTCTTCGGCGGAGGATATATAAATACCGAGCTCAGAAAGCTTGAAGACAAACGCATCTTCGATTATACGGACTATATAACTTATGACGACGGGGAACTGCCGCTTCTTAATATTCTTTATAACCTTGAGGGGAAAGGCAGCTGTTACGTAAGAACCCTTATGCGCGTGAACAACAGACTTGAATATATTGATGATGCGCCGCTGAAAAACCTCCCATTTGATGAACTCTCCGCTCCTTCATTAGAGGGCATAGTTCCTGAGGATTACGTCCCAATGACTGAAATGCTCAACCCCATGCACAGGATATGGTCCGACGGCTACTGGAATAAACTTTCAGTTGCACACGGATGCTACTGGAGGAAGTGCACTTTCTGCGATATAACTCTGGACTATATTAAACGCTATTCGCCGGCTAAAGCCTCTACTGTCGTAAACTGGATGGAAGAAATGATGGCCCTTAGCGGAAAGTCCGCATTCCATTTTACCGATGAAGCAGCTCCGCCAGCCCTTCTGAAGGAACTGGCACTTGAGATCCTCCGGCGGAAGCTTATCATTAGCTGGTGGGGGAATATACGCTTTGAGAAGGCATTTACCCGGGATCTTTGCAGACTGCTGGCACTCTCGGGCTGTATTGCGGTAAGCGGAGGACTGGAGGTTGCAGATGAAAGGCTGCTTCAACTAATAAATAAGGGGGTCACACTTAGCCAGGTAGCTAATGTCTGCCATGCTTTCCAGCAATCCGGTATCATGGTCCACGCATATCTTATGTACGGATTTCCAACTGAGTCCGAGCAGGAACTTATAAACAGCCTGGAAATGGTCAGGCAATTCCTGAAGGCGGGACTTTTCCAGTCGGGTTTCTGGCACCAGTTTGCACTCACTGTACACAGCCCGGTTGCCATTGATCCCGGGAAATTTAACATTGAGATACTTTCATCTGCCAGCAATCCTTTTGCAAATAATGACCTTTTACACAAGGATCTTAACGGAATCGATTACAGCAGATATTCAAAAGGACTAAACAAGGCTCTTTATAATTACATGCATGGAGTAGGGCTCAACTGGGATGTAACAAAGTGGTTTCAGTTCCGGGTACCCGGGAGTAATCTCGATAAGGACCTTATACAAAACTGTCTCACTAAAGCGAAGGAAGACAGCCCGGTTGCAGAGCGTGCACAGGCACTCTGGATTGCAGCCCCGCCTGTGCTTGAAAAACATGGTAACGACAGGATAACGTTAACCGTAAACTCCAATGCTGTAATCGGAAGCTGGACGCTTGAGAACAGGATAGGCCGGTGGATTGCTCATCTGGCTGAAGCCTCCGGGATAAACTCAAAGGAGACTTCAACATTTGCCGGCCTCAGGGATACTTTTCCGGGCGGGGTTTCCGCCTTTGATGACTTCACCCGCACAGACACATGGCATGAACTAAGAGAGCACGTCCTGCTCTTCGTCTGAAACAGAAAAACTCTTAGCCTGGGGTTCACTAAACCCGGATTCCGGAGATGGTCCCGGAGCCGATAAATTCAGGCCTGTTTTTTCCTGTGTCATAATGTGCCTTATTACCACCGAAGCGCAATAGCATCCGAAAATAGGAGGCATATATGAGATTGTGCCCACAGTGGATTTTTTATTCCTCTGCAGGTCAATTATTACCGATTCCTTTACTATTTCTTCCGGAGAGAATACAACTTTACATCCTTTGTATACTCCCAGCTTATATAATCTTTTTCTGATTTTGCGGGCCAAAGTACAGTTATACGATTCAGAAATATCAGCTACTCTAACCTGTGAGGGATCGAATTTGGCGCCTGCTCCCATGGAGCTTATGACCGGCACTCCATTTTTAACGCACTGAAAAATGAGATTTACCTTTGGGGAAAGCGTATCTATGGCATCCACCACATAATCGAAGTTCTTCGTCACCAGTTCCTCCATACACCTGTCCTCAATGTATTCACCTATCACGCTGAGCCTGAGCTCGGGATTTATATCCTTTAACCGTTGGGCCACTACCTCTGCCTTGCTTTTACCCTGTGTACTCGACAAAGCGGGCAGCTGCCTGTTGCGGTTGCTTATATCGACCTTGTCGCCGTCAACAATTGTCATTTCACCTATCCCTGCGCGGCAGATCAATTCTGCAGCATATGCGCCAACTCCTCCGAGTCCCAAAACGAGCACGCGTGCATTAAAGAAATTTTCAAGCCTCTCCCTGCCCACTAATAACTGTGTGCGTGATAACCAGTCAATATTATTCATAATCCCTAAAAAATAAATTATTAAAATTTTTCGCCATCTGAAGCTTTAATTCCTCCAGAGTAATATTTTTAAGTTCACAGGCCCTCAGATATATCTCCTCTATAGACATATTTGAGTCGTCACATTCCAGGAAAAAAAGATCATCCGGCACCTCCGGGAATGTGGCCGGAACCCTGGATTTCTTATTGAACAGGAATTTGCCAAACGACAGATAGCAGTTGTGCTTTAACAGCTGGCCGGCACTCTGGCTGTTGCCATTGAATCCATGAATGATCCATGGAGTCGTAAACTTAAATCTTTTCCTGATAGCAATTATATCCGAAACCGCCCTTACACAATGTATCATCAGCGGCTTCTTTACGGCCTCAGCTATCTGCAGCTGGGCTATAAACAGCTCACTCTGCACATCCAGCGGTACAGCAATTGCACGGTCCAGTCCCGCCTCACCAATTGCCAGTATATTTTTATGCACCGAGGCTTTCCTGACGGCATTTATTGCCGCCTCAGCAGATACACCGGCTATTTTCCAGGGATGGAGCCCTGCAGTATAATAACAGCCTTCCCTGAGCAAATAATTTTCAAAGTCTTCCGCAAAGATATTTATCAGCGCAAGTTCACCGGAACCGCAGGTATCCTTGTGGGTATGGATGTTTATGAAAAGAGTCTTCGCAGAAGTGAGTTTCATTCGACCTGTCTTTCTTAAATCCGTGGGCAAAAATACTAATTTCAGAGCTTCTCTTCAAAGCTAAAAATAATCATACCATGATAATTAACGCAATTACATGTTCTTTTTTGCAGAGTTCACTCCCAAATCCTGCCTCATCAGCCTGGCGATCATGCGTTTTATGAACTGATCCTTGTCAATTGAGATTCCGATTTCACAATTTGGAGCCTTGGCTTCATCAATTTTTGTGTACCCATCATCAGTAATGGTCACAGTCGATAATAACCTTCTGCCTTTCCGCGGTTTTTCCCCCGCGCTGCAGTGACTTTACCTGCGGGAAAATCCCGTTTTGACTCGAATTTAGCAGAAAAGGAATCAGCATACCGATCAGCAAAAGGTTTTTCATGGCTTTCTTCCCGGATAGTTTATGATCAACTTATAAAATCCCCCTAATAATTGCAATCGTCCCCGTTTGGGCATCCCATATTCACTTGCTTATTAATAATAACTTAGTTAAAATTATTCAAAAATGAGGAGCCTTTACCTGCGGGGAAGGTTCTGAAAATCTGTTATTTCTTTCGTCTCTTCCCCACGGAAAAGAAATTTCTTTGTTATTCACTCCCTCTGATTTTTAAATAATTTCCGGATATAACTCCGCACAGTACTTAGAGTAGTAATTTATAATTTATTTTTTCTCTGACAGGAGGGCAAAATGCTACACAGTGTAAAAACTCTGGAAGGCTATGATATCCTTGCTTCAGACGGTAAACTGGGGAAAGTCTATGAATTCTACTTTGACGACAGCGACTGGTTTATTCAGTATCTTATCGTGGATATCGGGCACTGGCTATATGGCAAATTTGTGCTCATTGAACCTCAGGACATGCTTCAGCCTGATAATTCAGAAAAGATATTTCCGGTACTCCTGACGAAAGAACAGATCGAAAACAGCCCGGATATTTCAACGAAAAAGATCAGGCTGCACAGGGACTCCTATCTGGTGAATGAATACGGCTGGCCCAATTTCTTTGAGACCACCGAAAGCTTTTATTCGGATACAATCTCTGAATCTGAGCTGAATAAGGATACCGGAAGCACAGTTAAACACACAGGCTACGATCCTCATCTCAGGAGCACCTGGGAAGTTACAGGATATAAAATACACGCCAGCGACGGCGAAATAGGTCATGTGGACGATATACTATTTGACGACGTAAACTGGAAGGTTAAGTACCTGTGTGTTAATCTCAGGAACTGGCTGCCGGGCGGTAAGAAGGTACTTTTACCAGTCCTGCTAATCTCGAAAGTGGACTCCGAGGGGCAAAATATATTTATCGATATTCCAAGGGAAAAGATTAAAAACGGACCCGAATTTCATGAGTCAAACCTTGGAGACGAAAAATACAGGGAAATAGTTACCGGTTATTATACCGGTAAGAACAGATGAAAAGACTGAAGTAGTTGTTCATTTAATTAAAATTGCCGGGTATTAAATCATCCGGCCAGGGAGATACTATTGATGATAAATGAAAAGGATGCATATAAGAGGACCATTGGAAATATGTCCGGATCAGAGAGTAACTTAAAGGTGAGTGGCGTTAATGCAGGGGATAATACCTTTCTTTCTGCAGGATACTTTTGTGATGAACTAAATATGCTGCAGGCAGTAAGGTCTACACTTTATAATCACAATCATATTCTCATTACAATTCCTGATTTTATTGATGCACTGGGCACATTCGAGGATTATATTAATCAAATCACGGATATGTACAAAGATGCAAGAAAACAGCTTGTCCACTATATCTCGAAATTTGCCAGGGCAATTAAAACTTACGCCGTTATGACTGAAAACGGAGATCTTATTGAAGAGACATCCATCAAAGAGAGCGATTGTGAGATCATGCACAACGATGATCTTCTGAATCTTGGCAAAAATATTCTGGAATACGCCAGGATGTACATGCAGTCGCCCAACCCATTCGGAATTTTCAACCAGACGTTCGAGGATTGTGAGAATGTAATAGATAATTTCAGCTATGCCATCGACCGCTCCGGAAGCGGGGTATTTGAAAAAAACAGGTGGAAGGACATGCACGATGCGCTCTATAGCCAGGCGCATGACTTACTGAATAATACGATTGATAAAATGTCGGACACACTGAAAGCAAATCACCCTGAGTTCTACCGGGAATACCAGGCTTCGAGAATTATCAATAAAACTACGGAAGCTGCTCTGCGGAATCCTTTTGATGCAGGATAAGGTGCCACTGATCTAGTTCTTTGTACTATTTTTCCCGGCCTTTTGCACTTCCAGGTATAACTGATGAAACATTTCCGTCAGTTCACGCCTCTGGTAATGAGCATTCAAGCCGCTTGGGCTGGGAAGGACCCATATTTTTGTTTTTCCCAGCTTTTCAGGCTGGAGTCCCAGTACTGCCTTTGGCACTCCAAAGGCAGTACGGTAGGCCCCTATGCCAAGTATGGCCATATATTCCGGTTTGTATATATCAAGCTTTTCCAGGAGCCTTCGCCCCCCTTCTCTATATTCTTCAGTTTTCAGTTCATCGGCTGCAGCGGTTGCCCTTTCAACTACATTTGTTATTCCATATCCCAGTTTTAACAGTTCGGTTTCCTCATATGGTGAAAGCAGCCTTTCTGTAAAGCCTGCTGCGTGCAGCACCGGCCAGAAACGGTTGCCAGGCCGGGCAAAGTGATGCCCCACTGCGGCAGTATAAAGCCCGGGATTTATGCCACAAAACAGTACCCTGAGTCCCGGACTAATAATATCCCCGACTTTTTTGCCTGCAGCCGCCTGAATCTCTTCCCTGGTCGGTCTGTGTTTAATTGTTGCATTCATGCACAAATTTCCTCTATATTTAATTGCCTGGTTAAAAAACTGTTTTTTTATCCGTCCTTTAACATAAACTTAATAATAAACGGCACATTTTTAAAGACAATCCGTCAAAAGTATCATAAATCATATTTATCAACAATTCTGAACCTTATGGAAAACACTAACAAAATTGACCGCCGTAAGTTCTTTAAATTACTGGCAGCCGGTGGGATAGGCACTGCATTTTCCCCTCTGCTGTTACAGAACATTTTTGCAAAGCAGCCCCCAATAACGGGTACAAAACCTGCGACTAATATTAATGAGGCTCTCAGCTACCCCCGCACTTTAAGCTCAATGCCGGGCAGGTTCCCTGGTAAGGTTGCCCAGATCTATCATGAAAATTGTATCACCAGCAACAAGATCGATCAGGATGCAGCAGGCGAAATGGTTAAAAAGGGCATGCTTAGCCTGACCGGGGCTGGAAATATCTCGGATGCATGGAAGATGTTCGTTTCACCAAATGAAGTTATTGGACTAAAGGTAAACCCAATCGGCGGGGCCCTGCTCTCGACGAGCGTTGAAATTGTAAGGTCAGTTATCCGGCAGCTGGAAGAGGCCGGTATCCCCAAAAAGAACATTGTAATCTGGGACAGAAGGATGCCTGACCTCGAACAAGCCGGCTTTACGGAACAGAATTTCCCCGGTATTAAGATATCGGCCACAGAGTTCAAGGATAAAAACGGATCTTTTTACGACGCCAATGGGAAACTCTATAGCGAGGAGATGATTGACAAGAAATGGTATTACTGGGCTGATGTGGAGGAAAAATATGATGCAGAAACAATTCCCTATATGATAAATGAGGGGAAATTCTCATATTTTACTAAAATTGTCACACAGCAGGTCGATAAAATCATTAACATCCCGATTCTAAAAAATGCCGGGGCTTCAGTTACGCTGGCCCTGAAGAATCTTGCCTTCGGCAGCATATCTAATACCTCAAGACTGCACAAGGAACTCTGGGCAGAAACCTGTGCCGAAGTATGCGCTTTCCCGCCCCTTCGCGACAAGGTGGTCCTTAATATTGTAGATGGGATCAAAGGATGCTTCCAGGGGGGACCCGGTGCCAACCCGCAGTTCTTTACAGAATATAAGACCGTACTTGTGGCTACTGACCCGGTTGCAACCGACAGAATTGGATATGAAATCGTAATTAAGAAAAGAATTGCCGAGAATATACAAAAAACAGATTCTCCCAGGGGACGCAGTTTTATGGACCTGGCCGAAAAGCTTCAGCTCGGAGTGGCCGACCTGGAAAAGATAAAAGTCGAAAAAATAACAATTTCCTGACACAATATGAGAGCATTTTACGTGAAAACTTTTCTATCTGGTGTATTATTGTTTTGTGCATTTAGTCTCGTTTCAGCTGGTACCAAAGAGATACCCTCACTCGCACCTTCAGATATTCCCGGAGTAACGATTATCAGAAACGAGTATTTCGACGGTAAATCCCTCTGGGGCTATATTGACGGAGGGGCCGACGTATATCTCGAATATGGATTCAACAGACTTCTGCTCCAGGAGATAAACTTTGAACAAAAACACATCAGGCTTGAGATTTACCAGATGAAAGATTCCGCATCAGCGTTCGGTATTTTCTCCATCTCGCGTTTTAAATGCTCTTCAAACGATACGCTCTCGCGCCTTAGCTGTATTTCACCGTACCAGCTGCAGGTGGCCAGAAACGACCTCTATATTTCAATTATTAATGACAATGGTACTCCCGAAGAACAGCTCTTTAGCCTGCAGGTGGCAGAGATTATACTCCGGAAAACGGAGCGGGATTCGTTCAGGATCCCGCCGTTTTTCGAAAAAGAGGTATTCAAACCCTTTAGCGGGGAATTAAAGTTCTTTAAGGGTAAACTCGGCATACAGAATGGATTTCCAGCCTGGGCCGATCAGTTTGAGAATTTTAATAAATTTACAATTTATTTACTTCCGGCTGAGACTCAATCCGGATACGCATACAGCTCCCTCATACGGTTCTATTCTGATGAGGACCTCTTAACTTTCTACAAACTGATGGGATTCAACCCTATACTGAGCAATATGGTGCAGACCACGACAAAAAACGGAATTATCCGCGCTATACGCCTTCTGCCTGACCAGAGCATTCTTTACCTGGAAACCGGCTATGCCGCTTCTGAAGCAGAAGCTTTTCTAAAAGCCTTAAAGGAAATGTAGATGAAAAGGCTGATAATGGTGAAAGCGGCTTAGCAGGAATTAAAGAAGCATTATTTGATTCTGAGCATTTTACTGTCAGGCGTATAATTAACTATTTCGGGGTTTTCCAGGTTAATCAGAGCCTGTACGAATTTTTTGATCCTTTCAATGGACTCATTTATTACGTAGAAATCCTCGTCCAGTTTTTGTTTTTTTGCGGCTTCCAGCTCTGATTCAAGGTTCTTCAGGGACATAATCAGACTGCTAAGCGGATTATTAATCTGATGACCTATGGTACAGGCCATTTCCACCAAGGCTTTATTGTGCTCGATGCTTTTAAGCTCATTCTGAAGGTTGTGTATCCTGATGCCGGAACGAATTCTGGCCAGCAACTCCTGGTTTTCAATCGGTTTTACAAGAAAATCGTCGGCACCTATATCCAGCCCGGTTACCCTGTCCTTAAGTGAAGCCCTGGCAGTCAGCAGAATAAAATAAATCAGCTTAAATTTATCGTCTTTTTTGATAATATTGCACAATTCAATGCCATCCATTACAGGCATGGTCCAGTCTGCTACAACCACCTTGGGCGTATATGTTTCAAGGGCCTGAAGAGCCTCGGAGCCATTGTTGGCGGTTTTGACCTCATAATTGTTCTTTGTCAGTAACCTTTCCAGAATGAACCTGGTATCCTCTTCATCCTCGACAATTAAAATTCTGTCTTTATCCATTTAATTCGCTATTAGTTTATTTACTTTGTTAAGCAAGTCATTATAATCAATAATTGGTTTTACAATATAATCATCTGCCAGGCTCTCTTCAAAGTAGTTATTTGGCCCAATATTTTTCTGGTATGCCGTAACCAAAAGGATAGGAATTTTGGAAAATTTCTCGTTTTGCTTGATAAATTTGGATAGAATAACGCCATCCACCTTTTCGCCGTTCATATATGTGTTTTTAAGGTTTATATCCATAATAATAAGATTTGTATTATCCTCATTGATCTTCTCTATCAGCTTGTCCCCGTCTTCAATGGTAGAGGTCTTATACTTTGTCTTTGAAAACAGGTACTTGTAAAATTCCTGTGTAAAAGGATCATCTTCAACAATGATAATGTTTTGTTCCATTTTATTTCCCTGAATATTTAACTATAATACTAATTCTTCGGTTAACTATGTCATAGGGGTCATTAGTATTCCTTAGACGTTTGTCGGCGTATCCTCTAACTTCATCTATCTGCTCCTGCTTAACTCCGCCTTCGGTAAGAAACCTTCTGGCCGAATTAGCCCTTTCGGAGCTCAGTTCAAAATTCGTATATCCAACTCCGTTACCGCTGTATGGGCGCGAATCTGTATGCCCCTCAATTACAATTTTATTCTGCAGCTTCTGAAGTTCAGCACCTATTTTTTTAATAAGCGCCTGGGCGTGAGGTTTTAACTGGGCAGTACCAATCTCAAAAAATATATCATCAAAAGATTCCACTATTTCAATTCTGAGTCCTTCTTCCACAAATTCAATCTTTATCTGATCGCTCAAGTCCTTGAATTCGGGACTCTCGGATAAATCATGAATTATGGCCTCGCCCATTTGTGTCAGTTTCTGCCTTTCTGCTTCCTTCTGCTCCATCTGGGTTTTTAAATTAAGGTCCATTATAGAGGCACCCTTTCCATTCAGCACACTGCGGCTTTTTTTGGAACTGAAACCCACCGGATCCTTGAAATAACCGGCAACCGATTCCTTTACCTCAGCACTCTGCCCCAGAATCCAAAGCACAATAAAGAGAGCCATCATAGCCGTGACAAAATCTGCGTAAGCTACCTTCCATGCGCCTCCGTGGTGCCCGGCATGCCCCTTCTTCTTTTTCTGGATTATTATCGGGCCCTGCCCTTCTCCGAGACTCATTTACTCTTTCTTCCCTCTGATGTAGTTTTCCAACTCGCTGAATGTGGGGCGTTCGTCAGTAAAGATTGTCCTTCTGGCAATTTCAACGGCAATAATGGGGGGGTTTCCCTTTGCGTAAGCTACAATACAGGCTTTAATGGTTTCCAGGTATCTTACCTGATGCTCCAGATTAAGCTCAATATTTCCTGCCAGGGGTCCGATGAATCCGTATGAGAGCAATACACCAAGGAATGTACCCACGAGTGCAGAAGCCACGTGGTGGCCTACTACTTCGGGTCCGTCACTGATTGCACCCATTGTAACAATAATTCCTAGCACCGCAGCCACAATACCTAGTCCCGGAAGAGCATCCCCGGTCTTGCTCAAAGTGGCAGCAATAGGCTTCTGTTCCATTTCAAAGGTCTCAATTTCCGTATCAAGCAGGGCTTCTATTTCGTGCGGCGGTACGCCGCCTGAGAGCATCACCTTCATTGTATCGCAGAAGTAGCTCCTGGCAAAACTGTCTTTTATAAATTTCTTGTTGCGGGCCAGTATATCGCTTTCTTCCGGTTTTTCAATGTGTTTTTCAATTGCAATCAGACCGTCACGCTGTGCAACGAGGAACAGATCGTTAAATGATTTCAAAAGCTCCAGGTAATCTTCCTTATTTGCACCCTTAAAGGATATGGCGCTGGGTATTGCGCTAACTATCTTTTTTACCAGGGCCAGGGGAGCCGAGATGAGTAGGCTGCCTAAAGCTGCTCCGCCGATAACAAGGAATTCAGAGGGCTGGATTAAAAGCATGGGCTGTCCGCCTGCAAGTATAAAGCCCACTAATACAGCAACAATTACAACAACAGCACCTATAATAATGAACATTCTTATTTACCCTGAGTCATATTAATGTTTTGGATTTCATTTACGAGAGAGAATATCTGCTTACATTTCAGATCAATAAATGGCCAGTCGAATTTGGAAGAAGCCAGTTTATCCTCAACCTCGCCGCTCAAGGCTGACAAAGCATCATAACCGATCGTCCCTCCGTTACCCCTGATTTCATGTACTACCATTTTCAGAAGATCCTTATTCCTGAGCTGAAGTGCTTCCTCCATTCTTTTCTTCTTTTCGGGGAAACTGGTGAGAAAGAATTTCAGGAGGGTTTTCTGTATGTCAGTTTTTTCTGAATCAGAAATAATTTTCTTCTTCTGAGACTTGGATAGCGTCTCACTTCCAAGTATCTCGTTCACATATTTGATGATCATTTCCTTCTGCAGAGGCTTGGACAAGACCCTGTCGGCTCCTCCTTCAATTGCCGCCAGCACGTTACGCTTATCGGTATTTGCACTGATAACAATTATTGGTATATACTTGAGGTTATCCAGCACCTTAATTACCTGCAGCATCTTAAGGCCGTCAAAATTAGGCATCATAAGATCCAGGAATATCAGGTTCGGCTTGAATTCAGCTGCCTTCTGCAGGCCTTCCAAACCATCCGTACACGTAATAACATCAAGATTATAATCCTCAAAGAAAGTTTTTAAGGCATGACGGATAATATCCGAGTCATCCACAACCAGTACTCTGATCTTATTGCTCATTTGTTCCATTATTTATCTAATCTGTTTACTTTTAATTTGGACAAATCTGCAGAAATTTTCTGCTTGCTGCTCAGGCTTGCCTCTATTGTATTGTCCCTTACTTTCTCGTACATTTCACCGCGCAGGATCTTAACCGTTTCCGGCGCTTCAATCCCTATTTTAACCTGGTTGTCAGAAAGTGCCACAATCTTTATCACTATGTCAGAATTGATCCTAATCTCTTCATTCAGTTTTCTGGTTAATATTAGCATAAACTCACCTATTAATTTTCTGTGAACAGAATATAATCAATAGGAAGGTTATCTTCATCTAAAATCTTCTGAAAGCCGGTCTTTTCAGCCTGGTCAATATAAACCGGTGCCTTGAGATTTATAGTAATTTTCAGAGGATCAGGATCTAATTTTACTATTCCAAAGGCCTCGCTGCCTGCTTCCTGAGGATATTTATCCATCAGTGCCCCCACCCCGAAGAGCGGAAATACGAGCTCCGGCTCATCAATTGAAGTCAGCCACAAGAATAACTCGGAACCCGAATTGATGAGCAGATACTTTTTATAGTTTTCAAATCCAAGGATGCCTTCCTTAAATTCAATGATCATGCTTTCATCGAATTCAACTTCACCAAATTGATTTGTTGTTATTTTCATTTTTATCTTTTTATTTTTTTAATATTACAATGTCTACACGCCTGTTGCTGCGCCTGCCCTCGGCAGTGATATTTGAGGAAACAGGCCGGTATTCCGAATAACCTACTATCGAAACCTTATCGGGCGACAGCCCCTCCTGGTCTATGAGGTAATAGGCAGTATTAAGTGCCCTGCTTACAGACAGGTGCCAGTTGGACGGGTATGCCGAAGAATTAATCGGGATATTGTCCGTGTGGCCTTCCACCCTTATATCATTTTTCAGCGGTTTTATCAGCGCTGCAATTCTCCTCAGGATGTCCTTTGAGCCGTCATTAAGATCAGCAGTAGCCGAGGGGAATAAGATTTCATCCAGTATGTGGATTGTAATTCCCCGCTCATTTTCCTCCAGCTTAATGGAATTATTAAATCCCTTCTCGTCTATCATATTCTGAAGATCTTTCTTCAGATTACCCGGGGGCATTATCTTGTCCTTTATACTGAACTGCCCGCCGTCAGTCTTTAATAAATTTTCAGCTTTGCCGTTTACACCGAATACGTGCCCCATGGCACTCATCAGTTTTGCATATTTCTGAGTATCCACATTAGATATGGCATAAAGTATAATGAACAACCCTAGCAGGAGCGTGATCAGATCGGCATAGGTAATCAGGTACCTGTCCTTATCTCCATCCTCCCGGAATAGCTCGTCCTCACTGTCTATGAAGCCAGGATTTTTGCCTGTTCTTTTTGAGGAAGCATACTTACCAGTCTGGCCTTCATCACCGAGGGAATTTCTCCACTCTGCAGTGCCAGTACCCCCTCCAGGGAAATCTGCATCATATTTTTTTCTTCTAAATGACATTGCTTTAATTTATCACCAATTGGTAACCATATAAGATTTGCACTGAATACTCCCCATAGCGTGGCTATAAAAGCCGAAGCTATGCTGTGAATTAAGCTGTTCGGGTCGCCGCCGGCACCGGCAAGCGTCATTACCAGTCCCATTACCGTACCAATTATTCCCATCGTGGGGGCATAGCCTCCCATTTTCGTAAAAATAAATATATTCGAAAAATGTCTTTCCTGCATGGCTTTAATTTCGGCATTAGCTATATTCTGCAGCGAATCGGCATCGGTTCCGTCAACAACAAATCTTATAAGCTTTTTGGGATACTGATAAGCCAGTTTTTCGACTTCCTTCTCCAGCGAAAGCAGTCCTTCCTTCCTTGAAGTAATTGAGAACTCAATAAACGAATATATAAGCTTTGTAATATCATAATCCTGCGGGAAGTAAGCCAGCTTCATCAGTGAAAAGATCTTTCTGAACTTATCAAACCCGAAGCCGATTATAGTTGCGGCAAACGTACCCCCGAAAACTACTATGAGAGGAGGCAAAAGGAACAGCGCCTTTATTGAGCCGCCTTCAATAATAAAGGCCCCGAATATCGACAGGACCCCTAACAATAAACCATTTATTCCGCCTAACTTTCTCAGCATTATACGTAATCCAGAAGCGACTTAGGTAAAATCATCGATGACATCTTATATGATAATTCCAGAAAATACTGCTGGTTCTGCAGGTCTACTACCGACTGTGCCACATCCACGTCCTTTTCATTTGAAAGGAGTTTTTTAAGCTCAAGCTGCTGATTATCCAGCAGTTCATGCGTAGAATCCAGCCTGTTCAACGTATCTCCGGCCGTCGTCAGCTGTCCGGCAAGATTAGTCTGAAAATCCTTTACTATATTTACGTCTGAATCCGCGGGAATAATTCCGTTCTCAAGATTCGTTTTTACCCTCAGAAGGGTATTAAAAATGTCCGTACTGGTTACATCCCCGTTGCCGGTTGAAGGTACGCCCGGGAAAACATTGCTGCCGGGAACGTTCATTGTCAGCTCCATATTTTTGCTGATCCTTACCTTCTGTTCACCCGAATTGCTGCCAACTTTAAGCTCAACGGCCTTGTTGCCATTAATATCTGTTGTAAAACCATATGGTTTCGTTGTAGTTGAAAAGTCTGTACCCCCGAAGACGTACTTGCCGTCGAATTCACTGTTGGCAACATCCATTAGCGAACTGAGCACCTGGTCTATCTGGGCGGCATAGGACTTAAAGTTACTGGCATTTACCGGATTATTGGTCTCGGTAAAAAGCACGAGCGTGTCCTGAACCTTATCGGCAATATTTTCCATCGAGGAGGTAGTGGTCTGCATGAAAGCCTGGCCATTTTCCACGTTTTTCACGAATGATTCGCCGCTCTGTATCTGCTCCTGCAGTTTTAATACTTTTGATATCCCGCTCGGTGAATCAGACGGATTATTAATCTTGGATCCGGTTGCTATCCTGGTCTGAAGTGTCTGTATGCCTTCTTTGCTTTTATTCAGGGAGCTTATAAAATTTGAAGCCAGTATGGAATCAGTTATTCTCATTTTACTACACCATATTTAATAAGGTTTGAAGCATGTCGTCAGAGACTTTGATTAGTTTTGCCGAGGCTTCATAGGACTTCTGGAATTTAATAACATTGGTCATCTCCTCATCGACCGATACGCCTGAGTCGGAATTCCTCTGCATTGTGAGCTGGTCCAGGACCAATTGGTTCGATTCTGCGCTCTGATCGTTTGAGCTTTTCAGTGCTCCGATGCCGCTGATCATTGAATTATAATAATCACCAATACTGCTGCCGCCGATCATCTTTGAATCTGAAAGCTTGGCGATTGCAACGGCAATATCGCTGTTACCCTTTTCACCCGTTCCCAGCGCATTGGCTGCTGAGGCCGCAATGGCACTCGGATTACTTATGAATTTAAGCACACCGCCTGAATAACTAGTAAAAAAGTCCTGTCCGGTATTGTTATTCAGGTCGAATCCGGTCTTATGAATGTTATTAACCGAATCCATTATATTCTGTGCAATGGTATTTATGCTGTTCTGATACTCCGGGATCTGGTTGCTGTACATATCGGTAAGGGCATTCAGCTCACCGCCGTTCAGCGTTGCTGTAGCACTGCCATCCTCAGACGTAAGAGAAAGTTTTCCATTCGATAAATTAGTCTTAAACTTTGAAGAACTGAACTCATCAGCTGCAAATATACCGCCAATGGAAATGCTTACTGCCCCCCTGTCGTCGGTATGTACATTAATATTGACTATCTTGCTGAGTTCATCTATTTTTTTATCCCTTCTGTCCATCAGGTCATTAACCGACTGATTGGTTACCTTGCTCTCGTTGATCTGTTTGTTAAGGGTCTGGATCTCCTGCAGCGAAGTATTTATTTCATCAACCTTTTCTTCAACCTGTCCTTTTATATCCTCCTGGATCTGGTTCAGACCGTCATATACGCTCTGTATCTTGTTGCTGAGCTTACTGGCAGACTGAATGACGTTATTTCTGAGAGGAATCGAGTTCGGTGAAGAGGCCATTTCATCCCAGGAATTAAAAAAAGACGAGATCATATTCGACAATCCCAGGTCTGAAGGTTCAGAGAACAGACTCTCAACCTGTCCCAGTACCGATGAACGCTTGTCGGTGTCGGAATACTTCTGGTTGTACGACCTGATCTGGGTTTCAGTCATGTAATTTTTTATCCTGGTTACGTCGTCAATCTTTACTCCGGCTCCTATTTCACCGCCCCGGACTGTCTCAGAACGTTCGCTTCCAAAGATTACCTTCTGGCGAGCATAATCCGGATTGTTCGCATTTACAATGTTATGCGAGGTTACATCCAATGCCCTCTGATATACACTCAGACTGCGGCCGGCAATATCAAATACTCTTGAAATACTCATTTTTTATACTTTTTTGTCTAATAAAGATTTGCGTGCATTCAAAATACAGCTTATGGTTTCCTTAATAAAAGCCCTGGAATTTTCTATAAGATATTTATTCTGCTGGTTTACCTTGCTTATTTTTGTTATCAGTTCTTTCAGCTCTTTCTCGGCCATGGCAATTTCATTAATAGACTTTTTATCCAATATCGTCCTGGTGCGCTCCATAAACTCGGCAAGCTTATATGAGTTGAAAGAAAGCGAATATTTACTGTACAAATCAGTTAAGATTTTTATTCTCTGCTTTTCATGTTCAGTAATGCCTGTTAATGCTCTTTCTTCTTTCGTAATTGAACTCTCCAGGCCTGAATAGTCAAGACTAACGAGCGCTTTCTGTTTCTGCAGAGCGGCACTTAATAATACGGCCAAATTATCTTTTTGCTTTTTTAGAGAGACCTCTAAATCCTTTACTTCCATTTTTTATCCGTTTAAATGATTCAGATACCCCATTACCCGGGATATGTAATTTTTTGTTTCATTAAATGGAGGAACCCCCTTATATCTTTCCACGTTGCCCGGTCCCGCATTATATGCTGCCAGAGCGAGTTTCAGATCCCCATTATATTGTCGAAGCAATCCGGCCAAATATTTAGTCCCTCCGTAAATATTTTCTTTAGGATCCCAAATATTCCCGACTCCCATGGTTTTTGCCGTGGAATCCAATAGCTGCATCAGTCCTTTTGCTTTTGCAACCGAACGGGCCTTGGGGTTGCCGGCTGATTCAGCCAGTATGACTGACTTGATTACATTGGCGTCCACTCCGAAATCCTTTGAAGCCTGTTCAATTATGTTGTCATATCTGTTAACCCGGTCAATTGAACTGCTGCTAGGTGCAACTGCAGGGTGTGAATTACCCTTTCTTACCTCAATGGGTTTGGTTTCTGCAGGATTGGTTTCTGCAGGCTCAGCATCTTTCTTTTCCTCGCCCTGTAGTTTCTTTACTACCTCGGGGTCCAAATCCTCTCCCGTAATCTTTTTATAAAGCTTTTCGGCTACTCCCAGGCTGTGTTTTTTAGTTATAAAGGAAGAAATTTCATTTTCGAACATGCCGTCAAACATGTCACCGCCATAACTATCCTCGCCAAACAGTCCGCCCGTGGTTTTATTCATGGATTTGAGCATCATTGAAGTCATCAGGCTTTCAAAATCCTTCGATGCCTTTGCAAGCTTGCTCTTCTGTTCAGGGGTATATCTGCTCCCTATCTCAGGAGTTTTACTGATATGCTTTTCCTCGTTTGTTATTTTCAGATCCATGGTGTTAAAACTTTATTTTATTATAGCTGTTGTTATATAAAATGTCCGCCTACATTATCACGAGTTCTGCAACGAGCGAACCGGCCTCTTTAAGCGCCTGGAAAATTGCAATTATATCACGGGGGGCCACTTTCAAAGAATTAAGTGCCGCTGCTACTTCCTGTACTGTTGCGGCTCCCTTGATTGCTATGGTTTTTGACGAATCTTCCTGCTGATAGGGCACCTGGTTGTTAAAGAAAATGGTTGAACCATTTGAAAATGCTCCCGGCTGTGATATTATAGGATAGGAGCGGATATTTATGCTCAGATTTCCATGGGTTATTGTTGCTGGCAGTATCTTTACATTGCTGCCGGCAACCACGGTGCCTGTCCTTTCATTTAGGACAACCTTTGCGATGGCATCACTCTGGACCTGAATGGCTTCAAGCTCCGATAAAAATGCCGTTAAATTGTTCTGCTTGTCTGCCGGCACGTTGATCGTGATCTCAGAAGCATCTACGGCTTTAGCTATTTCCGTTCCTGCCTTTGTATTAATTGCCGCGGACACATTATTCGAGGTGGTAAAGTCAGGTTCTCTTAGCACAATGCTTACTGTTTTGTTTGAAAGACTATTTTCGGGCAGGGCTTTCTCCAATATCCCGCCCCTGGGTATCCTGCCTGCCAGTGTGTGGTTTTTCGAGATCCTGTTTCCAGAAGGGGTATTGATGTCGTAGCCTCCTACAGAAACCGGGCCCTGTGCAAATGCATATACATTACCATCCAGGGCTGAAAGGGGTGTCATCAGAAGAATTCCTCCCTGCAGACTGGTTGCATCTCCCATTGAGGCAACATTAATGTCAAATTCGGCCTTTTCCTTCAGACTGCCGTTTAACTTTGCAGTTACCATTACGGCCGCAACGTTTCTTGTCTTCATATCTGTCTGCGGTACCGTAATACCGAACCTTTTCAGCATGCTTGATACCGACTGAATAGTAAAGGCTGACCTGTAGGTATCTCCCGTACCGGCCAGACCAACTACAAGTCCATAGCCTATAATCTGCTCTGAACCCGTACCCTTGAAATACGCAATATCCTTTATCCTTTGTCCAAAGATCTGGGAGACAAATACTAATAGAAGGATTATGGTGCTTGTTTTCTTCATTTTATTACCTAAAGCAGTAGCTTCTGTTGTTCAATTCTTTGTCAAAACGTTTTGTGAGGGGCCTTTAACCGGGACGACTAAAAGATGCGGCTTAAAAAAGCCAGTGGAACAGTTTAGTTATCCAGCCCGGCTTCTGGGCGTCGTTTATGATTCCATTGCCTTCAAATGTAATGACGGCTTCCGAGATATTGTATGAAAGCACCGAATTATCCGGCATAATATCCGAACCCCTGACAATCCCTTTAATTGTAATCAGCTGTTCTTCACCGTTAATTACTATCTTTCTGCTGCCTTTTATGAGCAGGTTTCCGTTGGACATGACAGAGTCAATTGTAGCGCTTATTTTTGTCCTGATCAGTCCCGTTGTCTTGGTAGAACCGGAGCCGCTGAAGTCATTCTTTGATCCAACTCCCAGTTTTGCATCAGGAACAGACGTGGTACCCATGCCGGCTGAACCGTTAAAACTTATGTCGCTGTTTCTTCCGGCCTGTGTCTCGGCATTATTGGAGGCCTGGGATGATTCAACCACGATAATTGTAACCGCGTCACCGATCCTGTTTGCCTTGTTGTCGGAGAATAATGAATGATAGGAGTTCTGGCGCATATCCTGAGCGAAAAAGCCCGAGGAAAGCGTCAGAAAGGTACCTGCTATTATTAATATCTTTTTCATAAGTTTACTCAATTATTTTAACACTATAACGGTCAATGACTTTAGCCCTGAAAAGTTTTTTGTCTGTCGTCAGTACCCGGATAATATCTCCGGGGCAGCCTTCCTCCCTGGCCACGGCATCCATGGATATTTCAACATTTCCCCTGACGATTACCGCAATCAGTCCATCCCCCCTGTGAATCAGGGGAATTGGCTGCAGGTTTTCTTTTACAAGGATTTCACCTTCTTTAAGGCTGAACTTTGATCTCATAGCTTCAATATTATCATTCTCAGCTACAGGATTTCCCCTCAGGCGCGCAACGTTAAGAAGCTTCAGGTCAAAGTCCCCCGCCTTTATTTCAGTTCCCCTCACGACCGGCTGGCGTGCAACCAGTACGTTTCTGTAAAGAGCAACTTTAAGCGAGAGATAGGACTGGGCTGAATGAGCACCTGAGACTATATTTACAGGAACATATGCAATTTCACCAGCAACCTTTAACTGCCTGGCAGTATCAATTCTTATTGTTTCACTCCCGGCTAACCTGGGGACTGAGGTAATCTCAAATTCAATTTTTCCGAAGTTTTTCAACTGACGCTTTAAATAATTCTCCACGTCCTGCCTTAATGAGGCATCACCCTGCCAGGCCAACATGAAAGAAAATATAAAGCATAGAATGTTCATCTTTTTACCTCTGCAAAAAAAGCGTAAGGCATAATATCATTTGCCTTACGCCTCTATTGCGTTAAGCTCTTTTCAGATTATTTGCCATGGTCATCATATCCTCAACCGTTTTGACGGTCTTGGAATTTATTTCATACGCCCTTTGAGCGGTGATCATGGAAATCATTTCCTCTACTATGTCAACGTTAGAGGATTCAAGATATCCCTGGTGCAGTTCTCCATAGCCATTTGCACCCGGTGTACCCGTCATTGGTGCACCCGAGGCGGGGGTCTCTACATACAAATTATCGCCAACTGGCTGAAGTCCGCCAGGATTCATAAATTTTACGAGTTCAATGCTGCCAAGTGAAATGGAGTTGCCGTTTGTTTCCCTGGCTTCAATAGTGCCATCCTTGCCGATTGTCACGTCGGCTATGTCTTCATTAAGCGTAACACCCGGCTCAAGCACGTAACCATTTGCTGTAACAAGTGTACCGTTAGAGGATACCTTAATTGAACCATCGCGGGTATATGCAAACGTACCGTCACCCTTTCTTACCTGAAAAAATCCCTCTCCCTGAATGCCTACGTCAAACTGGTTTCCGGTTGATACCAGGTCCCCCTGTGCAAAAAGCTTCTGAGTTGAAGCGGGCTGAACACCATTACCCACCTGGATCTTAATGCTTGTTTTTTCATTCATGGCCTGGGTGCCCGTAAACTGGGGGTTGATGGAAACCTCCTGATACATCATGTCCTTGAATTCCGCCTTGTTCTTCTTGAAGCCGGTGGTATTTATGTTTGCAATATTATTCGAGATTGTTTCAATGTTTATCTGCTGTGCAAACATTCCGGATGCTGCTGTTCTTAGTGCTCTTGTTGACATATTGGACCTCTCCGAAACTTAATTTTTTATTCCTCTTAATATCTTCCTATCTCAGTTGCCTTGGCAAGGGATTCATCCAGAAAATTCATCATTTTCTGTGCCGATTCAAAATCCTTGTTCAGGTCGATCATCGACTGCATTTCAATAATTGCATTCGTGTTTGATTCCTCCAGGTATCCCTGCTGTATTTCATAACTTTCCGGCTCGGCATCTTTGGCCGGTCCGTCAACTTCAGTGAAATTCAGGCCTTCTTTCCTCTGGAGCATTGCGGGGTCGTCCAGCCTGGATATTTGCAGTTCATCTACAACATTGTCCCCTATCTTGATTTCACCGGATTTTGAGACACTGATATTCTGCTGCTGGTCAAGACTATAGTCCGACAGATCTATCTCGCCTTTTCTTCCCAGGACCTTTAAGCCCTGTTCATTAACCAGGAATCCCTCGTCCGAGATCCTGAATCTGCCGTTACGGCTATACTCAACTCCGCCTTTGTCGTTCTTCAGCGTAAAATAGGCCTCTCCCGAAACTGCAAGATCCAGCGGATTGGAAGTCAGCAGGAGGTTTCCCTGCGAAAAATCCGTCAGGTGTTTTACGGGTGCATCGGCTATGCGGGACATGATTTCGGCAAAGGGCAGTTCCCTTTTAAACCCGGTGGTATTGATATTGGCCAGGTTGTTGGCAACAACTTCCATATTTTTCTGCTTATATCCCAGATTCTGCGAGATAAAGTAAATACCTTTTATCATACATATCCTCTTTTACGCTGATTATTTACTCTGTATACAAAGGCCAAAAGCTCTGCAATTACCTGATATAGTTTTGCCGGAACCTCATCACCCACGTCCAACTTGTATAAGGAATCAAAAAGCAGGGGATCTTCACTGATGAAAATCTTGTTTTCCCTGGCAACATCTATTATTTTCTGTGCCAGCTCACCTGAACCCTTTGCTATCACCTTTGGTGCGGCATCCGAATCCATCTTATAACCCAGGGCAATGGCCCCTTTCCTGTATTTTGAGTTATAGCCTGACATTTATAGACTGCCTCCCGTCCTGGACCGCCTGCCTTTTCTGCCCCTGGAGCAGTTCCTCAAAATATATCCGGGGTATAAGGTTCCTGCTGCCAAGACCCGAGATAAGCTGCTGCTTGTTTTCCTCTAAATCATTAAGTGCACTACGCTCAGCAGAAACAACCGCATTAAGGTTTATTCCGGCCATAAAGCCGTCAACTTCAACTGTTCCAAGCATCTCAGGCGACATGCTGAACTCCAGCTTATGACTATGTGCTTCATGGGACTGATCCCTTTTTTCAAATTCGAATTCAAAAAGATCCAGAGCCTGTTCATTCTTAAGAATTACAAAGCCCGGATAGATGCCGGTTTTATTGTAACAGGATCTTAGAAGATTATACCTGATGAGTATCTGCTTAAGATCTTCAAGATCCTTATCATTAGCATTACCTGAGTTATGTTCCTCCATGCCTAGTATTCCGGCATATTTTTCACTCTGGGCAGCTTTCTTCTTAATGGATATCGGATCAATATTCTTAGCGTCCGTAATATCCAGCACCAGAGTTTCATTTACCTTAGCCTTTAATTCTTCGGATCCGTTCAGGGAGTTTATTTTTCTGACGATCTGATAGATCTCATCGGTCAGGCTGCCTATTGAATGCTGGCAAAGAACTGCCACACTCCTGTTAATAAATTCATTGCTGCGCTCATCTGTATGCAGCACCTGTATAAAAAAATTCAGCTGCTGATCGTCCAGCTTAATGTTTTCTTTTTCAAGCAGGTCTATTACTTTATTAAGTTTCGATTTAACGAGCGGTTTTTTGCCCGAAATAAAAGCCTTTACCACCTTGTTCGAGGTTTCCGTGTCCATAAGGTGCAGCTTCGAAATGATATAACTGACTACGTTGCCACCCAGGTTTTTCGCGGCAACCAGGTTGTCAAGTGACAGGGTAAAAGGATTAGTGTTTATTACTCTTGCAATCAGTGCCTCGCCCGTATTAACATTTACAGGGAGTTTTGCCTGAAAAACACTTCCTTCTATAAGCAGTCTGTAATTATTCTCTGATTTGTCAAGCACGGTGATTTCAACTACGGAATTGTTGGCAGGCAGCGGTTTTGCTGCGGCCTCAGTCCCGGCAGCCTTCAGGCTGTCAAGCTGGATTCCTGTAATATTTATCACCTGAGGGACCATTATTCATGCACCCTTTCAAAGGATTTAAGCTTGGCCGCAAGGTGGAGTTCACCCACTGAAACAGACAGTCTTTTTGCGTGTTTGGTAAGAATCGGATCGTCAGGGTCGTTGCATACAGGATCTAACTGCATCCTTTTTCTGAGGGTATTTAGCTTTGCGTCTGTTTTGCTAGCAAACTTGTCTTCACGCCTTAATTTGATGATGTTGTTCTTGAATTTTTTCTTTTCGGCCTTGATAACCCTGATCTTTCTTCTTCTCCATAAAACGAATAATACGGCTGCAAGACTGATGTCAAGCAGGATAAAAATCTTAATGAATAAGCCTTCACCCGCGCCGGACTTAGTACCCTGCTTAAGAGCCAGGGCTTCCTCTGACTTCTTCTTTTCAGCAGCGGCCTGGTCGGAATAATTAGTTTTATTTTCAATAGTCGCGTTGTTTTCTATTGAGGCTTTGTTTTCAGCAGAAACTTTGTTTTCTGCATCGGTTTTATTTTCTGCTAAGGGCGTGTTTTCTGCGGCCATTTTGCTTTCAGCCGGCACATGGTTTTCAGCAATTGTTTTATTTCCGGCAGGCGCATTGTTTTCAGCAAAGGCACCTTTGTTTGAAACAGCTTTTTTATCGGCTCTGAGCGTAGTATTCTGTCTCTCCGGCTGTACTTCCTTCTGCTTGATCTGGGCTATCTGGTTCTGAACCAGCTGTTTAATATTTACCTGTCCGTGCATAAAAGAAGATGAAAACAGCATGGGAATAATTATATAAACGTAGAATTTTCTCATTGTATAATTCTTCTCCTCAATGGGAATTTCATATTAATTACTGAACTGTTTTTTTGATATGACTCAATATTTAATATTCCCTCGTGAATCCTCATGATGTTGTCTATTATCTTGAAGTTAAGATTGGGAGACTTTACCGGATTTTTGCCGTCGGATACATAAGGCGTAACCTGGGCAGTATTGATAACCTTTACAATTATACTTTCAGCATAATACCGTGTCTGTATTATAATGCCGCCCCCGCCCGTGCTGCTGGCCTTGATTACACTGATTACGTTGCTCAGGAGCTGGAATATATAACTGGGGTGGCTTATTACCGAGGGAATATCTTTTTCAAAATCAAGAAGGCATTCAATGTTTGCATTCTCCAGCGAGGATTTTATCAGGTTATAATACTCCGTTATTATGGCATTGATGTCACAGGGGTGTATTTTGATCTTTTCTTCGTTAATGCTGGAAAATTTAACCAGACGGTTAACCACAAAATTTATTTTTTTAACCTGTTCTTTAACTATATTTGCCGCCGGCTGGTCAGATTCCTCGCGGCTTAAGAGGTCTGCATAGCTAAGTATAACCTGCAGGGGTGACTTGATGTCCTCAACAATGCCTTCAGTAAGCTCACCAATTGCCGCAAGACGGAAGTCATTTGAGAGCTTGGCCTGATAGGTCTGCAGCTCATTGTAGGTCTTGTTGAGCTTTTCCTTTAAGAATATTTTGTCAGTGCATGCCAGGCAGTTGCCCAGTATTATCTGAATTCCCTGGCTTTCCAGGTCGTTAAAATCATCCTTGGATATCGAAGATAATACGGCCAGCAGGCCTTTGCGCTTCTTGCCTTCGTTTATCGGGAAGAAGATGTAGTTTAATTTAGGTCCTGAAACCGTATAGTTATTAACTTCAGGGATAACAGTGGGTTTACCGGTTTCGAAAATCCAGTCGAGTATACCTTCTTTATATACGCTGTTGACCATTGCAAAAAACCCGCTTTCCACGTCATTGTCAAATGGGTAAAGCTTCGTCCTGGAATCGTCAAACAGAAAAAGGTTGGCTTCTTTTAAGGGAACAATCCTTTTTAAGGAAAGTTTTAATACCTGTGAAACGGTTTGAATATTATCGGCGGATAAAAACTGCTTTTCAGCTGCAATAATATTCTGTACCATGTGGTAATACTTCTCAAGCAGACTGCTGGCGGCTGAATTGCCCGGCATATCGGCAGGATTTAATTCAGGCAGCTGAATTTCCTCATCAGAACGTGAGACATACTGCAATGAATTGAAAAACAGTTCGTAATTGTGTGTTTTATCTTTAAGAAGTCTCAATTTTAGATCCTTAGAGTATTAGCTTCCTGAACGAATAAGTCTTTATACCCGTTAACAAATTTATCCAGTTGTGCCATATCGTTAAACTTAAAGGTCTCCAGTATCGAATTATCTAATAAATATTCTCCATCCCAGTAAAAATGTCCTACGTTCAGCTTATGGGTGGCATAGTCTGCCAGGTGAACGATAGAAGTCAGTGTCTTATTTTCATTTGCCAGCTGAGGCGTATGATGGTTCAAAATAGTATCACACAGTGCCAAAGGCAGATTCCATTTAACTGCCAGGAATCTTCCGATCTCCTGATGACTAAGACCCAGGGTGTCGAATTCTGCTTCCATATAGCTGATTTTGCTGGTATTTACCTTTTCACAGATCACTATAAAATTAGTGTGGAAGTACTTGTGGATCACGGGAATACCCAGATCGTGAATGAGCCCCGCCACGAAAGCCTCGCTTCCACTGCGGTAACCCAGGTCCTCGGCCAGCTTCTTTGAAGCCAGGCCGGTCATAATTGAATGCAGCCAGAATTCCTTCTGGTTCAGGTTTTTGTCGGTTTTATTCTTGAACGATTCTACCATTGAAAGTGCAGTAATAATATTTTTTATATCCTGGTAACCGATTATCAGGATTGCGAAATCAATAGTCGAAACTTTCCGGGGTAAACCGTAAAGGGGGGAATTGGCAATGGATAATACTTTGGAAGCTATCCCCTGATCCCGGCCAATTACCTTAGCCAGTTCAGCAGTTGTAGTAGACGGCTTTTCAAGCAAACGGGATATTTCCATCATGATTGTAGGAATTGCGGGTAAATTGTATACATTTGACAATACCAGCTCTGTTTTCTCTCTTTTTTCCTGCCTGTTAAATAATTCGATATCCATTCTTCTTTACAGTTTATGTTTTTAAATGCTTAATTATATTTTTATTGAATTCAACTGATTCATAAATGGCTCTTTATACGAGGCAATAAACTTTTCCAGATAAACCTCGTCTCCCAGATTCAGTATAGCCATTATGGAGGGATCCAACCTATAGTTATCATCCCAGCTGAAGTTGCCTATCTGAAGTCTGGAGGTCATATAGTCCGCCAGATGAACCAGTGCGGCCAGTATCCGGTTCTGTTCGGCATTAGCCGGCGTATGATGGTTCAGTATGGAGTCGCTCAAAGTAAGCGGCAGATTCCATCTCTGTGTCAGGAGATTTCCAATCTCCTCGTGACCGATTCCCAGGACTTCCTGCTGGGCATTATCATACGTCATTTTTCCGGTTTCCACGAGTTCACATATCTTAAGAAATTCACTGTGCAGGTATTTATGTATTACCGGAATACCCAGGTCATGCAATAATCCTGCCGTAAATGCTTCACCTGTAAAATGATATCCCAGATCGTCTGCGATCTTCTTGGCAGCACTTGCCGTCAGAATTGAGTGAGTCCAGTATTTTTTCTGATCCAGATTTTTATCACTCTTATTCTTAAAGGCTTCCATCATTGAGAGTGCAATTACTATGTTCTTTATGTGATCAAAGCCCAGTATTATAATGGCAAAGTCAATCGTAGAGACTCTTCTGGGCAATCCATACAAAGGGGAATTGGCTACGGTAAGGATCTTTGTAACCAACGCCTGGTCTTTGCTGATGACGCGTCCCAGTTCAACGGCACTTGTCATCGGGTTGTTTAAAAGTTTGGTAACTTCCATCATTACCAAAGGTATGGAAGGAAGGTTAAATACCTGAGCAAGGATGAACTTGCTCTTCTCTCGTCTTTTCTGCAGTTCAGCGGCTATTTCAGTCATACTGCCTGATTAATCTATGTTTTAGTTCCTGGATTATTTTGGAATGAATCTGTGAAACTCGCGATACTGTAATGTTCAATACCTGGGCGATTTCCTTATAGTTTAAATTTTCATAATAGTATAAAGTTAGTACAAGTCTGTCCCTTTCTTCCAGTTTTTTAATGGCATTTACTAATAGTTCCTTTGCTTCATTCTTGTCCATAGTTTCATCCGGCAATTCACTTTCATTAGGTATGACCTCATAAAGCATGTAGCCGTCTTCTTCATCATATGAATTATTGAGCGACACGTTTGTATAGACCAGCTCGCTGTCACTGCTGTTAGCGCTTCTGGGCTTAATCTGTATCTTTCTCAACTCATCTATTATCTTTCCACGGATCCTCTGAATGGCATAGGTTTCAAATTTAGTCCCGTATTCGGGATCAAATCTGTCAATTGCCTCACTCAGGCCTTCGATTCCGAACTGGAAATAATCCCTGTCATCCACAATATTTAACGAGATAAACTTAGAATTATGGATAACATAATGAACCAGGTTCGTATAGTTCATTATTATCTGCTTTTTAAGGTCAGACGTGGGAGACTGTTTAAATTTGGACCACAAAAGTGTATTATTCATGGTTACTATTCCCTACCAATATTATCTGAAAAACTATTTCTTTTTGAAACGGAAGCTTTATTTATTGACCTCACAAAAACCAGGTAGATCAGGCTCATCATTATTGTGGAGGCGACAAACAAAACCAATGACCGGATCAGAATATCCTGAAATGCCATTCCCTTTTGTCCAAAAAAAATGACCGAGATAAAAAATACCAGAAGTCCTATATGCACTATAATTTTATTCATTTTTTTTGTTCTTATTTTGGCTTAGAAATGCAAAGAATATACCACGTATATTTTTTTAAGATTGAGGCAAAAAATCGCAAAAACAAGCTGTTTTTGCGCATTTTGGGGGTGTGGCACTTACTACTTATGGTTATTATTAGCCACGTGTTGGTTTTTTGAAGAAAAGCTGAATTTTATTCGTTATTCCAGGGTCCTGTTACCTCCTGTCCAGCCAGCTTAAGAGTCCGGTTATGAACGTCAGGGGATGAGGAGGGCAGCCCGGTATGTAGAGATCAGCCTTATACTTATCCAGAAATGACCTGTCAATTTCGGTGGAATCCTGGAAGATTCCTCCGCTTATTGCGCATGTACCAAAGCATATAATAATTTTGGGGTCGGGAACGGCCAGATAGGTGTCGTAAAGCGCCTTTGACATGGCTTTCGAGATAGGACCGGTTATTACAATGCCGTCGGCGTGCCTGGGGGATGCTACGAATTCAATTCCGTATCTGCCCATATCAAAATTCACGTTGCCGAGGGCATTCAATTCCAGCTCGCATCCATTGCACCCGGCTGCAGAAACCTGCCTGAGCTTGAGCGACTTCTTAAAATATTTCCTTATCTTTTCTGAGGCAACTTCGGGTTTTATTACCAGGTCCCCCTCGCCAACGATCAGCTGCTCCCTGCTGGAGGCAGCCATGTGATATTCCGCCGTGAAGCCGATTGCACCCGGGGGGCATGCCTCGCTGCATGCTGCGCAGAAACTGCACTTGCCCAGGTCTATTCTCAGAGGATTAGTTAATATTGCGCCATTAGGGCACTTTTTTGCGCATTCTGTACAGCCCTCCCGGCATTTTGAACTATCCAGCCGCGGCATACCCCTGAATAAATCTGGCAATTTTACGTTTTCAACGTCTTTTATGGCCGGCTCACCCTGAGCCACTCTGATACTTAAAGCTTTATACATTTTCAGATACTAAATGTTAAAAAAATTAAAATTCAATTACTGCCTGATTGCTCATACTATGAGTCTCTACAGGTCATGCCCCGCATATGAAAGGTCAAAACTTTTATTGCAGAGCGGAAAATCACTGATGCCCTGGTTTCTAACTGCAAGGGCAAGTCCATACCAGTTGTTAAATGACGGATCCTTTACCTTATAGGTTACGATTTCGCCCGCAGCACCCGTAAATATGCAGTGTACTATCTCACCACGCCACCCTTCTGAAAGGGATATTACCCCCATACCCGCCGGCAGGGGAGCCACTTTTGATATAATCTCCCCGGAAGGTATATCAACAAACCTTTCCAGTATGAAATTCAGTGATTCCTCAATTTCCAGGGATCGGATCCTCGCACGGGCAAATACATCCCCGGAATCAAGCGTGACGGTCTGGATCGCATGATAGCGGTAGGCGCCATAAGGAAAATTAAACCTTACATCTGCCCTCACGCCGGATGCTCTGGCAGCGGGTCCCACCATTCCAATATCTTTCGCCCACTGATAATGCACCCTGCCGGTTTCCTCCAGCCTGGTCATTACGGAAGTAGAGCTGAACATGAGGTCGTTTATCTGCCTGATGTCATTTTGAACCTGCAGCAGATTCTCGGTAATTTTCTTAATGGATTCATTCTTAAGATCAAAGCGGACGCCTCCCGGTACTATGAGCCCCCTTCCGAACCTTGAACCGCAGATTAAGGCCAGACTGTTAATTACCAGTGTCCTCAGCCTTCCATATGAGGCCGCTCCGATTGCAAAACCCACGTCATTGGCAATACCGGTGAGTCCCGCAAGGTGCATTGCTATGCGTTCAAGTTCTTCGGCAATTGCACGTATTACGCTTGCCCTCAGTGAAGGATTTGTCCTTGAAAGCGCCTCCATTGCCAGTACATACGCCATGCTGTGGCCTATAACAGTGTCCCCGGCGATGGATTCAACCAATAAGCCGCGCTTCAATTCATCAGCCCTGGGCAGCATGCGTTCAATACCCCGGTGCTGATAACCAAGGGATATCTCCAGATGGTACACGGTTTCACCCGCACACTGGAACCTGAAATGCCCCGGCTCAATTACTCCGGCGTGAACGGGACCTACTGCTACCTCGTGGACCTCTTCCCCTTCCATTTTGTAAAATTGGTAAGGAATATTTCCCAGAATTGTCTCCTGCTTTCTTACAGGACGAAGCCATGGATGATTTTCCGGAAGAATTGTACAGTTCTCAGCCAGTTCACACTCAAAATAATTGGTGTTTGGGAATTCATTGGCAAAGCTATTGAAACGGGAATTGCCGGCGCTAAAAACCGTAGAGGTCAGCTGCAGCTGAGAAGTATCGTCGTTACCAAAAACCGCAAGGACCTTCTTAGCCTCTTCTTTGGAATTTCCTTTCGAATCAATGGGGAATAATCCCAGCATACGGCTTCCGCCTGCCAGGATCTGCCTGCATTCATTCTCAAACTCCTCTATGCCTGTTTCCGGAACAGAGGATGTTTCAAATATCCGGTGATTTTGTATTCTGAGATGTTTCATCTGCTGAACTCTCCTGCTATTTGAGAAATAATATTACTAAGCGGAGCAGGTATTATAAGACCCAATGCTGCAAGCAAAACCAGCAGTGCAAGCGCAGAAAAATGGGAAAAACCAAATCTTTCCACGGGAATCGGTTCAGCCCCTTCTCTTTTTCCGTACAGCATTCCAAATACCGATTTGCTCATACCAATGAAAATAAACAGCAGAAGGAACAGCATTACCGGCAGCAGAATATAACGGTTCGTATCTGCAAGCCCTTTAAAGATCATTAGTTCACTGAAAAATATTCCAAACGGCGGCATTGCGATTACTCCCAAAAACGAAAGCAGAAATAAAATGCCAGTCCATTTCATATTCTTTAATACCGCAGTTACACCGCCCACCTCACGCGTTTTGTATGCACGGTGAATGTTTCCCGCCATAAGAAACATTGCAGTTTTATTTATTGAATTATATATCAGGTGCAGCATTGCACCAGCTATTGCGATTCCTCCTATACCTGCTCCCAGCACCACAATGCCAATGTGCTCTATGCTGGAATAAGCAATCATTCGCTTATAGTTCGATACCCTGTAAATAAATATCAGGGCCACACACAATGAGGTCAGCCCTCCTGTTATCATCAATACCTGTGCGAACTGATAGACAGGCGTCTTAACCAGGATCTGCAGGAGTCTAAGTATGCCGATGAGTGCCGTACCGCTTAATGAGGCAGATACAAGTGCGGCAACGGGACTGGGAGAATTGCTGAGGGCATCTACTTCCCCGGGGTGCATTGGGGCTATTCCGGCTTTCGTACTCAGGCCGGCAAAGATAAAAATAAAGCTGGCCTTAAGCCATACCAGATTAAGTTTACCCGCACCACTGATCAGATTGTCAAGAAAAAGTCCCTTCTCGAAAACCTCCGTTCCCTGTGCCGATAAGGCCAGGAACAGAATCCCAATAAAGGCAAAGGCAATACCTACAGAAACAAGGAACAGATACTTCCACATAGCCTCAAGCGATTCCTTATTGCGGTAATAATATATAAGAGGAGCAACACACAGCGTAGTTGATTCAAGCGCAACCCAGTATAAACCCAGGTGATTACTTATAATGGCAAGTGTATTTGCAAACAGATAGAAATTAAGCATGCTGTAGAATATTTTCTTCGATTTTTCCGTCTGATAAATGCCGGGTTGATTCAGAAACTGGTAGGAATTCAATATTACCCAGAAATAGACGTGCGATAGGATCAGCAGAAACAGTTTGCTCAAAGCATCATAACGGAACCAAGGTGACAATGCAGGAGTGGCAAATCCCGTAAATATCATATAGGAAACTACAAGATGTATTATGGCTATAAGTAAGGAGACCTGGAACTTCACCTTTCTGCTGCTGTTGGCGAAAAATATACCCCCTGCAATCAGTGGCAGTCCTAGTATGTAAAATAGTACTAACATATTCTTAAATATTTGAGTTTAGTTTGAGTTAAGATCATATAACAAATTCCTGCATCCATGCAGTTAGTTACCCTATACTTTTATTTTATCCCTGGTCACCTTAATTGCTCAGGGTAAGTTAATAGTTCTCTGAATATTTTTACCGTCAATTCTTCAGCCTGTCCAGGGCAGATGTATCATCTGCTGCAAGAGTTGAACTGATCTTGTTTATGGCTATGCCCATAAGAAAAACTACGACAAATATATCCAGCAGCATGCCCATCTCTATAAGAAAAGGCATCTCTGAAGCAATTGAAACACCCAGCAGGAAGATGCCGTTTTCCATTACCAGGAACCCTATTACGTGCACAATCAGCTTCTGCCGGAAAATAATTATGTATAGTCCGATAATTATTGTGGAAAATGCCGCTGCAAATGGTATTGGCTCTACAGCCGTACCGGCGGTAATCAGATTGCCCGAGATAAATACACCGATAATTGTGGTGACAGCCATTAGCAGGAAATTAAACTGCTGGACGCCTGACTCGATACTTTTTTTAACTTCCAATTCATAAATTATTTTTCTTCTTACATACATTGGTATCAGTATTGCCTTTACAACAAGAATTGTCAATGGCAGTATGAGCGTAAAGGCTGACATATGGTTCAGAAGCGGCAGCATTACCAGAAAAAACAACAGTATGCTCTGGACAACAAACACGCTGAGATAAGCCGAGATCCTCGTGGTTGTTGCAAGGTAAAGCAGGCTGAGGCAAAACAAAATATTTAATACATTTTCCATATGTGTGATTCTATTTCCTAAAGAATGAATAAATCAGCAGGTTAAGCACTCCGATTGATGCAGCAAAAAGAAGGTACTGCGGAATACTTTTCATCCTGAAACGGGCCAGCATGGTTTCAACCCACACCAGACACAATATAAGCAGCAGCATTACTAACAAATAAACCAGGAATCCGTATACATAATTCTGAGCATTAAAGGGATTAAAAAAGTTTGACGTAAAGGTTGCATAAATCAGTATCTTCAGATAAGCCGAGTACTGATATAAGAACAGGTCAGTGCCCGAGTTATCCAGTATCATTACCTCATGAATCATCGTAAGCTCAAGGTGTGTATTTGGATCATCCACAGGCATGCGCGAGGTCTCCGTGATCATTAAAAAGAATACCGAGATGCTTGCAACAATTATAAAGACAAAGAACGATGGATCACTGAGTGTAATCGAATGAAAGATGTCAAACATAGATGTACGGTTGAATATAAATGCCAGGCTGCCCAGGGTAAAGAAATATATTGGCTCGGCAAACACTGCAAACGTTGCCTCTCGTGCGGCCCCCATTCCCTCAAATGAACTGCCTATGTCCATTGCCCCAAGTATCTGAAAGAAGCGCGACAGACCCAGCAGGTAAGCAAACAGTATTATATCGCCATTAAAACTGATCAGCGGCCTTGTAAACCCAATAGGAAGAATCATTCCCGCAAACAGAATACTCACAAAACTTATCACCGGTGCTATACGGCTGATAAAAGAAGCAGAGTCGGCATAAATTGTTTCTTTTCTAAGCAGCCTGCCCAGATCATAATAGGACTGAAAGATGGACGGCCCTATTCTGCCGGTAAAGCGCGCCTTCAGTTTATTTACGATGCCTATAAATAATGGCGCCGAAAATATAAATATCAGATAAATCAATATTTTTGATGCTGTTTCCATAATAACCGTTTATACTGTTCTGTTTTACTTAACGTCCTGTTCTCTTAATTTTTATTTAGCCCTTATTCAGATTTACCGGCCTTAGTATTTCCAGAAATATCCTATTATACAATAAACAATCAGGGCCAGCAGAATATATGCTACATACGTTCTGATGTCATTCCTGCTCAGGAAGCGAATGCTGTTTATTCTCTTAATGATCTTTTTATAAACCGGTTCAACTACTTTCCTTTCCATATAGTCTTCCGAATGGGAATGATAATATCCCTTTGCAGGAAATATATCCTGAGGGGCGGAAACCGACTTGTGTATCAGGAGTATGTTTGCCGGAATGGAATTCAGCTCATCTGCATAGGAAGATGCGGTGTATTGCATTCTGGGAGTCAGATGCTGATATCCGCAGCCCCAGGGTTTGGAAACCCTTACGCCGGCAGTTCTTTTAGAATATAATCTCTTTATGCCATAGAATATTCCTGCAAGAATAAAAAGAAGGACGAATATGATAGTAACCGGGTAAAAATCGGGTAATACGCCGGAGGCATTTGCAGCATTACCTGCAGCATTTGCTGGTATAGCCATGCCATTGATAACCCCGGCAACAAGACTCAACGCCGGCTGCGGAAAAAGTCCTATCAAAATGCAGAGCAGCGCAGGAATGCATATTGAAACGTAATCCAGGGCTGAAACCGTAAATTTCTTGTATTCCGTGCGCGGCAAGCCCAGGAACATTATTGAATTTACCTTAGTGAAGCAGGCTACCGCAAGACCGCCTACAAGCGCAAGTCCAACTGTAACAAGCAACATAAAGATCGTATAATATGGAGCCAGGCTGCCGGATCTGAACAGCCCGCTGTAGATAATGAATTCCGAGATAAAACCATTCAGCGGGGGAATGCCGGATATTGCAACCGAACCTATGAGAAAAAATGCAGTAAGCCACGGTGCATAGTGAACAATGCCCCCCATCTTCTCTATATCACGCGTGTGAAGATTCTGGTAAATTATACCCGATCCCATAAACAGCTGGCTTTTAAAAATGGCATGGTTAAGCGTATGCAGCAGTGCACCGCCGAAGCCCAGCACAATTATGGCCTGATTGTTATATGATATTCCCAGTAAACCTACGCCCATTCCCAATCCAATAATTCCAATATTCTCTATGGAATGATATGCCAGGAGGGTTTTTATGTCGTGCTGTGCAAGGGCATACCATACTCCGAATATTGCGCTTATCAGACTGATTATTACTACGGCCCATCCAATTACGGGATCATTAGGACTGAGAAATTCAATGGTCCTGAATATGCCATAGATACCCAGCTTTATTATTACACCCGAAAGGAATGCGCTCAGATAGGTTGGTGCAACAGGATGAGCCTTCGGAAGCCAGAAATGAAAAGGCATAAAGCCCGCCTTGATGCCGAAACCAATGAATCCCAAAACAAAAAGAGTGTAATAAAGAACCGATCCGTCATTCAGCAGGTGATAATCCGAAAAATTCCACGAACCCGTTTTATTGTGCAGCAGCAGGAAGAATACGTATAGAATAAATGTAGCCGTATGTGTTGCCACAAAATAAATAAAGCTGCCTTTCTGGACTTCCTGCTTTTCATTTTCGAAAATCATATTAATGTACGAAAGCAGCGCCATCAGTTCCCAGAATATGAGGAACAGAACCGCATGGTTAGCTATTGTAAGCATTTCAAGAGATATTATCAGCGCTATAAATGAAAAGACCGGGAGCCTGACACTGCGGCCTGAGGCAATATATGGTTTCTGATAACCCATACTGTAAATAAGCACGGGTATGCTGAGCAGCTGGATTACAATAAGGAAAAAGAGCGCAAGGTAGTCGAATCTCAGCGAGAAGACGCCCCACAGGGAGTTTTCATACAGGTCAATCATTACCGGCATCTTTGAGGCCAGGATGCCTAGTGTTCCTGATAATCCGACTGCGGTACCTGCTATTGCGCCCCAATGGCTAAATGCTGAGTATTTTCCTTCGTCTTTTAATGCCAGGAACAATACAGCACTCAAAAATTGAATAATTATTCCAAATAAAAATAAATTCAGACTCATGATTTTCCCAATTATAAAATTACCGGCAGACCAGAAGGTTACCTATTGATGAAGCGAGTTTCTCTGTGTTTCCAGTTTTGATATCAGATCAAGTATTTCCCTGCCGGGGCAACGGTTCTTCAGGGCAGAACGGAATTCCTCCCTGCTTAGAAGAAAACTTAAATGAGCAATCAGGTAAAGATGCTGTTTAATTGTCTGGGAAATAATTAATATAATGGTATGTACCGGTTCACCATCAACTGATTCAATATTCAGAGATTTTTCGGGAAAGAAAAAACTTATAAGCGGTTTTTCAGACCCAAGTATGATTGGTATTCTTGGATGTGGGAGTGCAATTCCGTTTCCAATTGCGGTCGACATTAGTTTTTCACGGCTTAGCAGCAGTTCAGTAATTGTATTGCGGTCAACGTCTTCCCTGAGCCTCAGCATTCTGACCATTTCTTCGATATATGTTGACTCGGTGAACTGACAGTCCCTGTAGAAGGAATCCTCATCGAGGAGCGAAGTTATGCCATCGAACCTGAATTCGCTGAAATTTGTTGAATCAGACAGGTTTAAGGGCATATTACCAAGAAGAGCCCACTCTATTATTGCCTGTTTGTTGAAACGGACCTTGTCTTGAATTGTTTGGGAAGGGATTAATTTCTTTTTAACTAACTTCTCAATTTCTTTCTTATCAAGCATCAGAAGGTTCGCAACATCCTTTATGCTTAAATCCATTTACCAGTTTTCCAGAACTTTATTCTAACATTTCAAAAATATGGTTTTAAACTTAAGGAAAAATATTCTTAACGACAACCCGTTGCGAAACTTTGACCATTTGCCACCCAATTATTGACCATAAATTATCTTGCAGGTTACTCTTAATTTCCAATCATCAGGTCCCAGAATGACTTCTTCTTTTTTTGCAGCTTCCACATTGCGGAGTATTTTTCGTGCGTGGTAATACCCACAGGACCCTCATATATACCTCCGTCAATATAGCCATCGTATACTCTTACTGCAATTACGTTATCGCGGTTTATTCGGACCAGATCCTTAGGGATGTAGTATCCCCTGAACATCTGATAATCGCGGTCATTGGTTTCCGGGTCATTCAGGTCCCCGGTGTGTCCGATCTGCCTGCCGTTAAAATAAACCTCATCTTTATCGTCAATTTTCCCGAGCATCAGAACCAGCTGCTTGTCCTTCAGATAATCAGGTATGGTGATTTTTTTCCTGTACCATGCAAACCCGTCATAATCCTGATATCCCTGCGTCTCCCAGTAGGATGGAACAATGATCTCACCCCAGGCCTTGTCATTATAACCCGGGTCATTCCACTCCTGCCTGTCGCCGATCCTAAATTTCCACAATCCCTCGAGCACTACGTCAGGCCTCATCATAGGTGCCGAGGCAAAGAGTCCCAGGTCGCCCGAAATGATTCCTCCTCCGAGCTGTGCATCATATACCTTTACTGCAATGACATTATCTCCATTAGGCTTCAGGAAACTTTCCGGAATGGCATATTTTCTGTATGCATTGTAGGCAGTCCTGTATTCCGGCGGAAAGAGTCCGGATGAGCCTACCAGTTTCCCGTTGATATATATTTCGTCTACATCATCTATATATCCCATGTGCAGTGTTATGGTTTTTCCCATTATTTCGCTGGGACAAAAAAACCGTTTCCTGTACCACCCATATCCGTTATACCCGTAGAATCCCTGATCTTCCCAGGCATCGGGAGCATGAATCTCCTCCCAGTTCCTGTCATCAAAATCAGGCAGCGCCCATTTTTTATCATCCCCAATGGAAAACTTCCACTTTCCTTCAAGATTGACATATCTCTTTTCCTTCTCAGCCCCCCGGATATCAGTACTAAAGAGGCAGGCGGCACATAATAAAAAGGCTAGCGCAAAACAATTTATGCTGCTGATTTTCATGCTCAATATTTTTTTTTAATAATACATCATTATATGCAAAGATAACAAATGAAGCCGGACATTAATGTTTCCAATCTGTAAAGAATTGTAAAAAGTTGTCACCGTTTATTATTTATCCGATTATCTGTTCACAAAACTCAGTGAATCCGGAGATGTATATTCGTTATATATTGCGCTGAACATCCTTCTTACTTTCGGATTTCCATCTTTTACTGCAAAATCCTGAACCAGCTCCAGTCCCGTTGGATCGCCTATCCTGTAGAGTGACAGCCCTATCAATATTTTTGTTGCCGGGTCACTTTCTTTTCTGAGCTTATCCATCAACGGCTCCACGGCTTCTGATATCCTGTATAATCCCGCGAAGTATATGCTGTTCTTGCTTAATCCTGTATTTTCTGAGGCTATGCCTGTCTTAAGGCTTTCTATTTCATTTTTAGTAAAACATTTAGCAGCTCGTTTTTCTGAGAGGGAATTGTTCTGGGCATATAAGCCGGTATTCAATATCATCATGACTGCCATAACTGCAGCACTGGTTAAAGTTATAACTGAGTAACGTTTCATTTGGGGCCTCCTTTGGCATTTAATTATCAGATATCTTTTTGGTTTCTAATAATTAAGACGCCTGCAGTTTGAGAGGAGTTGTCATGGCGCGGTAAAGGTTTGTAAAAAGATGTCATAATATAAAATATTTCTGCCTGAGCACGGAACAAATGTTACTTCAGCATGAAATATTATTATTGGTATGGATGTATTTCAGCAACACATCCATACTGTGAGACTAATTGGCCAGCAACTTATATCCTATCCCGTGTACGGTAAGTATTATCTGCGGGTGGTCCTGATCGCTTTCAATTTTCTGCCGTAATTTCAATATGAAGTTATCCACTGTTCTGGTAGTTACTCTTTCTTCATAACCCCAGATTTCTTTTAACAGGTCATCACGGCTTACGGTTTTATTCCTCTGTTCCCAGAGATAGCGCAGTATCTCATATTCCTTATGCGACATCTGTACCGGTTCACCACCCGAAAATGCGGTGTAGGCCGGAAAACTCACGTCCAGTCTTCCTATTTTAATTACGTCCTGCCTGTCACTGCCCGTGTGGCTGATATCGCCTCTTCTTAGTATGGCCTTGATTCGCGCAAGCAATTCTCTCAGACTGAATGGCTTGGTAACATAGTCATCTGCTCCCAGTTCCAGTCCCAGTACTTTATCTATCTCCTCTCCCTTTGCAGTAAGAAGTATAATGGGAGTAGTAATTCCGTTTTTTCTTATTGTCCTGCATATATCAAATCCTGATAAATTCGGCAGCATCACATCCAGAAGTATCAGATTGTAATTATGTTCTGAGGCTTTTCTCAACCCCTCGCGGCCCTCCTCTGCACAATCCACCTCATAGCCTTCAAACTCAAGGTTATCCTTCAGGCCCATTCGCATATTGATTTCATCCTCAACGATAAGAATTCTGCTCATCTTTTTCCTCTTGCTTATTACTTTGTATGTGAGTTTTTATCTTTCGGAAAGAGCAGCCTGAACGAGCTCCCCTGCCCTATAGTGCTCGTGACCTCAATTTTTCCGCCATGCGCGTCCATTACATGTTTCACGAGTGCCAGTCCCAGTCCCGTACCCTTAACGTTATGCACGTCGCCGGTGGAAACCCGGAAGAATTTTTCAAATATCCGCTGATGGTCCTCCGCAGGAATACCGATCCCCTTGTCCTTTACCTCAATAAAAACATATTCGTCTTCAACGCCTGTAAGAATAGTCACCTCTTTCTTCTCACGGCTGTACTTGGCTGCATTGTCAATCAGGTTTATTACGGCCTGTGAAACGGCCTCACAATCGGCCTTTATTACAGGCAGCTCCATATCCGGTTCAAAGCCAAAATGAAATCCGTTATTCTGCATATGAAACTTGTACGTATTAAATATCTCTTCAACCGGGACATTCAGATCAGCATCTCTCAGGTTATACTTTTTCTTCCCGGCTTCGATTTGTGAAAAGCTCAGTATCTTGTTCACTATCCTGCTCAGCCGGCCCGCCTCCTGGCTTATTATGCCATAATACTCTTTCTTTTTTTCCTCGGTTCGCACCCTGTCCATTTCAAGGGTTTCGGCAAACATGCTGATTAAAGCCAATGGCGTCCTGAGCTCGTGCGAAACATTGGAAACAAAATCCGACTTTATCTGCGCCAGGCGCATCTCTTTTTTTATATTCCGGAACACGAGCCAGATGCCGGCAATAAGAAGTATATTTACACAGGCAACGAGTATGAGACTCATCCTGTACCTGCTTTTTATCAGGTCCCCTATTGTGACGCCCTTCAGAGTTATACCCAGATTAAATGAGGGCAATAGCCAGAGCGGCCTCATCTGGGCTACCTCGTTTTTAGCACCTCCCTCTGTACTGTAGACGGCATTATTATTTTGTCCAAGAACGGTGATAATGAACTTACCGCGCGACACTTCCTGAAGCTTGGGAGCCATCTTACTGTAAATAAACCTTTCTGCATTAATACTGATTCCGCAGATACGGCTGCTGCCGTCATTAGGAAGAAAGACCATTAAACCGGAGAATGCCTGCCCCGGGGAGGTAAGTGTTTCAATCTTTCTGTATCCGCCCCGGCTATAGGTATAAAGCCGACGTATCCTGGCTTCATTTGTCCTGAATATTTCTTTAAGTTCATTCTTAAGTGCCGCGGAATCATGTCCTGACTGAATGTTCAGTCCGGAATTAAAGAGGGTAAAATTATTCAGGCCAATGTCATCTGCAAGGAAAACCATGCTTATCGGATTTTCACTAAGGAGCTTATTTATTCCTGTACCCTGTTCTCCGGGGTTTTCTTCTGCAGCAGACAAACTTATTCTGGCAGCCCAGTCATTAACCACATCCTCAGTATACTGGTTTACTGAAAACAGGATTGCATCAAGCTGATTGTTAAGTGTTTCTTCGATCACCCTTTCGTTTACACTGATTGCAGATAATTCATATACCGAAAGGAAGATCACTGGTAACAGGACTATCAGGATTAAAATCAGCACTATTTTTCTTACTGGTTTATACAAGCCACCGGTTCCTTTGAAATATGCAGGCTGATAAGATAATAAAAGCCCGGAAGATTAACAATAAACCGGATCCGGCCGGGATGCTTCATTCTATTTATTCATCCCCCAGTCTTCCAGCGGTAAAACCGGCATCGGCTCACCGTTGTGTTCTATCCTGAATTTCATAAATTCGAGAAATTCATTCTCCCTGTTCTCCAGCCCAAACAGTTTAGGCTGAAGGAAATTCAGGTTAAATAGAGGCATACCAGGATACTGAACAAAGCGTATATCCCTGTCACCTTTAATTCCCGCCTTTTCCTTTGCAATTCTTATTGCCTCACTTAGTCCCCCAATCCTGTCCACCAGCCCGTTTCTTAAGGCATCCGGTCCGATCCATACCCTTCCCTGCGCGATGGAATCAATATATTCCACGCTGAGCTTTCTGCCTTCGGCAACTTTTGCTATAAACTGGTCATAGCTCTTTTTAATGGTATATTCTATCCTCGTACGCTCAGCATTATTCAGCGCCCTGTCAGGCAGACTGATTCCAATAAGGGGTAGTGA